>JBPCPS010000222.1:0-4283 GCA_050998915.1 Gemmatimonadaceae bacterium
TCTTGCTGCCACAGCCACTGCGCCGCCAGCTGCACGACGTACGACTTGCGTTTGAGCCAGCTCTTCGTCCTGGCGCCCAGCCCCTGGCCGGTGCCGTTCTCTCCCCGGCGCACGAGCAAGCCGTCCACGACGTCAAACTGAGTCGCGCCCCCTTCCGCGACGTCGGTGAAGTCGTTGCCGATGTTGAAACCCACCATCACCAGGTCGATCCGAGGATGCTGAGGCAGGAGACTGCGGAGCAACTCCAGTTGATCGGAGGTGCCGGTCCCGGGGATCCCTGCTTTCATCACTCGAACGCCCGCCTGCGGCCCCCCTGTCGACGCTTCAAGACGAGTCAGAAAGGCGTCCTCGTACTCGACGCCCCATCCAAAAGTCAGGGAGTCGCCCAGTGTAAGGATCAGGGGCTGCCCACCGGCCGGCCGCGCATCGATGTCGCGGAATCCATCGCGGTTGATCTGCACGGCGACGTTCCATTCGGGATGCGCGTGCTGTCGGCGTGCGAGCGGCTGCAGCCTGAGTTGCCCGTCGCCGGCACGATAGAAGAGATCGAAAGAGAGCGGAGAGAAGGTCGGCACGAACAGCCGCATCGAGGCTTCGGCGATCAGCAACGCCACCAGACAGCCGAGTGCCATGAGTACCAACCGCTTTGTCCATTCGAGCATACGTTTACGCGCGAAACAGCTTGATCACGTCGGCCGGCCGAAGCGCACCGAACAGGCACATGAGGCTGAAATACAGGAGGATGCCGATACCGAGCGCGGCCGGTAGTCCCATTGGGCGCGCCCACCACACGGCGAGCGCCATGAGTGTCGCGGCAGCGAGCGGTCCCGGCAATCGTGCGGCGATGGACGGGCGGGCGATCCGGCGGCGCACGACCACGTACTCGGCGACGAGAAGCGTCGCCTCGGAAATCGTCATGGCGATGGCCGCGCCAACTGCGCCAAAGGTGGGCACCAGTGCAAGGTTCGCCACCACGTTGGCCACGGCGGAGAGTATTACACAGCCGAGATCGACCCGCTGGAGGTTCGCGGCAAGCACCGTGTTCCGAAAGTGCGCGCTCGCGATGACGAGCGGCAGAACCCAGATAAGGATCCGAAATGGCAGCGTGCTGGCCGCGTAGTCCGGACCATAGATGAACCGGACTATCTCGTCCGCCAGGACCGTGCCACCGAACGCGATCGGCAGGGTGAGCGACACCGTCAGCGAGAACGACTTCGAGATGATCTGACCGACCTCTCCGGGATCTCGCTGCAGCGCGCCAGCGATGAGCGGCAGGTACGTCAGAAAGTACAGTGACGCGAATCCCAGCAGGAAGAGCATGAGCTTCTGCGCGCTCGTGTACTGGCCCACGGCGGCGGGATCGAGCCACAACCCGATCACGATGATGCCGAACCAGTAGTTGACTGCCCGTAGAATCTGGCCGACGCTGATGGGAAGGGCCTGTCGCCAGCGGTGGAACCACGCACCCCAGTCGACCGAGCGCGCCACGCTTCCGAAACGACGCACGTACACGGCCCACAGCCAGCCGGCGGCTACGAGCTCGCCGATCACCTGCGCGACGACCGCGGCCCACACGTCCGACGGTTCATGGACCGCGAGCAACACGATGCCGAGGAACACCGCGGCTTTCATCACAGCCGCCGCGCTGATGGCCCGCACCTCCCCCAGGCCGTAGAAGACCCAATCGAGCAGAAAGGCCGTCGATATCACCGACAAGCTGCTCCAGAGCAGCGCGCGGCGCACGACGGGCTGAAGGTCCGTGCCCGCGATGAAACCGAGAAGGAGAACAAAGGCGGCGGCGGCGAGCACGAGCCGGATCGAGACGATCGCGCTGACAAGGGCGCGAACAGCGGACCGATCGCGCGCGACATCGCGGGTGCCGAGAACGGTGAATCCGCCATCCACGACTGCGGTCAGGCAGGCCAGGGCTGCCAGCGCGAAGCCGAAGATCCCGAATGCCTCGGCCCGCAGAACACGCGCGAGGTAAACCGTCGCGACAGTGTTCAGCCCGACCTTGACCGCTTCGGCCGCGGACAACGCCGAGAAGTTGCGGACCGATCGACCGAGCCAGCCCGCGCGCTGCTCATGTGATGGGGACTCGCTGCGCTCCACAGGGCGGATTATAATTGCCCCGGATCGTTGCTGTCCGTCATCGTCACGTCGTACCGCTCCCCTGAAATCCTCGATGCCTGCCTGGCCTCGCTGAGTGCGCAGCCTGACGCATCGGAGATCGTTGTCGCCGACTGCTCACCGGAGGACCCGTCTGAAACGGTGCGCGCGCGATTTCCTCGTGTGCGAGTCTGTCACGCTCCACGCAAGGTCACCGTTCCCGCGCTGCGCTGGTCCGCCCTGCCCTTCACGAGCGGCGACATCGTCGCCGCCGTCGAAGGACGTTCGGTGCCGGCATCGGATTGGTGCGCCGAACTCCTCCGCACGCACGCGCTGCACCCGGACGCACCCGCGGTCGGCGGGCCGGTGGTCCTGAAAGCGGGCGCCAGCACGTTTGACTGGGGTCTGTACTTCTGCGAGTTCGCACCTTTCGCGCCGGCCATCGCCGCTCTCGCGCTTCCGCAACTGTCCGGCGCGAATCTCTCGTACAAGCGCCCCGCACTCATGGCCGCCCGCGACCTGCTCGACGATGGGCAGTGGGAAACGGCGCTGCATGATCGCTGGCGGCGGAATGGACAAGCCGTCGCCATGTCGTCCGGCGCGGTGGAGTTCCGAAACGGGATGTCGGTGGGCGATGCGTTCAGGATGCGCTTCCACTACGGCCGCTCGTACGCGGCGGATCGTTGCCCCGGACGCGCGCTTCGGTGGTTCTACGCCGCTGGCGCTCCACTGCTGTCGCCCGTGCTGACGTTCAGAGCCGGGCGGGCCGCGCGGCGCGCCGGTCTGTTGGACCGTTTCGTGGTGGCCCTCCCCTGGGTGGCGGCCTTCAGTACCGCCTGGGCGGCTGGTGAGATGGCGGGCTATCTCTTCGGGCGCTCGGCGCGGCCCCACATCTACTGATCATGTTGCGTGATACCGGAATGCCGGTGACAGGCGGTCTTGTTTGCCCTGCGTGCCGCGGCGACCTGACCGCGATTCCGTCGGCATATACCTGCCCCGCCTGCGACAGGCACTACCCGATCGTCTGCGGGATTCCAGACTTCCGCCTCGCGCCCGATCCGTACATCGGCATCGAGGAGGATCGCAGCAAGGCGGAACGGCTGTTCAGGGAGGGATCGGGACGCACCTTCGAACAGCTGCTGCGGTACTACTACGCCGTCACGCCGGAGGATCCCGGTGACCTTGCCGAGCGGTGGATTGCACATGCGCAGGCTGAGGTCGAGATTGCCGCGGGCCTCGTCGCCGGCGCAGCTTGGTCGGCTCCCGAGAGCGTCAGCCTCCTGGACATCGGTTGCTCGACAGGAGCCATGCTGATCGCCCGTGCGAACCATCATCCCGTCCGGACCGGCGTAGACGTCGCGCTGCGGTGGCTCGCGGTCGGCCGTATCCGGCTGCGCGAAGCAGGGGTCTCCGCGACGCTCGTCTGCGCAAACGCCGAGCACCTGCCGTTTCCCGAGCGGTCGTTCGGAGCCGTAACGTGCGTGGACACGCTGGAGCATGTCAGCGACCCACGCGCCTCGATGCGGGAAGCCCACCGCGTATCATTCCCTGGGGCGCCGCTGCTCTGTACCGCCAACAACCGGCTCGCGCCCGTGCCCGAGCCGAACGTCCATCTCTGGGGCGTCGGATATCTGCCGAGGAGCCGGCAACCTGACTACGTAAGATGGCGGCGGAGAGACCTCCACCCGTATCGGATCCGCCTCATGACCCCGGGGGAACTTCACGCTGCCGCGGTGTCGGCAGGGTACAGAAACGCAGTGGTCGAACCCGCTCCGATCGTTGCGCCGCACGCGGCGCCGCTGGTGCGTCGCGCCGTGGATATCTACGCGCGGCTGCGGGACAGGCCCGTTACGGCGTCGCTATTGAGGGTTTTTGGACCGCGGCTTCTGCTGACGGCTTCCGCCACGCCTTCGACGCCGTCATGACCTTCACGAGCTGGATGGGCTGGTACGTAATGCTCGGCCAGAGGAACACTTCGTTCGTGCAATAGCACTCGCGCGCCGCGATCGACCGGCGGAGCGCCTGTGCCTCCGCAGAATTCCAGATGTCCGGGAAGGATCGTTCCCGGAGGTTGCCGAGCGGCGGATGACTCTCGCACAGGCTCACATCACCGTTGGCGTACACGACGCCGCTCAGGATGCCCGCGCGGCACGGAATCACCTGCGCGGCCGCCT
>JBPCPS010000009.1:0-16178 GCA_050998915.1 Gemmatimonadaceae bacterium
GTCTTAGCGAGCGCAGTTTGCTCGCGTAACGCGCGTAGAGGATACCTCGGCCTCCAACCCGCCACCCGGGCTCAACGAATGCGTCAACAGCACGCGGCGATGCGAACCATTCTTTTTTCGCTCGTGCTCCACGCGATCGCGTAGGTCTCTTCACCGCCCGCGTAATACCAAAACGCGGGCATCGGGCGCGTCTCGGCGGCGATGGCTTGAATGCGCGCGAGCGGAACCGCGCGCGCGAGCGTGTTGATCTCGTCGTGCGCGTTGGCCGGGAGCGGCGCCCAGATCTTGAGTGACTTTGCGACGCGGTACTCGTGCTCAGCGACGTCGTACCTGATCGCGTCCAGGTCGGGCTCGCTCTTTCCGGAGTACCGCGGCGCTTGAGACCCGATGATGAACGCGGAGTCGGAGAAGAGCTGGGACAGCTGCAGCTCCGTCGCCCGCAGCACGGCCGCGGAATCCATGGCGGAGCCGGGCGCGTCATACTTCATGTATGCGACCGCCGGCCACTCGTGCCGGTACAGGATGCGATCCTTCGACGTGCGGATCTCGAGCCGGACCATCGTCGAATCGAGCGGACCCTTGCTCACCGTCGCGACCAGACGCTCGGCGTTTTCCTCGTCGCCATCCAGCTCACGGTACGTTTCGTTCCGCCACCGGAGGTCGGAGCCTCCGGCAACGGCCCCGGTCGCCGTACCGGTCGCACTGCTCCCCGCAACGGCCGGAGTCGCGGGCTCCTCGCCCCCGCACGCCGCCCCCGACCCCACGGCCAGCGCAACGACGAGCGCCAGCCCGCTCCATTTGACCCGATCGTGGTCCATGAGGGAAGTTTAGCAGGCCTGGTGCGAACCGTGCACTCGGATACGAGCAACCTCCGGAGGACTCATGAACACCGCCAGCAGCCTTACCGTTGCGCTTTGCCTCGCCGCCGCGCTGACGGCGTGCGCCAAGAGCGACGATTCCGCGACCGATACGACCGGCCTCGACACGGCCGCCGCCGCAAGCCCGGTGCCGGCCACGCCCGTCGCCACGAACCAACCCGCGGTGATCCACGTTCCGCTCACCGAATGGAGCGTAGTCGTCAGCCAGGGCGTTGTCGCGCCCGGCACGTTCACGTTTCACGCGATGAATCAGGGAACGCACCCCCACGCGTTCGAGATCGAGGGGAACGGCCAGGAATGGAAGAGCGATCCGATTCCGCCCGGCGGGACCGCGACGCTGACGCCGACCCTGACGGCGGGCACTTACGAGGTGTACTGCCCGATCGTGGACAGCCAGGGCAATCATCAGGAGCGCGGGATGCGCACCACCTTCAGTGTCAGGTAAATCCATGGCTGTAGCGTGGGGACTGCGCTGCGGGCCGCGTCCTGGCAGCTTTCCGGAGCGGAGTGAGCATCCCGTCTCTTAACCCCTGAGAAAGAAACCATCTTGAGAAGGTTCTTGCGCCCGACACCATCGCGGCACGAGCTGCATCTTCTGGCACGCAGCACGCAGCACGCAGCGCTTTTCCTCGCGGTATTCGCAGCGCTGAGCTGCGGCACCGCGCAGACTCCGGCAACCGACAGCTCACCACCGATAACCAGCGGGACCGTTCGCGCAGCCGCGCCGCCACCGGCGCGACCCGTTGAACGGGGCGTCATCCCCGGAATCGAAGTTCTCCTCTCCGACTCGCTGCACCTGATCCGCGGCCAGCGCGTCGGGCTGATCACCAACCACTCCGGCCGCGACCGGAGCGGCACCAGCTCGATCGACCTGTTGCACCGTGCGCCGGGCGTCAAGCTCACCGCTATCTACGGCCCGGAGCATGGCGTGCGCGGCGTAGCCGCGGCCGGAGAGAAAGTAGCGTCGGCCGTAGACGGCGAGACTGGAATCCCCGTCTATTCGCTGTACGGCGAGACGCTCACGCCCACTCCCGGGATGCTCGCCAACATCGACGTCCTCGTATACGACATCCAGGACGTCGGCACGCGCGCGTACACCTATGAGTGGACGATGGCGCTGGCCGCGGAAGCAGCGAAGAAAGCCGGCAAGCGGTTCATCGTGCTCGACAGGCCGAATCCGATCCGCGCCGACAGAATCGAGGGCGGCATGCTCGACCCGCGGCACAAGTCGTTCACCGGCCTGCATCCGGTGACGCTCAGATATGGACTCACCCCCGGCGAGCTGGCCCACTTCCTCGCGCGCTCGGGACTGATCGACGCGGATCCCATCATCGTGCTGATGCGGAACTACCGGCTCTCGCTGTGGTGGGACGAGACCGGGCTCGAGTGGCGCAACCCGTCGCCCAACATCCGCGATCTCGACGCCGCGCTGCTGTACCCGGGCACGGTGTTCTTCGAGGCGACCAACGTCAGCGAGGGGCGCGGCACCGATGCACCCTTCAAGCTGATCGGCGCCGCGTGGCTCACCGACGCGGGCGCGATCGCGCGCGAGCTGAACGCGCTGCGCTTGCCCGGCGTGCGTTTCGACTCGACGACACGCCGCATCGAGGCGGGCGCCAAGTTCGCCGGCCAGACGATCCCGATGATCCGTCTCACCGTCACCGACCGTGACGCCGTGCGTCCGGTGGACATCGGAGCGCACATGCTGCGCGCGATTTACGCCCGGCACCCACGCGCCTTCCGCTGGCGCGACGGCTCCGGAATCGAGCGCCTGTCCGGGTCGCGCGCCCTCAGGGTTGCGGTCGAGTCCGGCGCGATCGAGCCTATGCTCCGGCAGTGGGAAGTCGAAGCGGAGCGATTCCGGGAGCAGGTTGCACCGTTCCGGCTGTACCGCTGACCTGCCGCGAACGCTTCTTACACCAGGTTCGGGCAACACGTTATAGGTATTGCTTCCAGTCAACTGCCAGGTCGCCGGTTGCAGGTAGGGGGTCGCGGCGGAAAACCAACGACCAGTTACCCGTGACCGGTCGTTAACCAAAACCAAAACCACCACCTGTTGCCCGAACCTGTTGTTCCAGGGGGCTTGAACCGCGGGCACAACTAAATTACTTATTATTGATATAGTTGATTATGCCCCTGATAAATCCGGATCCCGTGACAATGACAACGCTCGCCCCCTTGCTCGGCCCGACCGACCTCGCCAACCTCGCGACGACCCGCCCTGACGTCCGCATTCTCGACGTCCGCACCCTTGGCGAGTTCGAGGGCATCCACATCCGCGGCGGTAAACGGCGCCTGTCGCTCGAGCGCCAGGTGCGCATCGTCGCCGGTGCGCTCGCGGCTACCGGGGGAATCCTGGGCTTCACGGTCCACCCGGCCTTCGCGCTCATCCCCGCCGGCGTCGGCTCCGGCCTCGTCTTCGCCGGCGTCACCGACAGATGCGGGATGGCGCTGGTGCTCTCCCGTCTTCCCTACAACCGCGCGTCCTGCGACGTTCCCGCTATGGTCAGAGCGCTCGCCGCCGGCCGCGCGCCGGCGACGACTTGAACACGGGAGACAGGCCATGATCGTCAAACGCTTCTACGACGAAAAGCTCGCGCAGACGAGCTACCTGATCGGCTGCGGCCGCTCGGGCGAAGCGATCGTCATCGATCCCAACCGGGACTCCGCGCAGTACATCCGCGCGGCCGAAGCGGAAAAAGTAACAATCACGCACGTCACCGAGACGCACGTCCACGCGGATTTCGTGTCCGGCACGCGTGAGCTCGCGGCCGCGACCGGCGCGAAGATGTATCTCTCCGCCGAGGGCGGTCCCGACTGGCAGTACGCGTTCGCGAATGAGAGCAGCGCCACTCTGCTGCACGACGGCGACACCATCAAGGTCGGCAACGTCATCATCTCCGCCAGACACACCCCGGGACACACGCCCGAGCACATGACCTTCCTCGTCACCGATACCGCCGCCGCGGACGAGTCGATCGCGGCGGTCACCGGCGACTTCGTGTTCGTCGGCGACATCGGCCGCCCGGACCTGCTCGAGAAAGCCGCCGGCGTCGCGGGCACGATGGACGGGGCCGCTCGCACTCTCTTCGCCAGCCTGCAGAAGTTCAAGCGCGAGCAGCCCGACTGGCTACAGATCTGGCCGGGGCATGGCGCGGGCTCGGCTTGCGGCAAGGGACTGAGTGCTGTCCCGCACAGCACGGTCGGTTACGAGAAGCGATTCAACTGGGCCTTTTCGGTCGACAACGAAGATGAGTTCGTGAGCTCGGTGCTCGAGGGACAGCCCGCGCCGCCGAAGTATTTCGCGCAGATGAAGCGGGTCAACAAGGCCGGCCCCGCGGTGCTCGGCCGTGTTCGCGAGCCGAAGCAGCTCCCCGCGGACCAGCTCGCCAAAACGCTCGACGGCGGCGCGCTCGTCATCGACACGCGCCCCGCCGCCGCTTTCGCCAAGGGGCACCTTCCCGGCACGATCAACATTCCACTCGGCAAGAGCTTCAACACGTGGGCTGGCTGGCTCGTCCCGTACGACCTTGATTTCTACCTGATCGCCGACAATGCGGGCGAAGCCGCGCGCGATCTCGCGATGATCGGGCTCGACCGCATCGCCGGATACTTCCCGGGCGACGCCGTCACGAAGTGGACGGGCGGAAAGCTGCTCACAATCACGCAGGAGACCGCGGCCGGGCTCGAGCCGCGGCTGAAAGCGGGCGACGTTTCGGTCATCGACGTACGCGCGCGCTCCGAGTGGGAAGCAGGGCATCTCCCCGGCGTGCAGAACATTCCGCTCGGCTACCTCGAGGATCGGCTCGCCGAGATTCCGAGGGGCAAGCCGGTCGTGCTGCAGTGCCAGAGCGGCGCGCGGTCGTCAATCGCCGCGAGCCTGCTGCAGAAGCACGGCGTGAAGGACGTCATCAACCTGAGTGGCGGCTTCATCGGCTGGGAGTCGGCGGGCAAACCAGTGATTCGAGAAACGAAAGTCGGAAGCGTGGCGTGAAGAGCGACAAGATGTCCGCCGAGCTGATGCAGCGCGTTGCGGAGCGCTTCCGTGCTCTGGGTGAGCCCGCACGATTGCAGATCCTGAACGCACTGCGCCGCGGCCAGCTCCCGGTCAACGATCTCGTGGAGGAAACCGGGCTCGGCCAGGCCAACGTCTCGAAGCACTTGCAGATCCTGCACTCGCTCGGCTTCGTCGCGCGCCGCAAGGACGGGCTGTTCGTGTACTACCGCCTCGCGAACAAGAGCGTCTTCCGGCTGTGCGACATCATGTGCGGACAGATCGAGTCGGAGCTGCGCGGCGTCGAGCGAATGTTGCGCGCGGGGTGAGCCCGCGCGGGCGTCCTTAACCCGCGACCAGCGATCCCCGTAACTGTCCGATTCGCTCGGCGATGCTCGCGGCGGCCTCCGCCGTTGCTTCGCCGATCGCCGACTCGCGCACGTTGTCCGTGCCCACTTTCCCGCCGCCGAGTCCCCAGCCGCCCATCCCGAACACCGTCAGGCCCCAGCCTTTGCTGGAGGCCCCCTCGCCGGTGAAGCTCGCGACGATCTCGCCCGTCTCTGAATCGATCACGCGCGCGGTGAGGTTGACGAACGTGCTGTTCTTCTTCCCGCCGAGTCCGTACAAAACCGTCGCAGACGCGAGGCGCCCGGCGATACCGCCGAGGTGCTTCTCCTCGAAGCCGAGGCGAGTGACCGAGCCCGCTATGATGTAGCGGGCGCGCGCGACGCGGGTCGGCGACGCGCTCGTGATGGAATCGGGTTGGATCGACTGCTCCTGCCGTATCGCGTCGAGCTGCCTGCGCTCCAATACGCGGAACGCGCCCGTCTTCATCAGCTCTTCGATGATGAGGTCGGCCGCGCCGATGCCCAGCGCCTCGGCGAAGTTCGCGCCGTCGCGGATCCCCATTTTTTCCAGGCGGCGGCGTGTCGCTCTGTCGGTGGCGATCTGCGCGGCGACCGTGCCGTACTCGAAAGCGCCGACGGTGATCGAGGGGCGTGCAGCCGCCGTCTGCGGTACGTCCTGCGCGAAAATCGCGGCGGGAGCGAGAATCAGGGCGGCGAGAAGGGAACGAATCGAGCTCATCGATATCTCCGGGTAGGTGGTGCGACTGGAGATTAGCCCGCCCGCCGGGGCCCTCCCATACGTACCGTTACGTAGTGACTGTGTATGGTTACGCATTCAGCCCTTTTGCGCCAGCCCCAGCGCGTAATCCGCCCACCACGCGCCCGCCGCCGGGCCTCCGTTGCAGGTCCCATCGGACTCGCCCGGCGGCTTGATCCAGAGGTTCGCATCGACCAGTGGATCCACAGTGCTGGCCGTGGATCCAGTGCCCAGAGCGCGGCGGGTTTGCCCTCTGAATGAAATTCGCCGCGCACGGCGGCGTTGGACCATTGATGACGACGGAAGCGCGCGGGTGTCACGGGGTGATGGACGGGCCCGCTGCCAATGGCTCGGGGACCGTCCGCCCGCCATATTAGGAAAATCAACTCCTAACGAGAGGCCAGGCAGTGGGATACAACCCTTACAACGGATATTCCGGCAAGGAGCGGGACGAGAAGGAGGCGGAGCGCCAGCGCCTGCTCAACTCCGGCCAGCTGCAGATGCGCCACACCGAGTGCGAGCTGTGCGGCGATCCCGACACGCCCACGAAGGCGCACGTGGAGGACTACTCCAAGCCGTACCAGTGGGAGCCGCCGGCAGAGTACATGGTGTGCGACACGTGCGAGAACGACATGCTGCAGAAGCGGTTCAGGAACAAGGACCGGTGGGACAGCTTCAAGGCCCACGTCCGCCGCGGCGGGTACGCGCGCGACCTGCAGGATCCGGCGATCAGCAAGGAGTTCCTCGATTACCGCGAGGCGCGCGAGCGGGGCGAGAAGGTGGAGCTAAAGAAGCTCCGCGACCGGCAGGTCACCGGGAACGAGTGGTGGGAGAAGCTTTCCATCGACTCGAATACGCTGACGGATCCGAAGTCGAGGCCGCGCCCGTAGATCGGGCCCCGGAGATTTTGCAACGGGATCCAAGTTCGGAAGTGTGGCAGTGGGGAGTGGGGCAGTGGGGACCGACTCCAAACTGTCCTACTCCTGACTGCCACACTCCATACTTGGATTCCCCGTCCCCACCCGAAGCGGTGGCGTATATTTAACTTTTGTATATAGTCCGCCCAAGCGAGCCCCAACCCTTGTATTTAACTTTTGTAGATACTAGGTTGGCGCATGCCAAAGGCCATTAAGCTCAAGAAGCTCGGCGGCTCTGTCGCTGCCGTCCTCCCGAAGGCCATGCTCGACCAGCTCCACCTCGCAGCGGGTGACGATGTGCACGTCATCGAGACGCCGGACGGGCTCCTGATCACACCGTTCGATCCCGACTTCGAGGAAGCGATGGCGATTCATGAGCGGGGCGCGCGGAAGTTCCGCAACGCGCTGCGCCAGCTGGGTCGGTAGCCGTGGCCGGGCGACAGCGCGCTCGGCCGCGGTGGCTCACCCGCCGGATGCTGCTCGCACTTCACGGTGCGCCGCTGAGTCGTCGGCACGAAGCGCTCGTGCAATCCGCGCTGGCCGCGCCCCGCGGGTTGTTCGATCGCCAGCCGGAGGCCGACTTGGCGACTCTCGCCGCGGCGTACGCGGCAGGTCTCGCTCAGACCCACGGCTTCATCGACGGGAGCAAGCGCGCCGCTTTCACGGCGGCGTACGTCTTCCTGGGATTGAATGGTTACCACCTCGATGCCGCCGAGCCCGAGGTCGTTGCGGTGATCGAGAGCCTCGCGGCTCGCGAGATAAGCGAGGCGGCAGTCGCAGACTGGCTTCGCGTTGTCATTACGCGTGCAGCGTGAAGTGGCGGTTGCGAGAGATGCGCTGAAAGGACGACGCTGCCGCCGAGTTGCTTACGCATCGGGCTCGGCCTAAGCTTTAAGTAGTACCGTCACGATCAGGAGCTCACGTGCCGGTAACCGCAAAGCTTTCCCGAAGTTTCTATGACAAGCTGGGCGACGACGTCGCCAGCGAGCTCGTGGACTGGTTCAACGCCGTGGACGCAGACTACAAGAGCGATCTCCGAGAGCTGAACGACCGGAACTGGGAACGGTTCAAGGGCGAACTCGGTACGCACCGCACCGAGATTCATGCCGAGTTCACGAAGGTCCGCGCCGAATTTCATGCTGAGTTCGCGAAGGTCCGCGCCGAATTTCATGCTGAGTTCGCGAAGCACCGCGCCGAGTTCCAGACGGCACTCGCGGCTCAGCGATCCGAGCTGATCAAGTGGATGTTCATCTTCTGGAGCGGAACAGTCGTTCCCATTGTGGGCATGCTCATCGCAATCATCGCCCTGTTGAAGTGATCCATTCCGCGCGGACGGGCGGCTGATTCTCGCATTGCTCCTGGCTGTCCTCGCGGCGGACACCAACAGCTTCATCCGCACCAACCAGGTCGGCTACCTCCCCGACTCTCCCAAGATCGCGGTCATCTGCTCGCTCGACTCGGCGAGCTTCTCCACCTTCGAAGTGCTTGACGCCCGCAACCGCTGCGTGCTGTGCGGCGCGGCTCAGCCGGCTGGCTCGTTCGCGGCATGCCGCTCGACGTTCCGCCTCGACTTCTCGGCGCTCCGCCGTAAGGGCACGTATCGGATAATCGCCGGAGGGATCGAGTCGCGCCCCGTGCGCATCGCCCGCGACGCGTACGCCGGCGCCGCGGACACGCTGCTGTATTACATGCGGCAGCAGCGCTCCGGGTGGAACCCGCTGTTCCAGACGTGGGTGCACAACACGGACGCGCTCATCGTGGATCATCCCACGCGCACCGGTGAATATCAGAACGTGCAGGGCGGCTGGGCCGACGCCGCGGATTATCTGCAGTACGTCGCGACCTCCGCGCACGCGACGTTCATGCTGCTGATGGCGTACCGTGACAGTCCGCGCGCGTTCGCGGACAAATTCGACGCGTGGGGCCGGCCGTATCCGAACGGAATCGCCGACGTGCTCGACGAAGCGCGGCACGGGCTCGAGTGGCTGTCGAAGATGTTCCCCGCGGAGGACTCATCGGACGAGATGATCGTGTTCAACCAGCTCGCCGACGATCGCGATCATTCCTTCTGGGATCTCCCGCCCACGGATTCCTCGGACTACGGTTGGGGCAAGGGCAGTTGGCGTCCCGTGTATCCGTGCACCGGCAAGTCGCAGGGACTGTTCACCGGGAAGAACCGGTCCGACGGGATCGCGTCCACCGCCGGCAAGTACGCGTCCGCCTTCGCGCTCGGCGCCGCGCTGTTACGCGAGCTCGATCCCGCGTTCGCCGCGCGGCTGCGGAGCAAAGCCGTTCTCGCGTACGAGGTCGGCAATCGCTTTCCCGGCGTGTGTCAGACCGCGCCCGGCCGCGCGCCGTACTTCTACGAAGAAGACAGCTGGGTGGACGACATGGAGCTCGCCGCCGCGCAGTTGTACGCGTTGACGCGCGAGGAGCGGTACATGCGCGAGGGTTTGCGCTTCGCTGCGCGCGAGCCCGTGACGCCGTGGATGGGCGCCGACACCGCGCGTCATTATCAGTGGTTCCCCTGGCACAACAACGGGCATCACGAGCTCGCGCGCAACGCGGCGCCTGCTGACCGCGCGACTGTTGTCGACTATTACAAGCTCGGCCTGCAGCGCGTGATGGATCGCGCCGGCAACGGATTCGGCGTAGGCATTCCGTTCATCTGGTGCTCCAACAACCTGATGGCCTCGATCGCGACGCAGGCTCTCCTGTACCGGCAGATGACCGGCGACGAGAGCTATCGTGTGCTCGAGGCCTCTGCGCTCGACTGGCTACTCGGCGTCAATCCCTGGGGCACGTCCATGATCATCGGATTTCCCAACGGCGGCGTGTGGGCGAAGAAGCCGCACTCAGTCGTCGCGGACCGGCTCGGCGTGCAGACCCAGCTCGGCGGACTGCTCGACGGCCCGGTGTATCGCTCGATCTACCAGAACCTGCAGTGGATCCGGTTACACGAGCCCGACGAGTACGAGCGGTTCAACACCGGGTTCATCGTGTACCACGACGACCTCGGCGACTACTCGACCAACGAGCCGATCATGGACGGGACGGCGAATCTGGCCTACCTGTTCGCGGCGCTGGCCACGCGTCCCGGAGTCCTCGCGGACAGCTGCTGCGGACGTTGGCACTAAACGAAACGCACCAAATGATCGCGATATTATAGCTTAGCCCATTGACTATAATAGTTAACAGCAGTTACTATTGTATATGGCCTCGCGCTCGGATTTTGAAAAGGCGTTCCAACTCTTAGGGGAATACCTGAGAATGGCTGGAGTCGAGCTCCGACTTGTCATCGTAGGCGGCGCTGCGCTCAATCTACTCGGCCTGGTCTCCCGAACGACGACAGATGCCGACGTTATCGCTGTCGAGCACGCCGGAAAATTGATTCCGCCCGATGCGCTTCCGCCGGCCGTCGCCAAAGGCGTTATCGCCGTAGCAGCGTCCCTTCGGCTTCCGCCCGATTGGCTCAACGCCGGACCTGCTCTTCAGATGCGGTTCGGATTACCGCCCGGCTTTCAAGAGAGATTGACGTGGCTCACGTTCGACACTCTGGGGATTGGGCTCGCGAGCCGTCGCGATCTCGTAACCCTGAAGCTTTTTGCCGCGGCGGATCATTGGCCTTCACGCAGCGTTCATTACAGCGACCTTCTTTCGCTCGCGCCCACGCCGGAAGAGCTGGCTTCAGCGGCCGAGTGGGTGCGTACCCAGGACGCATCGCCTGACTTCCCCCGTCTTGTGACCGCAGTGCTCGCGGGAGTAATGGCCGATGCGGGCGAATAAGCTTCCGGCGCTCAGCGACGCTATGCTCGATCTATTATGGCGCCAATGGCATGAACTGGGGGCGCCTGCCGCTCGTCAGAAAACAGCTTCCGCGCACAGCATTATCGACCCGGAGGCTCTGGTGCTATGCTCCCTGGCCATGCTCGAGAGTGAGCCTCGCCTCGGAGATGCCCTTGCGAGCTGGTGTACAACGAACAGCCAGTTCCTAAGTGTGCAAAGGTTGAACAATCTCTCGGGCGATTATCCCGAAGACGTGCGGGATCGAGTTTCGGACATTGCGCAAATAATGGTGGAGGACGGAAAAGATTTACGCTGGCGTCCGCTCGCTCGGAAAAGATCGGCGATGCCGCGTATACTCACGCCCCGAAATCATAAACAGAGTATTCGAGCGCCGCTCGATCGGCCCTCGGCATTTCTGCTTCGCCTGCGCGCGATCTTCGGGCTGGGCCTACGGGCAGACATCATGGTGTTCTTGCTACGCAAGCGGGATCCCCATGATTACGTAGATGCCGGCGAGATCGCTCGAGCTCTCGGCTACACCAGAACGGCAGTGAAGCGGACACTGGATGTACTCAGCTCCGCTGACGCAGTAAGCGTTTCTGAGGGCCCTGATCCTGGATACGCGATCGGCTGGACGTATTTCTACGATCGGCTTTCGAAGGAGATAGATCGATTGCCGCATTGGAAGTATGCGCACCAGACTTTCTTGTGGGTCCTCGCCTTGCTCAAAACAGAGGACGACCTGGGCTCTGGGAGCGAGTTTCTCAGGGAGTTGCAGACCAGCCGCCTGCTCCGCGAGCATACCCGATTCCTGGTGTCGGAGGCCGGCCTTTTCGATTATTCGGACTTGCGAGATCCGGCGTCGGTCGACGTTTTCGTTGCCGGTACGACGCAATGGCTCAAGGACTGCTAAGGCCGGAAATCACCCTCCGGTGACACGTCAGCCGCCGGTGGAGCCGAACCCTCCGTCGCGGTCCGTCGTGCGCTCTACCGTGCCGCGCTCGAACTCGACGCTCACGTGCGGCACGAACACCACCTGCGCGATCCGCTCGCCGTGCTCGATGGTGATCGGCCTGGAGTCGCCGTTTTTGACCGGCACCATCCACTCGCCGTTGTAGTCCGAGTCGATTGTGCCGGGCGAGTTGGGGATTTCG
Organism: Gemmatimonadaceae bacterium; assembly: GCA_050998915.1. GTDB lineage: Bacteria > Gemmatimonadota > Gemmatimonadetes > Gemmatimonadales > Gemmatimonadaceae > JACDCY01. The sequence goes on from JBPCPS010000009.1 coordinate 11,834, forward strand.
AGTCCCTTCCGGAAAGCCGCGCCGCTGCGCGGGCGAACCTCGCCGTGGTATCCGGGCGGAATACGGGCCCTGAAGCCCAGAGGAATCAGTGCTCGCTCGCCGGGTTGAAGCGCGACCATCCGCTGCCCGCCGTTCGCCAGGACCGCGCGCATTTCCTCGGCGCCGCCAATCGCCACGCGCACCGAATCGCCCGACAGATGCGCCGTGAGATCGTAACCGGCCGACTCACTCGTCCCGCGCTTCGGGAGCTGTACCTCTCCCGCGAGCGGCTCGAAAATCACTTTCAATCGCATAGGCCATGATAGTATCAAATCAGGGGGAGATGTTCAGCCCCCTGAGCTGCCACTCATCCAGGATCGCCAGCAACTCCTTCGGCAGCCGCGCCCGCACTTCCCTCTCGATCTCCGGCGGAACTCCATAGCATGCCTCGGCGATTCCACCGGCGATGCACGCCTGGGTATCAGCATCCCCGCCGAGCGAGATCGCGTTACGGATCGTGCTCTCAAGATCCGAGGCATCGAGAAACGCGATGATGGCCTCGGGCGCCGAGCCCTGGCAGGTCACGTCGTACCTGTAGGCAGGCCGAATCTTTTTTATCGAACGCGACAGGTCATAGCCGGTTTTCTCCTGAACCCGCGCTCGTATCTCCTCCTTCGACGCGCCCTTCCGCGCCAGCAAGATGGCGAGTGCGGTTGCCTGCGCACCCTTCACTCCTTCGGGATGGTTGTGCGTCGGCGCCGCGGACTCGGCCGCCTGCGCCAGGACCGTCGCTTCATCATCAAAAGCGAAACCGACAGGGCTGACACGCATCGCCGAGCCGTTTCCAAAGCTGTTGTATGGGCTGGGATCATCCGAATACAGCCACTGCTGAAAATTGCCGCCGTACCCTCGACCGGGATACGCCCGCCCGAACTCCAGCAGCCGCGCGCCATATTCCGCCGCTGTCGGATGATTTGGATGCGCATCGAGTATCGCCCGGGCCACCGCGAACGTGAGCACGCTATCGTCGGTGAAATCCGATTTGTCCGAGAACAGCTCGAACCTGGTGCTCTTGGTCGAGTTCCACTCGAACACCGACCCGATGATGTCCCCGGCGATCGCTCCGATCACGGTTCGCTGCTGTCCATGCGCCTCGGCCTCGTCATCCGTTACTCCTCCGTCCGTCGCCGGGTCCCGCGATTCGGACCGCGGTCCGCGGTCGTCTTGCGAAAGGCGCTGAGATGCACCACTGAATCGTCGCGCACGAGCGCCGCGCCGGCAAGCTCCTTCGAATCAATCCGCACGTCGGTCCCGATGCCGACCGCGGGAAAGCTTTGCGCAGACGCCTCGCACACTTCTTTCAGCAGCTGGTCCACCAGCGCCGAGTCCGGCGTTGCTACGGGAGCGAGTGGCGCGGCGGTGCGCGCGATGGATCACGAATGCGATGAAACGGACCGCTGCGTGATTGACGGTAGGGCCGAAGCACCGTACCGTTCGCTAGCCTACATGCAACCCCGGATGAGCGAATGATGTCACCGACAAAATTCGACAAACCACCGTTACAGAGTAACTCCGCTGGAGTACTCTTCGTTCGCGCCGCTGATATTTTGGCGAGCAGGGTCGGACGAGAGCAGATCCGGTCCGCAGCGGCCGTTGCCGTAGAACTTGGTCTGCGTAAGGGAGAGCCGAACGGGGCGAAGCCACCGCAGAAGGGCTAGCCCTTGCCGTTCAACGTACTTCTCCTGCCATTGCTCGGTGGGTACGTCTTCATAACCAAGTGGAACAAGACGCGGTTTGACGCGAAGCGATATTCCGGGGAGCGACTGATTTTTCACGCCGCCATCGCCGGAGTCGCTTTTCTGATCGTCGCGTACCTGCTCACAAGGGTAGTCGCTGCCTCGGCTCGGCGATGAGGCGGTCGATATCCGCCGTGCTCATTGTGACGGCATCTTGTCGAGCGATCGCTTTAGCTCCGCCTCGCTTCCGACGAGCCAGAGTTTTGGCCCACTTAAGACATCACGGATGAAACGTGAACGACCGTGACCGGGATGCCGTCCAGCACCATGGTCACGCAGTTGGGCGACAGCTGCGCGTGTGAACCGGGTGAAGTTCACTTCGCGTCCGATGAACCCGCCGATCTCGAGCGCCGTTTCAGCGAGCATGTCACGCAAGGCACGGTCGGGCTCCGACTCAGTCACCACGAATACGTCTACGTCGCTCGCCGCATGGACCCGGTCGCCCTGCGCGAACGAACCGTAAATGAACGCGGCCGTTATCCCGGCTCTTTGGGCGAGAGCAGGCCTGAAAAGGTCGGCCGGCTCGGCGAACTCGCGGACCAGCGAGCGCAAGGGTGGCCACCGCGAACTCGACTCGTTGATATGATACTCAACGAGGCGGCCGTTATTGGCACGATTCAATACACCGATATCTTGCAGCCGTTGCAACTCGATCTGCAATGAACGGTGCGGCAAGTTCGTGATTCGTTGAAGCTTGCGAAAATGCACGGGACTTGTTGGATTGGTCGCGAAGTAGCCGAGGATACGCGCCAGTGCGCGGGAAGGAAGAATCTTTTCCAGAGGCGCGACAGCCTTTTCACGACGTCCAACCCGCGAGCTTTTCATATGTGCTATAATGTAGCACATACGCGTCCCGATCGGCTCGGTTGAAGACGAGGCGGTACGATTATCCCGCCCGAGATTGCCTCGCCGTTTCCAACCTATCGCGTACCCCCGTCCTCATCCACAGTGGTGCGGGCCGGGGTGGCATCGGGGGATGGTAGCAGGAAATCGGCACCATCGCCCGTACTTCGCTTTCACTGCCAGCGGCCCAGCCCGGTATGTTGCGAGCTTCACCCGTGGTGATTACGTTGTAATTACTATGCAGAGCCGGATCGTGCGGATTGGAAATTCCCAGGGTGTGCGGATCCCGAAGCTGCTCCTGGAAGAGGCCGGAGTAGACGGCGACGTAGAGCTGCGGGCGGAATCGGGGCGCATCGTGATCGAGGCCGCTCGCCAGCCGCGTGCCGGCTGGGCGGAAGCCGCCGCGGAAATGCGCGCTGCCGAAGACGATCAGTTGATCATCCCTGAGCGGGCGAATCGCTTCGACCGAGAGGAATGGGATTGGCCGCGCCGCTGATCTCGCGTGGCGGCGTTCATTACGTTCGCCTCGACCCAACCCACGGCAGTGAGCTGCGCAAGACGCGGCCGTGCGTTGTCATCTCTCCCGACGAGCTAAATCATCACCTGCACACGGTCATCGTCGCACCGATGACGACGAGCCCGCGCGCCTATCCCTGGCGGGTTCCCTGCCGTTTTCGCGGCCGGAAAGGCCTCGTTGCCCTGGATCAGATCCGGACCGTCGACGCCGAGCGGCTTGGGAAGAAACTCGGGGAGCTCAGCGCGGAGACGATGCGGGAAGCTCTGAGTGTGCTGGCGGAGATGTTCAGCGTCTGAGCACGCTGCCATGGCGCGACGGCGGGATACGTCGGGATGTTGGAGTCCACGAAGATCACTGCTCCTTCTCTCCGCCATAACCACGCTCGATCTCAGCCAACACCTGCGCGATTTCCGGTGCCGGGTAGGCGTGTCTGGCGGCTTCGCGCACTACCTGCAGCTTGCGCTGCGGCTCGCGCGTCGGCTCCGATTGCCGGAGCTCGCGAATGGCCCGACGGACGACAGCCGAGACAGTGGTACGCTGCCGCCGAGCCCAGCGCTCCAGATCGCGGTACTCGGAATCGTCCAGGACGACCTGCAGGCGTTTACTCATGCAATGAATATGATATACTCATTACGAAAAGGTGCTACCCTCTCGCGGATTGTGTACTGCATCCGGCATGTTCGGGCCGTTCGGAGGCGAGAGAAGACCGGCGGGAAGTAAGGCCCCTGCCCGAGTTCGCACGCGCTCCGTTTGGCATTGCGCCGCCGGGCGTCTCGGCCTATTTCTCGGCGGGAGCCATAAGCTTGCTTCGCAGTGCAGCTACTCACATTTGGTGGGTCTTGACTACCGCGAAGACAAGAGATTGACGGCCGCGGCAACGAATTGATGGTGGTCCATCCGCTGAGCGAGGCTATACCAGCGTAATGATCCAGCGCGCCAAACCGGCCGATCCGGTCCTCGACCGCATAACCCAGCCGATTGTCGAGCGGTTTCATCCGCGCTTGATAATTCTGTTCGGCAGCCGGGCGCGCGGCGATGCGCACGAGTACAGCGATTACGACATCCTCGTCGAGCTGGACGGCAAGGTGAATCGCGACGAGTGCTGGACCGCGCTGCACGACGCGATCGGACGCATCGTTCCGTCGGTAAACTTTTTCATCCGGTCGGCGGGCGAGTTCGATGCAGAAGCCGACGACCCGGGGACCGTTGA
>JBPCPS010000039.1:0-3260 GCA_050998915.1 Gemmatimonadaceae bacterium
CGCTGGTGTCGTGTGAGAATCTTTGGCGCGGTCACGATGTTCGCCCTGATCGCGCTCGCTTGCGACGACAAGCGCGAGCCGCCCGTGCTGACGAGGGCGGCCATGGCCGATTCCGCCGATCAGGCGATGTACGGCGCGAGCTTCAACATGACCAACGGCGGCGTGATCCGGGCTGAGCTCCAGGCCGACACCGCGTACTTCTTCGACGACAACACCCGCATCGAGCTCGACGACGTGAACACGACGTTCTACACGGTGAGCGGGCTCAAGGACGCCGTGCTCACATCGAATCACGGCCGGTACAGCACCCGGCTGGGCAACATGACTGCGTTCGGAAACGTGGTGGTGAATACCGAGGACGGGCGGAGCATTGTGACGCCCGAGCTGCACTACAACCAGGCTTCGAATCAGTTCTCGAGCGACAGCCAGTTCGTCATGACCGAGCCGGGCCGGCGTCTCGCTGGAGTAGGCTTCCGGTCCGACCCCGGCCTCAAGAACGTGCAGGTCCTGAGCGGCGCCAGCGGGTTCGTTACCGGCCAGCGCGGCGGGGCGGCGACCGCCGCTCCCGGCACTCCGCTGCCGCCAGGGGCGCGCGTGCGCCCGGACAGCGAGTGATGCGCCGGGTTCTCGTAGTCGCCGCTGCTCTCGCCGCGTCCACGCAGTACGCGGGCGCGCAGGCGCTACCGAACTGCGACTTCGTTTTCGAGAACACGCCCGTTACCACGCTGAACAGGCTGGCCCAACCTTCGGGCCTGTTTCTGACGATTCTGGGCCGCGGCGTGGTCGTGTCGTGCGCGGGCCAGAGCAACCGCATATCCTCGGACAGCGCCGAGTTCAACGAGGATCTGGGAGTATTGCTCCTGATCGGCCGCGTGCATTACACGGAGCCGCAGGCGACGATCGATTCCGACCGGATGACCTACTACCGGGCGGAAGACCGCCTGAACGCGCAGGGTAACGTCGTCGCCACGATGAGCAGCGGCTCCGTAATGCGGTCGCCCGAGACCGACTATTTCCGCGCCGTCGTGGGCAGGCCTGTATCGCGCACCGTTGCCATTGGGAGGCCGCAGCTTTCACTGGTGGAGCCTGGCGCCGGAGGAGTCGCGGTTGAGCCGGTGGTCGTGCTGGCCGACAGGATCGTGCTCGTAGGGGACAGCGTCGTCTACGCGTCCCGGCGCGTGGACATCACCCGCACCTCGGTGCGCGCGAACAGCGACTCGGCATTCGTCGACAGCCAGCGGGAGTTCGTGCGTCTAATGCTGGCGCCGGTGGTAACCGGGCGCGGAGCGCGGCCGTTCACCTTGCGCGGAGGGGTGATCGATCTGTTCTCGCGCGAGCGTAAGCTCGAGCGCGTGCTGGCGACTCCCTCGGGTCACGTGCTCAGCGGTGATCTCGAGCTGCTCGCCGACTCCATAGACCTGCGACTCGTCAATGAGCAGCTGCAGCAGGCGTATGCATGGGGACCGGGACGCGCCCGCGCGACCAGCCCGGATAGAGACATAACCGCCGATTCCATTTACGTCTCGACTCCCAACCAGCGCCTCCGCGAGATGCACGCCGTCGGGGACGCGTTCGCGAACAGCATTGCAGACACGGCGACGGTCACCTCGAACGAGCGCGACTGGATCAGCGGCGACACGATCGTCGCGCGCTTCGACTCGGCTTCCGCCGGCGACACGACACGAGCGGTTCCGCGCGATCTGATCGCGACAGGGAGCGCGCGGTCGTTTTACCAGTTCGGAAACCCTCAGGGCGTGCGCGAGCGTCCAACAGTGAACTACGTTCGCGGCCGCATCATCGCGATCGCCTTCGCCGATGGCGAGGTGAGCACGGTCACGGTTACGGATCAGGCGTCGGGCGTGTATCTGGAGGCCGAATCTCTGACTGCGATCCCGCCCCCTCGCCAGAGAGAATCGGCACCGCAGACACCGCCAAGGTCGCCCCCGCGACCGGGAGCACCGCGCTGATGCGCCCCGTGTACTCGCCGCGGGTCGAGGAGCTGATCGCGCGGATGTCGACGCGCGAGCGGTCGGTAGCGCTCGCGCTGCAGGCGCTTTTCTCACGCACAGACGATAACGGCAGGGCCACCGTGCACGACGTCGCGCTCGCGTTTCGCGACGAGCATCTCCGCACGATGCGGCACGACGGAAAGAACGTGGAGCAGGAAGCCGGACGCCTCAGCCTCGACGAAGTAGACGCGTACGTAGCCGACCACGCGCTGCCACGTCTCACGGAAGACGGCGTGATCCGCCACCTCAGCAAGACGCTCAAGGTCCCGGACGCTGCCGTTGCGGTGGACGAGGCTCTCTGGCGGGAAGTCGCGCCCGTGCGCATGGAGGTGGCTCGTCTCATCTACGAGGCGTGCGACCAGACCGAGTTCGAGCTGCATCACTCCGGCGTCATGGCTGTTCCGCGGGCGAGCGTGCTCGAGGCCGAGGGATTGGTGAAGACCTATCGCCGGCGGAAGGTGGTCAACGACGTCGGCCTGCGGCTGCAGCAGGGAGAGATCGTGGGGCTGCTGGGACCCAACGGCGCCGGCAAAACCACCACGTTCTACATGATTGTCGGCCTCATCAAGCCACTGCACGGCCGCATCATCTTCGACGGCGCCGACATCACCGATACCCCGATGTACCAGCGGGCCCGGAAGGGGATCGGCTACCTGTCGCAGGAGCCGTCGATATTCCGCAAGCTGTCCGTCGAGGACAACATCCTCGCGATTCTGGAAACGCTTCCGCTGACTCCTGCCCAGCGCAAGGCGCGGTTGGAGACATTGCTCGACGAGCTGGGCATCAAGCGGCTGCGGAAGAACAAGGCGTACTCGCTCTCGGGCGGAGAGCGCCGCCGCCTCGAGATCACGCGCGCGCTGGTCACCGATCCCAAATTCATGATGCTCGACGAGCCGTTCGCGGGCGTGGATCCCATCGCGGTGCACGACATCCAGACCATCGTTGCGGGCCTGAGACATCGCGGCATCGGCGTGCTCATCAGCGATCACAACGTCGAGCAGACACTCGACATCGTGGACCGCGCGTACATCATGTTCGACGGACAGGTCAAGGTGTCGGGAACGGTTCGTGACCTGGTATTCGACGATACAGTGGCCGAGATTTACCTCGGTCCCACATTGACAACGCGACTACGCGCGCGTTTCGCGGAATCTGAAATCGACGGAGTGGCGTGAAGCAAGGACTGTCGCAGGGCACACAGCTCAAGCAGGAGATGAAGATCAACCCCCGCCTTTACCAGGCGATGGATCT
>JBPCPS010000080.1:0-36198 GCA_050998915.1 Gemmatimonadaceae bacterium
ACGCCGGCCTCCGCGCGCGGCGCCGCTTCCCGCAGCTCCGCGACTTTGGCTCCGAGGGCGGCGAACTCTCCATGCCAGGATTCCATCTCCCGCGCGGCGAGCGCGATCTCGACGGTGAAGCGCCGCGCCGAGATCTCCTCGGCGCGCTCCGCCTTCTTTCTCTGCCGCGCCAGCGACCGCACCTGCGACTGGACCTCGCTCAGCAGATCGTCGAGGCGCGAGAGATCGACCGTAGTTTCTTCCAGCCGGCGCTCTGCGGTGCGCTTGCGGTCACGGTACAGGCTGACTCCCGCCGCCTCCTCGAATAGCTCGCGGCGCTCGTCCGGCTTGTCGGAGAGAAGTGCGTCGATCATGCGCGACTCGATGACTACGCCGGCGTCGGCTCCGAGTCCGGTACCGCGCATCATGTCGTGGATGTCGCGCAGCCTGCACGCCGAGCGATTGAGAAAGTATTCGCTCTCCCCGGAACGGCTCAGCCGGCGCGTGACGACTACCTCACGGAAGGGAACGTCGAGTCCGCCGTCGTCGTTCTCGAAATGCAGCGAGACTTCGGCGATGTTCACGGGCCGGCGCGCCGACGAGCCCTGGAAGATCACTTCCTCCATCTTCGCTCCGCGCAAAGCCCGCGCGCGCTGTTCGCCGAGCACCCAGCGAACCGCGTCCGACACGTTCGACTTGCCGCACCCGTTAGGACCCACGATCGCGGTCACGCCCGGCTCGAAACTGAACTCCGTCTGATCGGCGAACGACTTGAATCCGTGCAACTCGAGCTTGGTCAGCCGCACTAAAAAGTTCTCCCTTTCCGGTAAACGAGCAGCGTTCGAATCCCCGCCGAGCTCAACGAATCCTGCAACACCGCCGCGTCAGCCGGAGCGGCGAACGCGCCCGCGTACACCAGCGCGTTTCCCGCCTGCTGCACGAGCGCGTAGACCGGCAGTCCGCGAGCCAGGTACTTCTGGAGCGTGGTCGGTATTCCGCCGGCGGTGGACACGCTGTCTACGAGGAGCGCGAACGGCACGCGCACCACGAACCCGGCCGTCTCGCCGACGATGCGCGAGCGGCGAACAGCAACGAGCAGGGAGTCCGCGCTCCTGATGTCCGCGTAAGCGCCTCCGACGACACGATACCAGGTGATTCTGTCGGGCCCGACTGGCACCGGCGAAATCGTCCCGGCCGGGACTGCTTTCAGCTTCTCGCGCAGCTCAAAGTTAGCACCTTCGAGCGTGTTTGCCGCGAGAAATTCCACGGCGTACGGCGACGCCATCGCGGAGTCGGCAGGGTTGCCTACCAGCGCGCTGTCGGGGGCCGACGGCGCGGGCACGGGCCGGGGTATGCCCATCCGCGCCGCGCCATTCTCCGAGCGTGGCGCCGAGCGCGTGATCAGAAACGTCGTCACAGCCAGCACCAGCACCAACGCCGCCAGGCCGGCCGACGCGTAGGCGCGGGGAGACAGGCCGGCGGGGAGGAGCGCTTCCTCCTCCATTGGGATCTCGCGCGTGGGCTGGGCCCGCTTGCGCAGCGGCGGACTGTCCGGCGAGGGAATGCGCTTCAGCACGAGGAATTGAGGCGCCGGGTCCACCAGCGCCTTGCCGACCACGATCGCGCCGTCCACGCTTTCAACGAGCTTTCTCAGTCCGGGAGCTGCGGCGGAAGCGACGATAAGCAGGAGGGAGCCCTGCTTGCGGAATCCACGCGCGAGGGCGAGCCAACGCGTGCTCTCGTAAACCCCGTCCTGCCGCACATCGTCGGTACCGCTTGGCATGACGGAGAGCCGGGGCGAGCCCGCGACCGGACGCTCGAGCCGGGCGAATGAGACGCCGTACAAGATCGCTTCCGTGACGCCGTCGAGGTTCCAGTCTTCCAGCAGCGTCTTGACGGGCCCGACATCACCGCTGAGATCGGCGACCGTGACCTTGCGCCGCTCGGCCGCGACGCGCGCGATCCCTAGCGCGACCTCGGCGGCCACTTCATCGGTCTCGCCGCACACCACGACGGCGTGGAAGCCGTCGACGACGGACGCGAGCGCGCTCCCGGCCTCATCCCAGCTCCGGCCGGAACGATGGCCGCGCAAGGCGCTCAAGGCTCGCCTTCGTACACCCAGTAAGGGCGACCCGACTCGCGGCCCACGCGGTCGGCTTCAGCACGCAGGGCGAACGGACCGGCGATGACCCGGTACACGCGCGTTCCCGCGGTCTGGGTCGCGACCACGCGCACCGAGGAGCTGCGGAGCGAGATATCCCGCGCGGCTGCGACCGCGGCTTCCTCGGAGAGGAGCGCGGCAAAGGACACCGTGTATCCGGCCGGCGCGGCCGCTGGCACCGCCGGTGCCGCGGGCTGTGCGGCCGGTGGCAGGGCTACGGGAGCGGTATCAGGCGGAGGTTGGCGGGCCGCGGAATCGATCAGCAGCGTCTCCGGCGCGGCGAACTCCACGGGGCGGTCCAGGCCGGCCGGGCGCGCCCGAAAGCCGTTCCAGGAAGTGAAATACCAGAAGTCCCGCCCTCCGCCCCTGACCGTGCGAACCGTCTGCAGGGATTCGGGCTCGATGATCTCGACATCGGCGCCGCGCAGCGTCACGATCGCTCCATCGGGTGCGACCGCCGGCAAATCATTCTTCCATTCCGTCTTGACGTCTCCTATGAGCCGGTTGGTGCCAACTGCGATGATCCACGCGGAATCTCCGGAAACGGGGCGCACGAGCAGATACCGGCCGAGCGGGTCCATGCGGAGTTCGCGCGCCGCCGCTGGGAGATCGATCGTTGCGCTCAGCCGGCCGCTGTACCTGTCGACGACGCTCAGCTCGGTGGCGCTCCGATTGGCGACGTAGATCCGGTCGCCGCTCGGGGTCGGCGCGACCGCGACCACCGGCGCCCGGAAGCGAACGCTGCGCGCGGCGGACAGATCGCGGCCGTCGATCCCGATCAGAGCCGTATCGGTCATGAAGTAGACGCGATCGCCGACCTGGTTGCGCACGGGGGTGCCCGCGAGCGGGAGATACGCGGTGTCGAGCAGGCGCGGGTCGGGTGCCCGCATTCTCCACACCGTGGTGCGTTGCCCCTCGCGAGCCGTGACGATCAGTGAGCCGTTTGGCTGCGGGATGACGGAGCGCGGCTCTTCGGGCGGCGTGAAATCCCAATCGCCGGCCGGCGTGAACCGGCGGACGAGCCGCCCCTCCACAGCGTAGATCGCGCTGCCGTCGGCCGAGGAGATCGACGTGAGCTTGGCGCGGGAGGCGATCGACACGCGCGCGAGTCGCAGGTCGAGCCGGGCGGGGTTGCCGCTGGCCGTCACGAACGCGAGCAGCCCCGCCTCCGGATCGAACGCCAGCACGCGGTCCGGCGCGCTCACCGACGGTCCGCGCCACACGACCGAATCGAGCGCGGGATAGACGTACCCACGGGCGGCCCCACCGGCGCGCGGGATGCGGACGACCACCGGGTCGGGGCCGCGCGTCGTCCCGGAAGAGCCGTCGGTCGGCGCACGGGGATTGCGATCGCCGCAAGCTGCGACGAGCAGCGCGAGAACGAAGCTCGCGGCGAGACGGCTCAAATGCGCTGTCGGCTGTTCGCTGTTAGCTGTTGGCTGTTAGCTATTGGCTCGAATCGGGAGCCGGCAGCGGAAGAAACACGGCCAACAGCCAAGAGCCAATAGCCAATAGCCAATACCTAAGGCCCCTAGAAACTCGGTCCCAGCGAAAACGTCCAGTTGCCCTTGCCTTCAGGCAGCGAGAGCGGAATTGCATAATCCAGGCGAAGCACCGCGAGTCCGAACAAGTTCATGCGCACACCCGCGCCCCAGCTCGTCATCGGCACGCGATGGATCGTGTAGTCGTAGTCTTCCGGCTTCTTGAGTGATGCGGTCTGCCCCTTAGTCCACGCGATTCCCGCGTCGTAGAACACGACAGCGTCGAGCGGAGGGAGGCCGAAGCTGGACCCGATGTCGAACCGGCGAATCAGCGGGAAGCGGAACTCCGCGTTCGCCACGATGACGCGGCTGCCAACCAGCTCCGCGGTATTGCACGAGCTGCTAGCGCGTCCCGCAACGCCCTGACCGAGGAACTCGTTGCATTCCGCGGAGCTGCCGTAAAAGTTCGCGCGGTCATAGCCGCGTACGAAATCCGGCCGGCCGATGTACTTCGGAAAGAGATCTTCATCCCTGCCCACCGCCAGCGCGCCAAGGACCCGCGTCGCGAAGGTGAGCGTGTTTGGAATGATCGGCAGGTAGTTCCGAGCGTCAGCCAGGTAGTCCACGCGGCGGACCGATCCGAAGCTTGGAGTCAGCTCGAGGCGCATGCGTCGCCCGCTCAGCGGCCCGGTGTATCCGAAGAACGCGTTGTCGGTCACGAACGCGAGGTTGGGCGAGAGATAGTTGAGGCTGGAGGCCTTGTCCACCGTCTCGATGAACGGCGCTCCGACGAAGCCGTTGGGGAAAATGTCGTATTGGAAGACGAAGATCTCGCGGGAGATGCTGTTGAACTGGGCGCCGAGCTCGAACCGCGTGAACCTGCTCAGTGGATACATCGAGTTGGCAAACACATTCTTCTGCACGAAGCGCGCGAACTGCTGCCTGACCGTAAAGCCGCGGATGGCCGGGTTGTCCTCGATGAACCCGTTGTCCAGCGGGAGTATCATCGGCTGCAGATAACCGCCGGTCGCGTACTGCAGTCTGCGGCTCATGTTGGTATACGCGAGGAACCCGCTCGCGTCCTGCAGCCGGCCGTTGACGTTCGCCGACGCCGCGATCTGGTGATTCCCGAGCAAGTCGCTGAAGATGATGGTCGTCCCGCCCGCGAATCCGCTCGAGCCCATGTAGTTGGGCGTATAGCCGATGTCCGTCTGCGAGATGTAGTCGGCGCGGAACGCCGGCTTGTACCTGTACTCCCTGAACCGGGTCGTGTCGGGCAACGCCACCCCGGGCTCGGCCATCAGCGCGCTGATGCTGGCCGGACGGTCCTCGTCACGGATCTCCGCGGCGGTGAGCTGAGCCGACGCGCGCGAGCTATCGGGAGTGCGATACACCGAGCTCTGGTCGGAGCGTGCGGGCGCTTCCGCAAACATGGGGATGGCCGGAGTGCGCGCGGCCGCGGCGGCGGGCGTCGGGGCGCGGAACGGCTCGCCACGGAGCGACCGCGGATTGTTCACCGTCCAGACGCTGTAGTCTCCGTTCTCGTAGTAGACCATCGCCAGGCGGTCGGCCTGTCGCGCCCACGAGATCGCCGGGCTGTATTCGGTGATCGCGTTGACGCCCGACACGACGTTGGTGAGCTGGTAATGCGACGATGTGGCCATGTCGTGCAGGAACACGTTCGGGATGCCGGTGCGATCGGAGATGAATGCGATCGACTGGCCGTCGGGCGACCACTGGGGGTTCAGGTTGTGTCCCGCCTGGCCCGGCAAACGCGTGACCTGGCCCGACGCGAGATCCATCACGCTCAGCTGCCATCCGCCGAGCCGCAGGATGTCGAGATCGAGCACGCCGCGCTCGGAGGCGAATACGACGCGCGTCCCGTCGGGTGACCATGACGGCTGCAGATCGCCGTACTTGTCGTTCGTGAGCTGGCGGAAGTTCTTGCCGTCGACGTCGACCATGTACAGGTCCGTGACCCCGCCCTTCGCACCGCTGAACACCAGGCGGCGGTCGTCCGGCGACCAGGACGGGCTCATGGCTCCGTCGAGCGGGAGGTCGATGCGCCTGAGCGTGCGCTGGTTGCGGACGTCGACGATGTACAGCACGTCCTTGCCGCGGCGCTGGCCGGTGAAGGCGATCCGCGTGCCGTCGTTGGAGAAGTTGCTTTGCGAGTAGAGCAGCCGAAGCTCTTCGAAGTTCGGATTGGTAGTGCTCTGTACCAGCTTCTTGATGCGCTTGCCGGTGACGCCGTCACCGAGCCACAGGTCGATGAAATAATCGCCGCGCTTCGGGTCGCCATTGGCGAGAAACGCCACGTACTTCCCGTCGGGCGAAAGCGCGGGCGCGAGAAAGATCTCCCCCCGGGTTCTCCGCGGCGTGAGCAGCGGGGAAGCGAACGCGACCGGCCGGTTCAGCGCGGATACGGCGGGCAGATACTTGGTCTGCATCGCCTCGCGCCACTCGTCGCTGAGCTGCTCGGTGGAGATCCCAAGCTCGCGTCTGAACGCTCGCTCGACGCCGATGGACGTGACTGCCTGCAGCAGCTCGCCGATCGCGTCGTCGCCGTACTTCGCCCCGATGTACTGCCAAATCGCCTCGCCAAAGCGGTACGGAAAGTACTTGTCGGGGCGCTCCGTCATCTGGGCGACCGTCGGGAGCGTGCCGTTGACGACCGCGTCGCGGATCCACGCGGCGGTGAGCGGGTGCTCGGGGCCGATGGACAGGTACTCGGCCATGCCCTCCATGAACCAGAGTGGCGGATCGAACCGTTGCAGGCGCTCGATTCCCTCGCCGGCCTTGCCGCGGGCGAAGATGTCGTACTGGAACTCGTGCACCAGCTCGTGCGTCAGGACGTGCTCGAAGCTGCGGTAATCGCCGGTGAACGGCATGAGCAACCGGTGCCGCCCCGCCTCCGTGACGCCGCCTACCCCTTCGCCGAGATCGCCGGTGACGTTGTTCTGCCCGAAGTCGGACCTGGAGGCGAAAAGAATTACCGGCTTCTTCTCACGGAACTGGTGCCCCAGTACGCGCGAGAGGCGCTCGTACGCGCGCTCGGCCATCCGGGCCGCGTCGGTGATGACCTCTTCTTCCTCGGGATAGAAATGGACCGTGAAGTGGTCCGTCTCGAGCACGCGCCAGCGAAAGTGGCGGTACTGCACCTGGTTCTGGCCGAAGTACTGCTGCGCCGGAAGCGAAGTGGCCGCGGCTGCCAGCGCGACGGCCGCGAACGCGAGCGAAATCCTCAGTCTCATTGCAGTGCCCCCTCGGGACTGATCTCTATCGCTTCGGCGTCGCTCCACAGCCGTTCCAGCTGGTAAAACGAGCGCAGCGTTGGGTGAAAGAGATGAACCACGAAATCGACGTAATCGAGCAATACCCAGCGACCCTGCTCCAACCCTTCGACGTGATGGACCCGAATGCCTTCCTTCTTCAATTCCGCGATGACGTGCTCGCCGACCGAGCGGACGTGTGTATCGGACGTCCCACTGGCGATGACGAAGCAGTCCGTCATGTCGGTCACTTTTCTCAGGTCCAGCACCACCACGTCGTTCGCTTTCATGTCGAGGCAGAGCGCTGCTGCACGCTGCGCTGCCGCCACGGCGTTAGGGTCGGTTGACGCCATTCAAAAGGTTCGAGAGTTTGCCGCGGGACTGTTCCCGCCAGCTAAGGTATTGCCCGATCGACCGGAAAGTTCCGGACCAGGGTGCATTCTGCATTTGCCAAGCCAATTTCCCGCCCGGGCTACTGCTTGATGACCCAAACCTTTATCTCGGCGCGAACGTCGGCGTGGACCCGGATGGGGACCCGATAGACGCCGAGTGCCTTGATCGGCTCGTGCAGGTCGATCTGGCGCTTTTCGATCTTGAACCCCTGGGCGTCGAGTTGGTGGGCGATGTCCGCCGTCGTTACAGAGCCGAACAGCTTGCCTTCCTCGCCGACGCGGGCCGAAAAGGTCAGCGAAACGGGCTCCAGCTTCTTGGCGATCTCTTCGGCGGCTTCACGCCGTGAATTCTCGGCGGCCTCGAGGCGCGCGCGCTCCTGCTCCATCCTCTTCTTGTTGCCGGCGGTGGCTTCGTAAGCGAATCCGCGGGGAAGGAGGTAGTTGCGGGCGAAGCCGGCCGAAACGGTCACGATGTCGCCGGGGTGGCCGAGGTTGTCGACTGCCTGTCTGAGGATGATTTCCATGGGAGGGACTAGTGACTAGTGATTAGTGATCAGTGATTAGTAGCAGCAACGACTCATTGTGACTTGCACGTGGGTGACCGTGATCGGCGATTCGTGAAGAGAAAGCGCAGTTTCTAATCACTAATCACTAATCACTAATCACTTTCATGCTGCCTTCGCCCGGCTGCGCCAGTCGAGCCAGGTATCGCTCAGTCCGAGCGCGCCGAGCGCGGGGGGAAAGAGCGAGAAAAGCACTGCTAGTACGACGAAAACTCCGCCCTTGGTTACCCAGGCCAGGACGCCCAGGCCGCGGACGAAATAGAGCATGGCGAAAAATACGACGAGGTTCAGGCCTACGGCCTGCGCCTCCTCGAATGCGGGCAGGAGGAGAATCGTCAGGCCCACGGCCAGCCCCCAGACCAGCTGGTCGTTGAAGCGGAATTCACGCAGCGGAGTCAGGGCGGGCCCGATCCGGACACGGCTCAGCCTCTGGAACATGGCCCATCCCAACGCGAGCGCTGCCAGCGTCTGCAGTGCCAGCAATGCGGGTGCGAGCATCGCCGATATCTGGGGAGCCAGGCGCAGGCGCTCCTTGGTTTGCTCCAGGCTCTGGGCGACCGCCGCAGAATTGGACGCCGCTCCGACGATCTCGTCGGCACCCGCGTCGAACGCCTCGAGAGTCGCCTGGTTCCGCGTAACGAACTCGCCCGAGATGATCAGCTGCAGCCGCTCGAACGACCCGCCGCGCGCCCCGAGCACGGCCAGAGCGAGGACGAAGCCCGCGAGCACAGTCACGAGCGCCCGCCCGAAGAACGGGCGGTCAGCGCCCAGGACCGATGCCAGGCCGAAGATGCCGGCCACGAGCAGAATCCACCCACGTTCCAGCCAGAAATAGGAATCGCCATCGGGTGCCGCCCGGAAGAGCATGAGCAGCGCCGCCGCGAGCCACACGATGGCGGTCATCGCCGGCCCGCCCCGGATCCAGCCGACCACCGCGCAGGCCGCGATTATCGTCGTCAGCAGCACGTGCCAGGCTTTCACGGGCGCGTAAAAGCCCAGCACGGGCATCGCGCTCACGATGATGAATGCGATCAGCGCGAGGACGAGTCCGCGCCAGCGCAGCTTCCGGGGCTCCGGTGCGGGCGCGGCGGTCATGTCAGGCGGTGTGACCCCTCGTGTACGGAATCAGCGAGAGGAAGCGCGCTCGCTTGATGGCCGTCGCGAGCTGCCGCTGGTGCCGGGCGCACGTGCCGCTCAGCCGGCTCGGCAGGATCTTGCCGTGGTCGGTGATGAAGCGGCCGAGCGTACGGTCGTCTTTGTAGTCGATAAAGCGGACGCGGGTCTCGCAGAACGGGCAGGCCTTCTGTGGTCGTCTCATGGTTCAATCCTCGTCGTCGTCGTCATCGTCGCGGCGGAGCGCGGCGGCGGCCAGCTCTTCCTGCGTCAGCGCGGGAGCGCCGACTTCGTGCTCGTGCAGGCTGATGAGGTGCCGGACGAGTCCGTCGTCGAGCTTGAGCGTGCGCTCGTACTCGGGGAGCACGGTCGGGTCGGCTTCGAAGCGCGCGATCGCGTAGTAGCCGTTCTCTTTCTGGCCGATGTTGTACGCGAGCTGACGGCGACCCCAGTGGTCGACGTTGATGTCGCCTTCGACTTTCAGCAGTGAATGGAAGCGCTCGAGCTTCTCATTGATGGCGGCGTCTTCGAGAGTTGAATCGAAGATGTACACCGCCTCGTATGCGCGGGGCATGTTGGCAAACCTCCCTTCGGTCGTGGATCCGTCCCCCGCTGCTTGCCGGAGCGGGGGAAGGGTGAGTTTTTGGGCCGGTCGTGCGGCCGTATGTGAACCTTGAAGCTATCGGGTCGGAGGGTAAAATGCCAAGGCTAGGACGGACTTGACGGAGTTACATGGCAAAGATCCGCGCCGCGAGCAGGTAGACGATTAGCGGAATCAGCGCGACGAAAAACAGGTTCAGCCAGATTCCCGCCTTCGCCATCTGCGGAATGGTGAGCGCGCCGGTCCCGTACACGAGCGCGTTCGGCGGCGTCGCCACCGGCAGCATGAACCCGCCGCTCGCAGCGAGCGCGGTGGTCAGCGTCAGCAGCATCGGATCCGCGCCGATCGCGACCGCCAGCGACGCCGCGACCGGCAGGAACGCCGCCGCGGTCGCGGTATTGCTCGCGAGCTCGGATAGGAGAATCACCACCGCAGTCACGGCGACCAGCACGGCGAATACGGGCCATCCGGCGAGAGCGCCGAGACCGCCACCGATCCAGGCGGCCAGTCCGGTGTCCTGAATTGCAGCGGCGAGCGAGAGTCCTCCACCGAACAGGATCAGCACGGACCACGGCAGTCGTTCGGCTTGCGCCCATGTCAGAGCAACTCTGCGCGGGCGGAGCGCGAGCGGCACGATGAACATCAACAGCGCGCCGGCTATCGCGATTCCCGCGTCGGTCACCGCCGGTATCCGTCGCTCGATGATGGGGCTCGTCACCCAGGCGAGCGCTGTGAGCGCGGCGATCGCGCCCACCGTCCATTCCGCGCGCGTGATCGGTCCGAGGACGCGGCGTTCCTCATCGAGCATCGCCGAGCCCCCCGCGATCGGCTCCGATCCCAGCCGGTGCAGCCACTTGGTAAGGAGGAGCCACGCGAACGGCACCCCGATCACCACGATCGGAACGCCGAAGAGCATCCATTCCAGGAAGCTGATGTCCACGCCGTAGGTCTGCGACATGAATCCCGCGAGCAGCGCGTTGGGCGGCGTACCGATGAGAGTGCCAAGGCCGCCAATGCTCGCGGCGTACGCCACCCCGAGCAGCAACGCGCCGTCGAAGGCGCGGCCTTCCGCGTCCCGCGGCGCTTCGCCGGCGCCGCGCGCGAGCGCGATCACCGACGTGGCCATCGGGAGCATCATGACCACGGACGCCGTGTTGCTCACCCACATGCTTATGAACGCGGTGGCGATCATGAAGCCGAGAATGAGATTCGCCGGCCGCGTGCCGACGACGCCCAGGATCGCTACCGCCATCCGCCGGTGCAGCCCGCAGCTCTCGAGCGCCATCGCGATCAGGAATCCGCCGAGGAAGAGGTAGATGACGGGGTTCGAGTACGGCGCGGTCGCTTCCGCGACGGTCGCGATTCCGAGGAGTGGAAAGAGGACAATCGGCAGCAGTGCCGTGGCGGCTATCGGGATCGCTTCGGTGATCCACCAGATCGCCATGAAGGCGCCGACCGCGGCCGTCCGCCATGCGAGGAGCGCCATCCCCTCCGGAGGCGCCGTGAGCAGCATGACCGCGAACACGACCGGGCCGGCGACGAGGCCCGCGTACCCGCGAATGTTCGTGCCCGAGCCCTCGGTCACGCGTCGGAAAGAGCGCGCAAAGGCATCTTGATGCCGCGTCTGGCGAAGTATCTGCGCAGGAGGGCCACGTCCGCGAGAGGGTCGGCGAGGGCGACGTAACCGTCCGGCCGAATCAGGTAAAGGGCGGCGCGCTCGAGGCCCGCCTCTCCCATGCTTTCCCGCCAGGGGAAGACGTGCAGTGCCAGTCCAAGCTCCGCGCACGCCTCGCCCACGCCGCCGCGAAGCTCACCATAGATGTGCACCTGCCAGTCCAGCGACGTCAGCGGCGCGAAGTTGTCGCCGGCGTCGGTCTCAGTCCAGGGAAGTCGATCTCCGCTCGCCAGATGCTCGGTCGCGCCCTCGCTCAGTGCGCTGCCGCGGTAGTTGACGCCAACCTGCGACACAGTCCGAAACAAAAACTCCCGCATCGGACCGAGGCGAAACAGAATCGGTACGATCCGCGGCGCGATCCGCGTTCGTATGGCGCGCGCGACGGATCCCTCTCTTGTGACGATCGTGAAAAGTCGATCGGTCGTGGCGACCAGGCGGCGAGCGAACGCGATTCGCTCGGGCTCATAGCTGTCGAGCAACGTCGTCGCGGCGCCTCCGCGCAGCACGGCGGCGAGCTTCCAGGCAAGATTCACCGCGTCGCCGATCCCCGTGTTCATCCCCTGGCCCCCCACGGGGCTGTGGATGTGCGCCGCGTCACCCAACAGGAACGCGCGACCGCCGCGAAACGTCTCGGCGACGCGATGATGCACGCGGTACGTCGAGAACCAGTTCACATTCGTCACCACGAGGCCGAGGTGCTCGATCGCGCGACCACCCACATCGGCAAACGTGAGGCTCCGGCCGGCGCTCTCCATAGGTCCGCGCACGATCCCCACGAGGCGCAGGGATCCCTTCGGCCTGAGCGGAAAGACCAGGAGAAAATCAGCGTCTTCGAGGTCTATGTGCAGCTCGTCGTTCACGGCGGCGCCGGACGCCTCGACGTCGGCGACATAGAAGGTTCCGGTGTACGTACCGCCGGGGAAGCCGATGCCGAGAGCGTCGCGCACCGTTGACGAGGAGCCGTCGCATCCCGCCAGGTAATCGGCTTCGACAATCTCCTGTGCACCGTCGGGCAGCTCGAGTGTGGCGCGCACTCGCGCGTCGGTCTGCTCGAACGTACGCAGCTGCGTCTGCCGCTCCACATGCACACCGAGCGCGTCCAGCTGCTCGATGAGCAGGCGCTCGTGCGCGTCCTGCGGAAACACTAGCGCAAAGGGGAAGGGCGTATGGCCTTCGCCAATGGCGCCCAGTGGCACGCGAGCGGCTGGCTTGCCCTTTACCCAGAGGTTGAGTGCGGCGATGCTGACGCCACCGTTCACGACCAAGTCCACAATCCCGAGCTGGCCGTAGAACTCCAGGGTCCGCGCTTGCACCGCGAGTGCGCGCGAGGTTGTGCCGGGCTCCGCCGTCCTGTCTAAGATTCTCACGGCGACGCCGAGGCGCGTCAGCCAGAGCGCGAGGGCGAGCCCGGTTGGTCCGGCCCCGACGATCAGGACCGTAGGCGTGGTCGTGGGTTCCAGCCTAGCGCTGCCTCAGCGCGAGGACGCGGCCATCGTAGGCGCCGGGTGTGCTGTGTTGAGCTTTACGGTCATTCGGTCCGCGGGGTCAGGCGGCGAAAACCTCGCGCAGCTTCTCCACCGCCCACGCGAGATCATCACGCTCGACCACCAGCGGCGGCGCGATGCGGATCACCTTGTCGTGCGTCTCCTTGCACAGCATCCCGAGATCTTTGAGCGCCTCGCAGTACTTCCGCGCCGGAACGGTCAGTTCCATGCCGATCAGCAGCCCACGCCCGCGAACCTCGCGGATCTCCGGATGCTTGATCTTCGCGATCTCCCCGAGAAACCAGCTGCCGAGTTCGTCCGAGCGCTGCGCGAGCTGCTCGTCGCCGAGCACCCAGAGCGCCGTGCGCGCGACGGCGCACGCAAGCGGGTTGCCGCCGAACGTGCTGCCATGGCTGCCGGGCTCGAACACGCCGAGCAGCTCGCGGCTCGATACTACGGCGGACACCGGGTAGAACCCGCCGGAGAGCGCCTTGCCGAGAATGAACATGTCGGGGCGCACTCCCTCGTGATCACAGGCGAACTTCCGGCCCGTGCGCCCCAGTCCCGTCTGAATCTCGTCGAGGATGAACAGCACTCTATTCTTCCTGCACAGCTCGGCCGCGGCCTTCAGGTAACCGGCGGGCGGGATCAGGATGCCCGCCTCGGCCTGAATCGGCTCGACGAGAAACGCGCAAGTGTTCGGGGTGATCGCCTTTTCGAGTGCCGCGATGTCGCCGAACGGGATCTGCACGAATCCGGGCGTGAACGGGCCAAACCCGTCGCGGTACGCCTGCTCGGACGAGAAGCCGACGATGGTCGTCGTTCGACCGTGGAAGTTGTTCTCGCAGACGATGATCTCCGCCTTGTCGGTGGGGATTCCCTTGTTGCGGTACCCCCAGCGACGCGCGGTCTTGATAGCGGTCTCGACCGCTTCCGCGCCCGTATTCATGGGGAGTACGGCCTCCATCCCGCAGAACTCAGCCAGCTCCTTGCAGAAGAGTGGGAGCTGGTCGTTGCGGAACGCGCGCGATGTCAGCGTTACCTTGCGCGCCTGCTCCAGCATCGTCTCGAGGATGCGCGGGTGGCAGTGCCCCTGATTCACCGCCGAGTACGCGCTGAGGCAGTCGAGGTACTTCTTGCCCTCGACATCGTGGACCCAGGCTCCTTCCGCGCGCTCGATCACGATGTCGAGGGGATGATAGTTGTGCGCGCCCCACTGGTCCTCCAGAGCGATCAGCGCACGGGCGTCAGCTTGCTGAGCAATGTCCGTCATGAAATGGGTGTCCTGTCAGAAGAAGAAAATCGTCCCACCGCTGCTGCCGCCGAAACGGGAATTGACGATGTTGCTGTAGATGGAGCCGAAGGAGTAGCTCAATCCCACGGAAGCAAAGTACCGATACGAAGTGGCCAGCTGACGCCGCCGCAGCAGTACTTCCTCATCACTGAGCTGTCCGCCCGCGATGTGCAGCTGATCCCGAATCAGCGAAGCGTTGCCTGCCAGGCTCACCGACAGACCTTTGATGAGCCTCCAATCGAGGTTGGTGAAGAATACGAGGCGTTGCTTGGAGAAATCGTGCATGTATGCGGCCGCTTCCAGGGACGTGCTGACCGATCCCCAGGGCTGCTTGACGTCGAAAGAGGCGATGAGAGCCTGGTCTCCGCGGGTTTCCGCAATCTCGTTGTAGATCGTCGTGTCTTCGTAGCGGAAATGATTGAGCCCCAAGGAGTACTGGAGCGTGAACTGCCGTCGCGTGGATTCCGAATACGGGTAGAAGTTGTACTCAATGGCTGGCGCTACACGGGCTGCCAGTTCCTGATTGAGGAACGTGGACGATGAGATCGACGACCGCTGCCCCGCGGACCAATGAGGACCGAGACTCTTGACGACCAGACTGTTGGCGCCGTAGCCGCGACTGTAATTATTGAACCTGCGACCGTCGGTAAACGTGAATTTGCTCTCGTTGTAGTTCAGGTTGATTCCAAAATTCGTCTTCCACGCCTGTGAGATCCGATTCGCGGAGACACTGCTCGACATGTTGGCGAACTTCGATGTTTTCTCGCCGTTGAAAAATCCCCGTGCCGAGGTGCGGAAGACCCAGAGGTTCCAGGGATCGCGCGCCGGCTGCGCGGCGGGAGCGGACCCGTCGGTTCTGGCGGTAATAGTCAACGCCGAGGCGATTCCTGACCGAGCGGCGTACCTGACCAAGCCGAGCTTGAGGATTGAGGCAATTCCGCGGCGGGTCTGGTCAGACGATTCCGCCACCCGGGCGGAATACGAAAGTGTGTCCTGCTTGCCCCCGTGCTCGCGCAATCCGATGAAATGAGCCGTGTACTGGCGCCCTCCTGACCCCGTTCTCTCGGCGGTCACCAGGACGTGCACATCGGCTACCGCGCGGTCGCGGACATGATCCACCCATGGAATCTCGGTCCGCAGGAAGTCGTCGTCGCATTCGTCGCAATCGATGAAGACCTTCGGCTTCTCGGCAGTCGCGCTATCCGGCTCCGGGCTCCGATCCTGCGCGTCCGCGGTGGGCGTCGCAAACAGGATAGCCAGCGCGATGGAGCAACGAAAAATGACATTCATCGAAGATTCCCAGGTGGGGTCTAAACGTTGAGCGGAACAGCATCACGTCGCCGTCCTGTACAACGTATTCCTTCCCCTCGGATCGCACGAGTCCCTGGTCCCTCGCTTCCTGCGATCCGCCGTTGCCGGGGAACCGGCCGCGCATTCGGTCCTCCATGTGGCCACGTGCGGCTAGCCGCCCCCAATCCCCGGCCGCATCTTGTGGGTCCGAGCGGCTGCTTCGCCGCTTGCTTTCTGTCACCGCCTTCCGCCGATACCCGTGAGCAGTTTTCGAGACCAACTGGACAGAGGCCTCGCCGGCCGATACACCATCGAGCGCGAGCTCGGTGAGGGTGGCATGGCCCTCGTTTTCCTCGTGAACGACCTGCGTCACGACCGGCGCGTAGCGCTGAAGGTGTTGCGTCCCGAGATCGCTGCCGAAGTGGGCGCCGAACGGTTCCTGCGTGAGATCAAGCTCGCGGCCGGATTGACGCACCCGCACATCCTGCCCGTGTACGATTCCGGCGAAGCCGGGGGCCTCCTCTTTTATGTGATGCCGAACATGGAGGGCAGATCGCTGCGGGAGCGATTGGATAAGGAAAGCCAACTGCCGCTGAACGACGCACTCCGCCTCTGCCGCGAAGTCGCCTCGGCTCTGGACTACGCGCACCGGCACCAGGTCCTCCACCGCGATGTAAAGCCGGAGAACATCCTCTTGCACGAGGGCAGCGCCCTCGTCGCCGACTTCGGAATCGCCAAGGCGTTGAGCGGCAGCGGCTCCATCACGCGCACGGGGATCTCACTCGGTACTCCCGCGTACATGAGCCCCGAGCAGGCGAGCGGCGAAGCCACGATAGACGGACGCAGCGATTTGTACAGCCTCGGGTGCGTGCTGTACGAGATGCTCACCGGCGAGCCGCCGTTTACCGGCCCAACTGCGCAGGCCGTCATCGCCAAGCGGTTCGTGGCGCCGATCCCGAAGGTGCGGGTCGCTCGCGACGTTCCAGAGGCGGTGGACGACATCGTCACGAAAACCCTGTCCCGCACTCCAGTGGATCGCTTTCCGACCGCGGCCAGCCTCGCCGAGGCGCTGCGTGGAGCGATGGAGTCCCAGTTTCAGCGTACGCCGCCTGAACAGAAGAGCGTACCCGCGCCCAAGGCTGTTGCCGTGTTGCCGCTCGCCAACATGAGCGCCGACCCGGAGAATGAATACTTCAGCGACGGCATGACCGAAGAGATCATTAACGCGCTGGCAAAGGTTCCTGGATTGCAGGTCGCGTCGCGTAGCTCGTGCTTCTCGTTCAAAGGCAAGCAGGTGGACGTACGCGAGGTCGGTGAGAAGCTCGGCGTCGGCTCCGTGCTGGAAGGAAGCGTGCGAAAAATCGGTAACAAGATCCGGATCACAGCGCAGCTCATCAGTGTCGAGAGCGGCTACCACCTCTGGTCCGAGACCTACGACCGCCAGCTCGAAGATGTTTTCGAGATCCAGGACGAAATATCGCGCGCCATCGTCGAGGCTCTGAAGCTGCGTCTGAGCAGCGAGGACGGCCAGCTGGTCGTTCCGGCGAAGAACCTCGAAGCCTATAATCTCTATCTCAAGGCCCGCTTCTTCTATCACCGCTTCAGCGAGGGTAGCCTTCGCAAGAGCCTCGACTTCTACCAGCGCGTGTTATTGCTGGAGCCGGGTTACGCTCGCGCGTACGCCGGCATGGCCGACTGCTGGTGCCGCCTGGCCGACGACTGGGTGGCGCCGGACGATGCGTACCCGCGCGCCAAGACCGCTTCCACCCGGGCGCTGGAACACGACCCGGAGCTTTCCGACGCGTTTGCGTCGCTGGGCAAGGTGCTTGGCTGGTACGAGTGGGATTTCTCGGGAGCCGAGAAGCAGCTTCGCCGATCAGTGTCACTTAACCCCAACTACGCCGAGGCGCACTGGGCGCTTGGCAGCATATTACCGGC
This sequence comes from Gemmatimonadaceae bacterium, assembly GCA_050998915.1. Classification (GTDB taxonomy): domain Bacteria; phylum Gemmatimonadota; class Gemmatimonadetes; order Gemmatimonadales; family Gemmatimonadaceae; genus JACDCY01. The sequence goes on from JBPCPS010000080.1 coordinate 17,244, forward strand.
GGTCGGTCAGCTCGGCGAAGGAATCTCCGAGCTGCGGAAAGCGCTCACCCTGGATCCCCTCGATCCCGGGTACGGCCGTTGGCTGACGAGGTTCCTGCTGTACGCGGGCGATTACTCGGGGGCGATCGCGCAGGGCGAAAAGATAATCGAGCTAGGCGAAGATTTTTTTCTCGTCTATCTGGACAGCGGCTCCGCGTACCTCAGGCTGGGTCAGCCTGAGCGGGCGCTCGACTGGTACCGTCGCGGGCAGGCACTCGAGTCCAGCGTACGCTCGTACGACGCCTTCATCGTTCGCGCTTTGGCGGAGCTCGATCGACGGGACGAGGCTGAAGAGATCATGGCCCGACTCGAGGAGGAATCACACCATCAATATCTTCGGGCGGAGATTCTGGCGATGGGATACGCGGCCCTCGGCGAAATTGACAAAGCGTTCGCGAGTCTCGAGCGCGCATACCAGACGCGATCCGCCGGACTGATTTATCTCCACCTCGATCAGGCTTATCTCCCGCTGCGGCAGGACCCGCGATTCGCGGATCTGGTGCGCAGAATCGGGCTTAGATGATCGCGCTTCATCGGCATTTCGCCGCCAGCCGGGCACTCACGCAGTAACGCCCCGTCACGGCATGCCTGTGCGAGGCTACCCGGAAACACCTCGCGGAGCTCCTCGACCGCCCATCACGCGCTGGTCCGGAATAGCATCACGTCGCCATCCTGCACTATGTAGTCTTTCCCCTCGGCGCGGACGAGGCCCCGGTCCCGCGCCTCCTTGAGACCGCCGCTGGCGAGAAAATCGGGTAGGCTGACGGTCTCGGCCCGGATGAACCCGCGCTCGAAGTCGGTGTGTATCACGCCTGCGGCCTTGGGGGCCGTATCGCCGCGATGGATGGTCCAGGCGCGGACTTCCTGCTCGCCGGCGGTGAAGTAGGTCTGGAGGCCGAGCAGCTCGTAGCTCGCCTGAATGAGCCGCTCGAGTCCGGCCGAATGCAGGCCGAGCGAGTGGAGAAACTCGGCGCGGTCTTCGGGCGCGAGCTGCGCCAGCTCGGCCTCGATGCGGGCGGAGAAGGGGACCGCCTGCGCGTGCTCGCCGCTCTTGACGATCGCTTCGCGCAATGCCTTGAGATGGGGACCTTCGTCGCCGGCGAGCTCGTGATCGGTGACGTTGGCCGCGTACAGGACCGGCTTGGCTGTGAGAAGGGTGAGCGGCGCCAGCATGGCGCGCTCTTCGGCGGTGAGGTTCGCTTCCCAGAGCCCGCGTCCATCCTTGAGGAACTCGAACGCACGCTTGAGCACGGGAAGCTCGGCGACAGCTTCCTTCTCTCCGGACTTGGCGGAGCGCGCAGTGCGATCCAGGCGCTTCTCGACTGTGCCGAGGTCCGCGAGCGCGAGCTCGAACTCGATGACCTCGCGGTCGCGCACCGGGTCCACCGAGCCCATCACGTGCGTGACGTCCTCGTCCTCGAAGCAGCGCACGACGTGCACAATCGCGTCGGTCTCGCGGATGTTCGCGAGGAACTTGTTGCCGAGTCCCTCGCCTTCGGCGGCACCCTTCACGAGGCCGGCGATGTCCACGAACTGGACCACAGCGGGGACAGTTCTCTTCGGCTTTACGATCTCGGCCAACTGCTGGAGCCGCTCATCCGGCACTTCGACCATGCCGACGTTCGGCTCGACGGTGCAAAAGGGATAGTTCGCCGCTTCTGCAGCTGCAGAGGTAAGGGCGTTGAAAAGAGTTGATTTTTCGACGTTGGGGAGACCGACGATTCCGAGGCGGAGCATGCAGCTAGCAGCTAGCAGCTAGCTGCGAAGAGCAACGGCGTGCGCTCGATGGGGCACGCGGGTGGCGATTCGCTTTCGACGCTAAGAGTTCCAGGCCCAAGATTAACGGCATTTCTGACGGGGGAACGAGTGAAGGACTTTCGCAAGCTAGCGGCTTGGAATAAAGCCCACTCAGCGGTACTGGAGATATACGGTGCTACCAAGGTATTCCCCGCCGCTGAACGATACGGCATTACTTCCCAGTTACGGCGTTCATCCGCTTCGGTGGCTGCGAATCTCGCGGAAGGTTGCGCGCGCGGGTCCGACCTGTCCTTCGCGTCTTTCGTGCAGATCGCTTACAGCTCGGCGTCCGAGACACAGTACCACCTGCTTCTGGCGAACGATCTGGGGATGCTCGATTCCGCCGTATACGACGATCTGTCCGACCGCGTCTCCGAAATCAAGCGCATGCTACTGGCGCTGCTTCGCACCCTGCAAAAGGGCGCGGCGCAGCGCCATCACGAGCAGTCGCAGTTGGCTGCTAGCTGCTAGCTGCTAGCTGCTAGCTGTTAGCAGCCCGCTGCCAGCGCTCAGCCGATAAACCACGGCGCCAGCACCAAACTCACGATCGACATCAGCTTGATGAGAATGTTCATGCTGGGTCCCGACGTGTCCTTGAACGGATCGCCGACCGTGTCGCCCACGACGGCCGCCTTGTGCGCGTCGGAGCCCTTGCCGCCGTACAGCCCGCCCTCGATGGACTTCTTGGCGTTGTCCCACGCGCCGCCGGCGTTGGCCATGAACAGCGCCATCATCACGCCCGTGACCGTCGCGCCGGCGAGAAATCCGGCGAGCGCCTCGATACCCATGAACTTGCCGACGATCACGGGCAGCGAGATCGAGACCACGCCCGGCACGATCATCTCCTTGAGCGCGCCCCTGGTGGAGATATCCACGCAGCGCGCCGAGTCGGGCTTGCCCGTCCCTTCGAGCAGCCCGGGGATCTCGCGGAACTGGCGGCGGACTTCCTCCACCATCTTCTCGGCGGCGCGGCCGACCGCGGTCATCGTCGAAGCGCCGATGAAGAAGGGCACGGCGCCGCCGATGAAGAGACCAATGACGACCATTGGATTGAGCAGGTTCACGCCCGTATCGGCGAGACCGACCGCCGACGCGTAGGCGCTGAACAGCGCCAGCGCGGTGATGGCCGCGCTCCCGATCGCGAAGCCCTTGCCGATCGCGGCCGTGGTGTTGCCGAGCGCGTCGAGCCCGTCGGTGATCTTGCGGACTTCGGGGCCGAGGTGCGCCATCTGCGTGATGCCGCCGGCGTTGTCGGCGATCGGGCCGTACGCGTCCACCGACATGGTGATGCCGACCGTGGCGAGCATGCCCACGGCGGAGATGGCCACGCCGTACAGTCCCGCCATGGTGAACGCGACATACGTCGCGGCGCAGATCAAGAGGACGGGAATCACGACGCTCCGCATTCCGATCGCGAGGCCAGCGATGATGTTGGTCGCGGGTCCGGTCTGCGACGCGGCCGCGATCACGCCGACCGGGCGCGAGGCCGTGTAGTACTCCGTCGCGAAGCCGATCGCGAGACCGGCCACGGTTCCGGCCACAATCGCCCAGAACGGTCCGAGGGCGCTGAACGCACCGCCGTCGGGCGACAGGTTCGTGAACGGGATGTTGAGAGTGATCACGTACGCGAACGCGAGAAACAGGACGGCCGCGACGATGGTGACCGTGCGCAGCGCGTTGGCGGGATTGCCGCGCGCCAGGGCGCGCAGCAGCACGATGCCGGCGAGAGACGCCGCCAATCCGGCGATGATGTACGCCACCGGCAGCACCATCGCGGGAAGGATGTTAGCTCCCGCGATCGCCGCGGAGGAAACCGCGATCGAGATCGTCGCGATCACCGAGCCCACGTAACTCTCGAAGATGTCTGCGCCCATGCCGGCCAAGTCGCCAACATTGTCGCCGAAGTTGTCCGCAATCGTTTTGGGGTTGCGGGGGTCGTCCTCGGGAATGCCCGCCTCGACCTTGCCGACCAGATCGGCGCCGACGTCGGCCGCCTTCGTGTAAATGCCGCCGCCGACGCGCGCGAACAGCGCGATCGAGCTCGCGCCCATCGCGAACCCGGAGATCACTTCGGAGAAGAGATGCGGCTGGCTGCCGCTCGCGTCCGCCCACAGGAGGGTGAACACGGCGCCGATGCCCAGAATGCCGAGCGACGCAACGCTCAGCCCCATGACCGCGCCGCCGTTGAACGCGATCTGCAGCGCGGAAGCCTGGCCTTCGGCGCGCGCCGCTTCACTGGTGCGGACGTTCGCGCGGGTGGCCGCCTGCATTCCGGCCAGACCGGCCAGCACCGAGGAGAAGCCGCCGGCCAGATATGCCATCGCCGTGCGCGTCCCGATGGCCCATGCGAGCAGACCCGCGACAATCAGCAGGAAGGGGAGCAGCACGGTGTACTCGCGCTTGAGGAACGCCATCGCCCCTTCGTGGATCCGCTCGGAGATCTCCTGCATGATCTCCGACCCGGGGGAGTGGCGAACGATCGATCGGTAGACCAGTCCGGCGGCCGCCAGTCCTAGCAGCCCGATCCACCACGCGGAGTTGGCGATGTTCACCCAGCCCGACACGATTCCCGCTTCGTTCATGATTTCTTTTCCCGGTTGTGAACGTTCATGGCCACGTCGACACCCTCTCGAACCCACAGCTCCACGGCCTCGGTCAGCCGCGGCAGTAACTCGACAATCATATCGCCCTCGTCGCGCGCGAACGGCGCGAGGACGAAGCTGGCAAGATCACGGTAGATCACCGCCCGCTCCGGAGAGGGCCCCACTCCGACCCGCAGCCGCGCGTACTCCCGGCTGTCCAGGGAGCCTTCCACGCTCTTCAGTCCGTTGTGTCCCCCGGCGCTGCCGTGCGCGCGCAGGCGATAGCGTCCGACCTGAAGCGCCACCTCGTCGACAACGACGAGCAGATCCTGCGAAAGATCCCAACCGGCCTTGCGGGCGTAGGGCCGGAGCGCGATTCCGCTCAGGTTCATGTACGTCCGCGGCTTCACCAGCTTGACGCGCGTCCGCCCGATCATTCCGGAGGCGACGTCCGAGTCTCCGTCGCGCTTCCACCGGTCGAACCGCCAGACGTCGGCTACGTGATCGACTACCCACCAGCCGACGTTGTGCCTGGTCGCTTCGTATTCGCGTCCCGGATTGCCGAGGCCGAGGATGACTTTCAAGAGCGGTGATTGGTGCTTGGTGATTGGTGATTAGTAACTGAAAACGGCATGACCGCTGTTACCAATCACCAATCACTAATCACTAATGACGTTTTGGATCACTTCTCCTCTTCAGTCTCTTCCTCTGCTTCCTTACCGCGGCCGATCACTTCCGGCTCGGCCTCACCTTCGACCGGCTCCGCGGCTGCGGCGGTCTCCTCGACTACCGCGCGCGGCGCGGCGACGACGCACACCGGCGCCTCGGGGTCGTTCAGAACCTCGACGCCCTCGGGAAGCTGCAGCTCGCTGACGTGAATCGAATGGCCGATCTGCACGGCCGTGACATCCACCTCGATGTGATCGGGGATCGCCGACGGATCCACGCGGATCGACAGCTCGCGCAGCGTCTGATCCATGACGCCGCCGGAGGCGCGCACCCCTTCGGGGACGCCGAGCAGGACGATCGGGATGTTGACCTGGACCTTCTCCCCGGCGACCAGCTCCTGAAAATCCACGTGCAGGATCTGGCGCTTGAAGGGATGCCGCTGGATCTCGCGGATCAGAGTCTTGGTCGTCTGGCCGTCGAGCGACAGCTCGATCACTGTGCTCTCGGCGGCGATGTGTGAAAGAAGCTTCTCGAACTCGCGCGTGTCCAGCGTGAGGGGCTGCGGCTCGCGCGCATGCCCGTAGACGACGCCGGGAATTTTCCCGCTCGACCGGAGGGAGCGGGCGGGGCCTTTGCCGGAGCCCTCACGCGGAGTCGCGGATAGTTGTGCTGTTGCCATGAAAAAAACCTCTGATTGCTATTGGCTGTTGGCTGTTAGCGGTTGGTCACCGCGGAAAAACAGAATCGCGGGGCTGTTAGCCAACAGCTAACAGCCAATAGCCAACAGCGTCCTTAGTTACTCGAACAACGAGCTCACCGATTGCTCGGCATGAATGAACCTCACCGCCTTGGACAGCAGATCGCCTACGGACAGCACCTTCAGCGTGTCGAACCTCGCTTCATCGCGGATGGCGATCGTATCCGTCACCACCACTTCCTTGATCGGAGCGGCGCTGAGCCGATCCTTCGCCGGGCCCGACAGCAGCGCGTGCGTGGCGCACACGTACACGTCGCCGGCCCCCAGCTCCTTCAACGCGCGCGCGGCCTCCGAGACCGTGCCCGCCGTGTCGATCATGTCGTCCGCGAGGATGCAATCGCGTCCCTCCACTTCTCCTACGACGTTCACGACCTCCGACACGTTCGCCCTGGGGCGCCGCTTGTCGATGATCGCGAGCGTTCCGTCCAGACGCTTCGCGAAGCCGCGAGCCATCTTCGCCGAGCCTACGTCCGGCGCCACCACCACCACGTCGTGCAGATTCTTGCGCTTGAAGTGCGATACGAACACCGGCGCAGCATACAAGTGATCCACCGGAACGTCGAAGAACCCTTGCAACTGGTGCTGATGGAAGTCGACCCCCAGCAGCCTGTCCGCTCCCGCCGTCATGATCACGTTCGCCACGAGCTTCGCGCCGATCGCGACCCGCGGCTGGTCCTTCCGGTCCTGCCGCGAGTAGCCGTAGTACGGCATCACGCAGGTCACCCGCGCCGCCGATGCGCGCTTCGCCGCGTCGATCAGCAGCAGAAGCTCCATCAGGTTGTCCGCGGGAGGGTTCGTGGGCTGAACGATGAAAACGTCGTTTCCACGCACGTTCTCGTCGATTCGCACGAACAGCTCGCCATCGGCAAAGCGGTTCAGCGTGACCTTGCACAGCTCGACCCCGAGCTGCGACGCCATCTCTTCGGCCAGCGCACGATTGGCAGAGCCGCTCATGAGCTTGAAGCCGTGACTTGGTACGGCCAGTCCGTCCATTGTCACAGCCCTGTAAGATACGGTGTGCCAGAGAGTTTGGTCAATCGGACGAGCCCAATTGACGGCGAATTGCCCCCGGTGGATTCGAACCACCATTCTCGGCTCCAAAGGCCGATGTCCTGCCGTTGGACGAGGGGGCAGTGGGTGGCTAAAACTTAGTCCATACGCTCCAGCGGTACAACATGAGTGGCCGTGAACGTGCGGATCTCCCGCCACGCAGCGGCGTCTCCACCACGATCATCCTCCAGAACCGAGTCGAAGACTCCGAACACAGCTGAGCCCGATCCCGTCAGCATCGCCACCCGCGCCCCGCGAGCCGCGAGCGACTCGCGAATCGCCATTATGACGGGGTGCCGCGCTGTAACGACGTCCGAGAAGTCGTTTTCGGCGTGGGCGGCCGCCCGGTCCCACGAAGCGAAAGCGTCGCCGGGCAGCGTAGGAGGCGTCGGCGCCGCTCCACGGGCGCGCCCCAACCAGCGATACGCGTCTCCCGTGGAAATGTGAATCGGAGGCACGGCAAGGATCACGGGCAGCTCCGGCAGCGGCGGCAGCGCCATGAGCCGCTCGCCCCGCCCCCATCCCACGGCCATGACGTCATCGCTCGCGAGGAAGGGAACGTCCGACCCGATGGTGGCCGCGAGCGAGAGCAGCTCGGCACCCGGGAGGGGCGCCGGCGCGAGCGCGTTGAGCCCGCGCAACACTGCCGCCGCATCAGCACTGCCCCCTCCCAGGCCGGCACCCACCGGGATCACCTTTTCCACGCCAATCGCGATGTGCGGGTGCCAGCCGGCTCGCTCGGAGAAATATCTGGCGGCGACGAACGCGAGGTTCTGCTCCGCCGGACCGCTGGCGGCGACCAGCGCGCTGTCACCGGTGACATTCAGCTCGACGCCGCCTCCTTCGGACACGGCGACGGTGACCCGGTCGGCGAGCGCCAGCCGCATGAACACCGTCTCGATCGAGTGGAACCCCGAATCGTTCAGCGCCAGCACCTTGAGACGGAGATTGATTTTCGCCTGGGCCTCGACCCTGACGGCGCCGCTCAACGCTGGTCCGGCGCCGATCTGAGGTCGCGGAAATGCAGGCCGAGGCGCACAAAATAGATCGCGCCGATGATCGTGATCGGAATGAAGGTGAGAATGTGGAAGCCGATCGCCCAGCTCGTGGCCAGCGCGGCGGACACACCGTACACCGCGAGCGTGATTACGGCGATCGCCTCGAACACGCCGAAGAAGCCCGGCGCCGACGGGAGCGCCACGCCGAAAGCCGTGACCGTCTGAACGAACAGCGCCGCGGAGAAGGGAAGGCGGATCCCCACCGCGAGGAACCCGAGCCACGTTCCCACTGCGCTGACCAGCCAGTGCACGACGGTCCAGCCGAACACGAGCGCGAACCTGCGCGGGCTGCGCATCACACTCAGTCCGTCGCTGAATCGCTGCAGCGCGATCTTCCCGCGCTCCTCGAGCTTCGGCGAGATCTTGCGCGAGAAAATCTCGAAAATGGCGATGAGCGCGCGCGGGAAGAAAACGAGCAAATAGACGCCCGCCAGCAACGCCACGGTGACGGCGATCCCGCCGCGGGCCCAGTCGGCGAGTGGCTGCCCCGCGATAGTGGCGTCGGACGGAAACGCCGGGTCCATCAGCGCCACGAGGCCGAGGCAGAGCAGCACCACCGCATCGAAGAGGCGGTCCACCACCAGCGAAGCGATCGACGTCGAGAACGGCACCCTCGGCACTTCGCGCGTGAGCGCGTAGGCCCGCGCGAACTCTCCGGCCCGCGCCGGGAGCACGTTGTTGATCATCATTCCGATGGCGGTCGCGCGCCAGAGCGGGCCGAACGGGATGTCCGGCGCCACGGGCTCTAGAATCACCCGCCACCGCAGCGCACGGATCGGGAAGATGACGGTCGCTGCGACGGTCGCCCAGAAAAAAAGCCATGGGTCCGCGCGCGAGAGCTCGGTCCATACCGCAGCCGGCGAGACGTCGCGCAACACCCACCACAACAGCGCGCCGCTGAGCAGGAATCCCGCGAGGCCGCGCCAGCCGGACTTCATGAATGTCTTCAGGCGGAAGTCGCCAGTTCCATAAGATCCATGAGCTCGTCGAGCTCTTCGGGAGTCGGCTCGCGGGCGGCGGCGGCCTGCGCGGCGCGGATTTCCCGCGCGCGGGCCAGGGCCGCGCGACCAGCGTAGAGCAGCGATTCGATGGGCACGAGCGCCCCGGCGGCGGTTGGCGCCTCGGCGCCCGCGGAAGCCGCGGAAGCCGCGGGAGCCATCGGCGCAGCCGGTGAGGCGGGACTCGCCAGCTCCATTCCGGCAAAGCCGGCCAGCCCTTCCGATATCAGCGAGTGCAAGTCCTGACCTCGCGGCGTGCTGCGCTCGTCGCCGGCGAGCGGTCGAGCCCGGGGGGGAGTGGCTGTGCGCGGCGGAGGTGATGCCGGGGGCGCGTCGCGATCCGCCGCGGGAGCGGAGCGAGGACGCGCGGGGGGCTCACGGCGTGCCGGCTCGGCGCGACCCGGGCCCGCATCGCGCTTTTCCGGAGCGGGCTCGCGCAGCTGCTGCTCGAACTGCGTCTGTGGCGTCACCGCCACGTAGATCACGTGCGGACCCGAGTCCTCGTGAAACAGCCGACTGATCGGCACGACCATGGCGTTGGTCTTGGGATCCTCCGTGGGCGCGAACGCGTGCAGCGCGTCCGCGATGGCCGCCGCCCGCTCGCTTTCGCCTGCTCCCCATACGCCGGCAGCGGAAATCAGCTCGGGTAGCTCGTACAAGACGGCCTGGAGCGAATACGACAGCGGCTCGGTCCACTGAATGCGGCGCGTATGAATCGCGCGGGCGATGCGCTCCATGCGGCCGGCGACGACGGCGAGATCGCTGAGTCGCACCATAGTGGCCGACCCGCGCAAGGCGCGCGCGGCGCGAAGCATCTCCCCGGTGTCGCGGTCGCCCGCGGGCAGCCACATGATCTCCCGCAGCGTGTCGGCATAGCCGACCGCTTCCGCGACGAAGAACTCGACGAGTCGTGCCGGGACGTTCGTAGCCGTGGTTGCCATCGGCGCCAACTTTATGGCGGCGGGGGAGCGACGTCAAACATCCGCGCGGCGCACATCGCTTCCTTCATCTCGGCGACCGCCGCGTGGAGGCCGACAAAGACCGCGCGGCTGACGATCGAGTGGCCGATGTTCAGCTCCTCGATCTCCGGGATCGCGCTCACCGGCTGGACGTTAGCGATGCTGAGCCCGTGCCCGGCATGAATCGCGAGTCCGAGCCGCTTGCCGTGCTCCGCTGCCGAGCGGATCTCGTCCAGCCGCGCGCGCTCGGCCGCGGCGTGCGAGTACCGGCCCGTGTGCAGCTCGACCGCGTCGCAGCCGAGGTCGCGCGAGCGTTCGACGGCTTCCGTGGAAGGGTCGATGAACAGGGCAGTGCGGATCCCCGCGCGCCGCAGCTCCTCGACGGCCGCGCGGACTCGCGCGGGGTCGCGCGCCAGGTCAAGTCCTCCCTCGGTCGTCACTTCTTCGCGGCGCTCGGGTACCAGGGTGACCTGCTCCGGCTTCGCCGCGATCGCGATCGCGAGCATGTCGGGAACACAGGCGAGCTCGAGATTGAAATACGTATTAATGACCTTTCGCAGCCCCTGCACGTCTGAGTCCTGTATGTGACGACGGTCTTCCCGAAGGTGTGCCGTGATTCCGTCCGCTCCGGCGGCCTCGCACACCCGCGCGGCCTCGAGCGGGTCGGGCTCGCTGCCGCGGCGCGCCTCACGCAGCGTCGCGACATGATCGATGTTGATGTACAGCCGTTGGCGGGTTGCTCGCATTATTCCCGGCGGTTAGGTTCGCTTTCCCCGCAGCATGGAGCCGTACGTGCACAAATCTCTTCTCGCCCCAGCCCTGTTACTCGCTTTCACCGGTTGCGCGGCGACGATTCCGTCGCCGGGCCCGGCGCCTGCGACGAACGACGGGCTGGGCGCCGTGGCGCCGCGGCTCGCGGTCGACGCGTTTCTCGACGCCGTAAGAACGGAAGATCTACAGGCCATGGGCGCCACCTGGGGAACATCGCAGGGGCCGGCGCGACAGACAATAGAAAGGACCGAGCTGGAAAAGCGGGTCATCATTCTCCAATGCTACCTGCAGCACGACAGCTACCGCGTGCTCAACGAGACTCCCGGGGAAGCCGGACGCCGTGTCATCCGCGTCGAGATTACGCGTGGATCCGAGAAGCGGTCGCCGGCCCTGCATACTGTCCAGGGACCGCGCGGCAGGTGGTACGTCGAGAACGTCGAGCTCGCGGCCGTGCGGGACTTCTGCGGCCTCCAGTCGTCGACCCCCTGACGCGAGGGACGTAGTCAGCTCTCGGTAAGCTCAACCAGAATGCCACCGGTGGACCGCGGGTGCAGGAACGCGATCCGCTTTCCCTCGGCGCCGATCCGCGGGACCTGATCTACGAGCTCGATCCCCGCGGCGCGGCATCTGTCCATTACATCCTCGAGATCGGCCACGGCGAAGCAGATGTGGTGGATTCCCGGCCCGCGCCTGGCGACGAAACGTCCGATGGGAGAATCCGCCGCCGACGGCTCCAGCAGCTCCACGAGCGATCCGTCAGCGTCGAAGGCCACGATCCGGGCGCCGTCCGAGTCGTTGACCGGAACGCTCACCAGACCGAGCACGTCCCGATAAAACGGCAGCTGCGCGTCGATCGCGGCGAGCGCGATCCCCACGTGCGCGATCCGCGTAGCCGGTCCTGTTGGATTGGTCATTAGATTACGGCGCAGTAGGCATGATCTTCGCTAATTGTGCACCACAGGCGCACTCCCGCGCCACGGAGGAATAGATAATGTCGCACGCGGTAACAGTCACCGACGCTGATTTCGAGAGCGTGGTAGAGCAGAACGCCGGACTGACGGTCGTCGACTTCTGGGCGACCTGGTGCGCGCCGTGCCGCATGATCGCGCCCGTGCTCGAGCAGCTCGCCGAGGAGTACGCCGGCAAGGCCAAGGTCGCCAAGCTGGACGTGGACACGAACGTCCGCACGGCGAGCCGCTTTCAGGTCAGATCCATTCCCACGCTGCTGTTCTTCAAGGACGGCAAGGTCGTGGACCAGGTCATCGGTGCCGTGCCCAAGCAGCAGCTCGAGATGAAGTTCAAGGAGCACGCCGCATAGCGGGGCGCCTTTATCTCGTCAGTACCCCGATCGGAAACCTCGGCGACATCTCGTTCCGCGCCGTCGAGGTTCTGAAGTCCGTCGACTTGATCCTGGCGGAAGACACGCGTCATTCCCGCCGATTGCTCGATCATTACGACGTGTCGACGCCCACCACCGCGTACCACGAGCACAATGAGGCGCGGGCCACGCCGAAGATTCTCGAGCGGCTGGCCGAGGGGCAGGAGGTAGCGCTCATTTCGGATGCGGGCACCCCGCTGCTCTCGGATCCGGGCGCGCGGCTCGTGGGTGGCGCGATCGAGGCCGGCATCGAAGTAGTAGCCATCCCCGGAGCCTCGGCGCTCCTCACGGCTCTGACGGGCGCGGGCCTCGGCGCCGAGCGATTCACTTTCTTCGGCTTCCTCGAGCGGCGTGGACGCGAGCGCACGGAAGCCATCGCCGAGATCGCAGCGACGCCGCACACCTGCGTGCTGTACGAGGCGCCGGGCCGGGTGGGGGCGACACTGCGGGATCTGGTCGATGCGGGCGCGGGAGAACGAGCGGCGGCGGTCGCGCGGGAGCTGACGAAGAAGTTCGAGGAGATACGGCGGGGAACTGTCGCGGAATTGGCGCTCCACTACGGCGAAGAGGGACCCAGGGGAGAGGTCGTACTCGTTCTCGGGCCGAAGGCGGAAGAGCAGGTGGATGAGGATGAGCTGCGAAGGCTTGCCGATTCGATGCGCGCGGAGGGGAAAGCGCCGCGAGAGATCGTGGCGAAGCTGACGGCGATGGGGGCGACGAGGAACGTGGCGTACAGATTGGGCCATGAACGGGCTACATGAATATTCCGACCGGTTGGGAAGCTATGAGTGTGAGTTCGTGAGTCAGGGTTTGGAGCAGACTCACAGACTCGAACTCGGTAACTCCAACCCATAGCCTGCAACCCGCCAGTCTTCATCCCGGACTGTCCATCCGGCGCTAAATTAGCTCTCATGCCGAATACAGTCCGTCCAGGCAAAATCGTGTGCGTCGGGCGGAATTATGCCGAGCACGCCAAGGAGCTCGGTAACGAGGTCCCCAAAGCCCCCTTGATCTTCCTGAAGCCCCCGTCGAGCGTGATCGCCGACGGAGAGCCCATCCGGCTTCCTTCCGCCTCGCAGCAGGTCGAGTTCGAAGGGGAGATCGGCGTCGTCATCGGCAAGCGGCTCACCCGCGCGAGTGAGGCCGACGCGAAGGGCGCGATTCGCGGCATCGTCGCGGTCAACGACGTCACCGCGCGCGATCTGCAGAAGAGCGACGGCCAGTGGACCAGGGCCAAGGGATTCGATTCTTTCTGCCCCATCGGCACGGAGGGGAACGGCATCCCCGATCTCGGCAGCCTTACCGTCATTACGCGCGTCAACGGCCAGGAGCGCCAGCGGGCCTCCAGCGCGCAGATGGTGTTTTCGATTCCGGTGCTGCTCTCTTACATCTCGGGCATCATGACGCTGGAGCCGGGCGATCTCATCGCCACGGGAACTCCGTCCGGCGTGGGCAAGCTCGCGCCGGGCGATGTGGTCGAGGTCGAGATCGAGGGAATCAGCCGAGTAAGCAACCCAGTCACCGAGGCCCGATAATGCCGCCGTACACGAAGCGTGTGATGAGCCTGCCGGAGTACCCGCTCGGAAAGATTCCGGCGCGCAAGCGGGAGCTCATCGCACAGGGCGTCGACGTGATCGACCTCGGCGCCGGCGACGCGGATCTGGCCTGCCCGGAGGTCGCGATGAAGCGGCTTCAGAGGGAGGTCGAGCGGCCGGAGATCAGCCGCTACGGCTTCGCGCTGGGCTTGATGGAATACCGCGAGGCGATCGTGCGCTTCATGCAGCGCCGCTTCAATCAGAACTTCGATCCCATGACGGAAGTCGTGCCGCTGATCGGATCGAAGGAGGGCATAGCGCACCTCGCGCTGGCCTATCTCGAGCGCGGCGACGTGTCGATCATGCCCGAGCCCGGCTACCTCGCATACCTCGGTGGAACCCTGCTCGCGGAAGGAGAGGCGTACCGCTACGCGCTCCGCCCCGACAACGATTTCCTGGTGGACCTCGACGAGGTTCCGGCGGACGTCCTGAAGCGGGCGAAGATCCTGTATCTCAACTACCCGGGCAACCCTACCGGGGCGATCGCGCCCCTAAGCTATCTTAAGGTGATCGTCGACCGCTGCAAGGAACTCGACCTCCTGCTGGTGTATGACAATGCGTACTCCGAGCTCGCCTTCGACGGATACGTGCCGCCGAGCATTTTCGAGATCGAAGGCGCACGGGACGTCGCCATCGAGTTCCACTCGATGTCGAAGACGTACAACATGACCGGATGGCGCTGCGGCTGGGCGTGTGGGAATCCGGAGATCGTCTGGCCGCTCGCGAAGGTCAAATCGTTCGTCGACACGGGAGTGTTTCTGGGCATCCAGGCGGCATCGGCATCTGCGCTCGACAGCTGGGAGAACTGGGCCCCGCGCAATGCCGCGGTGTTCCAGGAGAGACGCGACGCCGCGGTCGAGAGCTTCTCCGAGGCGGGCTTCCCCTGTGTCGCGCCTAAGGCGTCCATGTACCTCTGGCTGCCTTTGCCGTCGAGCATCCCCAGCGCCGAGTTCTCGCACAAGCTCATGGAAGAAGAGGGAGTAGTCGTGCTCCCCGGCTCGGCTTTCGGTCCGGGTGGCGAAGGGTTCTTTCGCGTGTCGTTCATCACCTCACCTGCCAGGATCCGCGAGGCCGCTGTTCGCGCGGGCCGCGTTCTCGCGAGCTTCGGGGCCGTCGCAGCGTGAAGCGTCGGTTCTCGCCTGCCGTTCTCGTCTCACTCGCCGCGCACGCGGTGGTGGGAGCCGTGATCGTTCAGTCGCTGCTGATCCCGACTCCGCTGAGCAGATTGTTCACGCGGGAGAAGGAGGCGTCCGTCCCTGCCGAGCGAATCGGATTTCTGTCCATTCCGCGCGGCACCGGGCCGGCAGTGGCCGGCAGAAGTGGGGGCGACGGAAGTCCCGTGTCGCCTGCGCCGGCTCCGGCGCTCGTCGCGCCGAGCGCGGTCCCTGACGGTCTGCCCGCGGCTCCGGCCTCGCCCTCAGCCGCGCCGGTGACCGGCACCGGTCCACTGGTGGGTGGTGGTGGCCCGACGCGCGGGGTGCGTCCTTCATACACGGGTCCGCGCGTGTGGGCCGCGCCGCGCGCCAGACTCCTCAGTGCCCCCCGCACCACCAGGGAAGTGATCGACGACGCCATTCGCGCGGACATCGGCCGCATCACGGATTCCGTCATGGCTCTTGGGCCGCGCCGCGCTCCGACCGATTGGACCATCGAGCGCAACGGCCAGAAATGGGGCGTGGACGAGAAGTTCATCCGCCTCGGCCCGGTCTCGATTCCGACGGCGGTTCTGGCGCTTCTGCCGATCAACGCGCAGGCGAATCCCGTCACCATGCAGCGCGAGCGGCAGCTCAACTACATGAACAGAGACATCGCCTTCCACGCCCAGCGCGCCATCAACGAGAACGAATTCAAGACCGCGGTGCGTAATCTCCGGCTGCGAAAAGAGCGCGAGCGCGCCGAACAAAAAGAGCGGGAGCCAGTGGCCCCCGCTCAGGATGGTTCGGACAGGAAGTAGCTGTCAGGAAGTGAGCGTGGCCCTCGGTATCGGCGGGTTGTCACAGAAGGGACGGAAGACGCCGCACACGATGCCCAGCACCTGAAACTCGGCGCCAGTTTCGATCACCACGTCCTTCTCCGAAATGTTGGCCGGCTGCAGGACCACGCTCCCGTTCTTTCGCGTGTAGGTCCTGATGGTGACGTCGATCCCCGTTCTCACAGCGACGATGTCGCGCTCGGCGGGCTTCGCCGACGGGTTCACCAGCAGGTAGTCGCCGTCGTTGATTCCGCGGCCCACCATGCTCTCGCCTTTCGCGCGGATCATGAAGGTGTCGTTGCTCGGGAGGAACCGGCGGTCGACCGTGATGAATCCCTCGCGATTCTCCGGCGCGAGCGACGGCTCGTTCGGATTGATTCTGCCGTAGTACGGCACGGGCTGCGTATTGATCGCGCCAGCGAAGCCAAGCAGGCGAACGCCGCGCGAGCGCGCGGGATCCCGCTCGATGTATCCCTTTCTCGTCAGCGACTGCAGGAGGTCGGAGACGGTCTTGGTCGACTTTATCTTGAACCGCGCTCCGATGTCGCGGATGCTCGGCTGGTAAGTGTTCTCGGCCGTGAAGTCGAGGAGATACTGGTAGACCGACGTCTCGAGACTGGTCAACGGTTCGGACATGAACTCTCCCTGCGGGGGCGGCAATATCGACGAGAGCGCCTCATCGAGGCCGGCAAACTTCGGGTAATCTGCGTATGGCAGTGGCGGCGGTCAACTATGGAGTTGTAAGTCGCGCCATGGCCCACTCAATCCGGGCCAGCGACTTCTCCCGCCCGAGCATGAGCAGGACGTCGAAAATGCCCGGGCTAACGCTCAATCCGGTGAGCGCAACGCGCATGGGCTGAAATATCTTCCCGGCGGTGGTTCCGCGCTCGTCGGCGAGCGCGCGGAGCGCGGTCTCGAGAGCCTCGGCGGTCCAGTCGGCGGTCTGGCGAAGCTTGTCGCCTGCGCCCTGCAGCAGAGCGGCGGCCTCCGCCGGATCCTTCCAGCTCTTGGCGACCGCGTCGGGATCGTACTCGATCGTGTCCGCCAGGAACGGCGCGGACTGCCGCACGATGTCGTGAATCGTACGGGCTCGCACGCGCAGGAGCTCGAGCAGGGCGAGATACCGTTCGCCGCGCAGCTGGTCCGCGGTAGCGATGCCCGCCGCGACGATCGCGGGAGTGACGCGCGGCTCGAGCTTTTCGAGCGACATGGTGGACAGGTACTGGCCGTTCATCCATTCGAGCTTCTGCGTGTCGAAGACAGCCGCTTTTTTCTGCAGTCCGTCGGCCGAGAACAGCTCGATCATCTGCTCGAGCGGCATTATCTCGCGGTCGCCGCCGGGCGACCAACCGAGCAGCGCCAGAAAATTCACCATCGCCTCGGGCACGATGCCGAGGTGCTGGTAATCGCCGACCGCCGTCGCGCCATGTCGCTTGCTCAGCTTCTTCCCGTCCATCCCGTGGATCATGGGCAGGTGCGCGAACTGCGGGACGGGCCGGGACAGGGCGCGGTACAGCATGATCTGCTTCGGCGTATTGGAGATGTGATCGTCGCCGCGCATGACGAGAGTGATGTCCATCGCGATGTCGTCCGACACGACGGCGAGATTGTAGATCGGCGTCGCGTCGGAGCGGAGGACCACGAAGTCATCCACGTCCTTGTTCGGGAACGAGATGATGCCGTGCACCAGGTCGTCCCACTCGGTCTTTCCGTCGGGCACGCGGAAGCGAACGACGAACTGTTCGCTACGCTGCATCCGCGCGCGCACTTCATCCGGGCTGAGGCGATCGCAGCGGCGGTCGTACTTGAAGCTCTCCTTGCGCGCGTCCGCCTCTCTGCGACGCGCGTCGAGCTCGACTGGCGTGCAGAAGCAGCGGTAGGCGGCTCCGCTCTCGAGAATGCGCCGCACGTCCTCCTGATGGCGTTCCAGGTTCGCGCCCTGGTGCACGACTTCCCCGTCCCAGTCGAGCCCGAGCCAGCCGAGGCCGTCGAAGATCGCGCGCGTGCTCTCGTCGGTGCTGCGCGCCTTGTCTGTGTCCTCGATGCGCAGCAGCAGCTTGCCGCCGTGCTTGCGTGCCCACAGCCAGTTGAACAGCGCGGTGCGCGCGCCGCCCACGTGCAGGTAGCCGGTGGGCGACGGCGCGAAGCGAAGCCGTGGAGAGGTCTGAGCCGGAATTATTTCCTCACTCGAGGTACATGTAGCTGGCGCCTTCGGCCTGCGCCTGGTTCATCGCGATCACCATCGCGGGCACGATGATGATTCCGGGGAGCATGTTGGCCTCGAGCTCCGAGCGGATCCCCGCGGTGGGCCGATTCATCCCGGCCGCGAGTCGCGCCACCCACAAGTTGAACGCGTTGTTGCAGAGGATGAACCGCACGCCGAGCGCCTGGAGCGCGCTGATGCTGGAGTCCCCGGGGATGTCGATGCGAGCTTCGGCGGGGAGGATCCCGCCCTCGGGCGCGGTGAAGAACACGTTGCGGACGGCGGCCGCGTTGGTGGCGCGGTCGTTGACCTGAATCGTGGTGCCGAAGGGGTACTTCGCCCACATCGCGTCGTTGAACGCGAGCGGGGTCGAGAAGCCGTACACTCCGACGATCGCGAGCACGTGGGGATAGCTCTGCTCGAACGCGGTGCGGTACGTGTGCACGTAGTTGCGGACATGCAAAAGCGGAAAGCCACCGCCGGAGGCCGGCATGTCGAAGATCTGGGCATGGTTGCCCTTGATACCTTGCAGCCAGCTGTTGTCCGGCTTCACCGACGGCCCCGGGGCAGTCGCGGCGCGCATCGCCTTGATCTCGTGCGCGCCGAGAACGGCGGGGGTGGCTGTAGCGCCTACGCCGACAGCCAAGGCCGTGGTCGCAATGCGTCCGACGAACTCTCTCCGGTTCTGTGTTTCGCTTGCTCTCATCGTCGCCTCACTCTGCGTGGTGGGTAAATGGAAAGCACATTAAAGCTGTAGCAGCACGGGATCGATAGCAAAAAGGGCCCGCGCTCGCGGACCCAAAAAACGGAGAGAGAGGGATTCGAACCCTCGATACAGGTTGACCCCGTATGCCGGTTTAGCAAACCGGTGCCTTCAGCCTCTCGGCCATCTCTCCCAATCTTTAAAGATAGTAGAATGGGACGTTCATCTCAAAGAGCTCGGGAGGATTTGGCTGGGGGAAAAAGGGGCGCGGTGTGCGTTACCCGTTATACAGCTTGTCCGTAAGGACGTGACCGCGGGACCGCGGTCCCATCTCACGCGCCTCCGGTCCAACGCGAAACGGGTAACGCGCACCGCGCCCATTCGTTCCTTCCTTCCTACCTCACCTCAGCCGCAAGTCAACCAT
>JBPCPS010000113.1:0-2599 GCA_050998915.1 Gemmatimonadaceae bacterium
GCGCAATGCTGTTCGACCGGCTCGATCCGAACCAGAACTGGCGCACCGATTTCGAGCTCGGGTACGTGCCGCGGAGGAACATCCGATGACCATTACCAAGATGACAGCCCTCACTCGGCATGCGGTGTCGGCCGCGTTCGTGCTGTCCGCTACGTACGCCGGGGCCCAAACGGTGGCGATTACCGGTGGAAGGGTATTCCCCGTGAGCGGGCCGGTGATCGAGAACGGAACGGTCCTGATACGTGACGGGAAGATCGTCGCGGTCGGCGCCGGCATAGCCGTCCCGGCCGGGGCGCGCACAATAAACGCCGCGGGCAAATGGGTTACCCCTGGACTGATCAACTCCTCCAGCCAGCTCGGACTCAGCGAGATCGGTTCGGTGCAATCCACCGGTGACGCGTCTGCTCGGGGCCAGGATCAGGTTGCCGCCGCCTTCACCGTATGGGAAGGGCTCAATCCGCAGTCGATGTTCTTCGCGCCCGCGCGCGACGAGGGAATCACCACCGTGGTAGTGATGCCGCGCGGCGGGCTGATTTGGGGTCAGGCGGCGGTGATCACGCTCGTAGACGGATCGCTCACGGATCTCGTGACCCGCGCCCCGGTGGCGATGGTAGCGCAGGTCGGTAATCCAGTTCAGGGCGGCACGGGCTCCCGCGGCGAGCAGCTGCTCCGGCTGCGCGAGCTCTTCACCGACGTTCGCTTTTTCCGCGACAATCGACGCGCGTTCGACCGGGCGGAGACCCGCGGACTCGCGGCGAGCAGGAAGGATCTCGAGGCGCTGATCCCGGTACTCGAAGGGCGGCTCCCGCTGCTGGTGGCTGTCGATAAATCCAGCGACATCGAAGCGACGCTCAGACTCGGGCGCGAGTTCGGCCTACGGTTGATGCTCGGCGGCGCCGCCGAGGGTTGGATGGTCGCCGATCAGATCGCCGCCGCTCGCATTCCGGTGCTCACCGGGGCGATGAACAACATTCCGGGGAGCTTCTCGTCGCTCGGACGGAGGCAGGACAACGCCGCGCTGCTCAAGCGGGCCGGAGTCGAAGTGCTGCTGATAGGCAACGCCGGCGGCGGAGGCGCGGACGAACCCTTCAACGTCCGCAACATCAAGCAGGAAGCCGGCAACGCGGTCACGTACGGCATGACGTGGAACGATGCCCTGCGGGCAGTGACGCTCACTCCAGCGCAGGTGTTCGGCGTGAGTGAGAGAACGGGATCACTACAGGCCGGCCTCGACGCGGACGTCGTGGTGTGGAGCGGCGACCCGTTCGAGTTCACCACGCGCGCGGAGCACGTGCTCGTGCGCGGCGTAGAGCGGGACGTGCGAAGCAGGCAGGAGCTGCTTACGGAGCGTTACAAGACTCTTCCGCCCGCGAGGTGGGAGCCCTAAGGACAGGTATGAGGTGTTAGGCATTAGAGCGGCGCGTCTTCGGACGCGCCTCTTTTTTTGCTTAGCGCGGGCTGATGGCGGACGGCGGCAGTCCCATGGCTCGCAACACTGCCTTGAACCGGGGGTTCGAACGGACGTTGTCGAAGACCGGGTCCATCGCCGCCGAATACGAGGTCAACCTCAATGACCGGCGCGCGACGGCGCCCTCCAGCGCGGTCAGAGCCTTGTCCGTGTCGCCGACCCCGCCATGGACCATAGCGAGCGGGAAAAGCACCCGGTCGTCGGCGGTCCGCCGCTGCAGCCCGGCGGCGATCGCCCGCGCTTCGGCGATTCGCCCACACCGCGCGTACGCGTGACCCTTGTCCCCGATCGTCGTTGGATTGAGGCTGTCGAGCTGAAAAGCGAGGTCCGCGTGCCGGATGCCTAAAACGCAATCGCCGCTGTACGCCCCGCCGATCGATATTACCCGATGAATGATCGCCATCTGGGGCGCGAGTTCCAGCGCCTTCCTTGCCTCAGCCAGGGACTCGGCAGGACGCCGGGCCGCGTGCAGCGCGTAGGCGTAGGCGACGGTCGCGATAGGCGCGAGCGGATCCAGCGCGACCGACTGCCGCAGCTGCGCCAGCGACTCGTCCATCCGGCCGGTGTGATACAAGAGCTCGCCATACCACTGATGGCCCGTGGCGTAGCGGGGGTCGACCGTTATCGCTCGCTTGTAAGCGTCCTCGGCTTCACTCCAGCGCCACGAGTGGACGCGCGACAGGCCGAGCGCCGCGTATGCTTCGGCGATCGTGCTGTCGAGCGCCAGGGCCCGGCCCGCCGCGCGCTCCGTGCGCGCCCGCGCCTCCTCGGGCGGATAATCGATGTACTCCGGAAGCAGCGCGTACGTGATCGCCACGCCCGCGTGCGCGCGCGCGAACAGCGCATCCTTCGCCGCGGCCTGCTCGAAGAGCTTCGCCGCCTCCGTGAGATTTCTGCGGTGCCACTGGTAACGTCCGCGAAGGTATAGATCGTATGCGGCGAGGTCGGCGGTGCCCGCGTCGGAGACGACCGGCGCGGCCGAGCCGACAGACAGCCTGACTTGCAGCGCTCCCGCTATCGCGCGCGCAACGTCCTCCTGCACGGCGAAGACATCCTTCACCTCCCGCTCGTAGCTCTCCGACCAGAGGCTGAGTCCGTCGGCGACATTGGTGAGCTGCACGAACAGCCTCA
>JBPCPS010000057.1:0-7393 GCA_050998915.1 Gemmatimonadaceae bacterium
ACGCTGCCGAGGGGGGTCTTCGGCTTATAGAGCGGCGCCACGCCTCCTGAGAGGAAGTCTGGACCACCAGCAAACTCGGTCGCCCCGCGCGCGTCCCGGTGCAGCATCCCAATGGCGTGTAGCGAGCCGTCCGCCGGGTGGATGCACGGCAGCGACAGCCAGTGGTTACCGGTGAGCTGCCAGGGAATTCCAGGCGGAGTCGTCATTGGATACGAAGAATCTACGGAGGCAACCTACGGGAGGGGCTCAGTGGGATCCTAGCTGTTAGCGGCGAGTGGACTAATCAGTTGGGAGTAGGAAGTACCAGGGGAGACGCACTGACAGTATTGAGTAAGGTGGGGATCTGCACAGGCGTCGATTGGCACCGAACTCTACTCCAAACTGTCAGTTCTTTTCCGCTGGTACTTCCTGCTCGGAACTGACCAAACTCACCGCTAACAGCTAGGACCAGGTTGGATTATCCCGGTAGCCAGCAGCTCTTTAGCGTGTGCTTTCGCCACAGTACTAGTTGGATCCCCGCCAAGCATCCTGGCGATCTCTTCCACACGCGGCGCACCCGTGAGCACCGTGACGTCGGCAGTGGTCACTCCGCCCTTCGCGGCTTTGGCCACGACGATGTGATGGTGCGCGCGCGCTGCGAGCTGCGGCAGGTGCGAGATCGCGAATACCTGATGATTGTCGGCGACGCGGCGGAGGGTGTCGCCGACCTGCAGTCCCACCTTGCCACCGATTCCCGCGTCGACTTCATCGAACACCAACGTCGGCGTGCGATCCACCTTGGCGAGTATCGTCTTTAGGGCGAGCATCACGCGCGACAGCTCGCCGCCCGACGCGACGCGCGCGAGGGGGCGCGGCGGGTGCCCCTTGTTCAGCGACACGTGAAACGCGACGTCCTCGGCGCCGTGCGGGCCGGGCTCGGAAAGCTTCGGTAGCATCACCGAGAACGCGCCATCCGGCATTCCCAGCTCCGGCAACCGCGCGTCCACTGCCTTCACGAGCTTGCTGGCCGCCGCCTGTCGCTGCCTGGACAGCTTCGCAGCCGCTGTCTGCAGCTTGCGCTCCAGCTCCGCGGCGCGCCCGCGCAGATCGTTCAGATCCAGCTCCCCTCCCTCCACCAGGTCAAGCTCAGCGCGCGCCCTGCGCCCCGTCTCGATGACCTCGACGACCGACTCACCGTACTTCTTGAGCAGGCGGTACAGGAGATCCCGGCGCTCGCGCACGGCCGTGAGCCGCTCAGGATCCAGCTCCACACGCTCGGCGTACAGCCCGGCCTCCCGCGCCAGCTCGGTGAGCGCGTAGTACGCGACGTCGAGCTGCTCCTGCATCGACTTCGTGGAAGGATCTATTCGGCCGATCGCCGAGAGCGAGCGTTGCGCGGAGGCGAGCGCCTGCAGCGCTCCGCCTTCATCGGCTTCGAGCGCCTCGCGCAGCGCGGCCGCCAGGGTCCGCAGCTCGTCGGCGTTCTCGAGCACGCGCGCCTCGTCCTCCAGCTTCTCCTGTTCGCCTTCGATGAGCCGCGCAGCCTCGATCTCGCCGGCGACGTGCCGCAGATAGTCCGCGCGCTTCTCCGCGTCGGCGCGCCGCGAAACCAGCTCCTCCATCTCGCGCCGTACTTTGCCCAGTGATCCGTGCAGCCCCCGCACTTCGCTCACCGTGTCGCCCGCCCCGGCGAACGCGTCGAGGATAGCGCGCTGCGAATCGCCGTCGAGCAGGGTCTGCGCCTCATGCTGGCCGTGCAGGTTCACCAGCATCCGGCCGACTTCGGCGAGCAGCGTCGCCCCGACCGGAGTCGAGTTCGCCCAGGCACGCCCGCGGCCATTGGCCGCCATCTCCCGCTTGAGCACCAGCGTCCCGTCCTCGACGTCTATGCCATGCTCGTCGGCCCAGGCTGCAACGTCAGGCGCGCCCGCCACCTCAAAAATTCCCTCGATTACCGCCCGGTCCGCTCCCGGCCGGATGACGTCGGTGCTGCCGCGCTCGCCCAGCAGAAAGGCGAGCGCGCCGACGATGATCGATTTGCCAGCGCCGGTCTCCCCGGAAAGCACGTTGAACCCGGGCGCAAGCGGCAGCGCGATCGCCTCGATGATCGCGAAGTTGCGGATGCGTATCTCACTCAGCATTGCCGCTGTCGTCCCGTTCCTTGAGTCCACCCCACCCCAGCTTCTGTCTTATTCGATTGAAGAAGCTGTCCGGCTGGAAGCGAACCAGCTGGACTGGCGAGGGGGACCGGCGCACGATCAATCGCTCGCCGCGCGCGACTTCCGTTCCTCCCTGCCCGTCGACCGTGAGCAGCAATTCAGCCGGACCGTCTTCCGCCTGCAGGACGATCTCCGCGTCCGGATGCACCACCAGCGGTCGCACGCCGAGCGTGTGCGCCGAGATCGGCGTGATGACGATGGACTCGAGCCTCGGCTCGACGATCGGCCCGCCCGCCGAGAGGCTGTAAGCCGTTGAGCCGGTAGGCGTCGCGATCACGATGCCATCGGCGGCATACGCGCCTATCTGTTCGCCGTCTATCGAGATGGACAGCCGCACGACCCGCGCGAAGCCGCCCTTGTGCAGCACGAAGTCGTTCAGCGCAAGCCACTCCTCGTCGCGCTTCCCCGCACCGTCCGTTCTCGCGGTCAGCGTCATTCGCGACTCCGCCATGTAGTCGCCGGCTGTAAACCGCCGGAGCGCGGTCTCCACACTCTCCGCGCTGCAGCTCGTGAGAAATCCGAGCCGGCCGAGATTGACGCCGATGATCGGCACGGGTCGTCCGCCGAGCAGCTTCGCGCCACGCAGCAGCGTGCCGTCGCCGCCGAGCGTGAGAAGCGCGTCGATCGCCGTGTCGGCGTTCAACTCCTCCGAGGCGCCTGACCATAGCCCGGGCTCGAAGACCAGCTTGAGCCCGAGCTGGGGCGCGAGCAGCTCCAGCTGGCCGAGCATGGCCGGCAGCTTCTCATACCCCTCGTGTCCGACGACGCCGATCCGCATCAGCCGGCCATCGCCTCGGTCTCTCGCAGCGCGCGCACCCGGGCCGCGATCCCCGCGATGTCGAGCCCGACCAACGCGAGCTGGCGCGCGCGGGGTGCCTGCTCGATGAAACGGTCGGGCACGCCGTGCGTCGCGACGCGTACCGACGGGTCGAGCTTGCCGACTAGGCCGGCCATGTACGCGCCGAATCCGTTCACCACCGTGCCTTCCTCGACGACGAGCAGATGCTTGTGATCCGCGAGCACGGCCGCGAGCGTCAGTTCGTCGTGCGGCTTGAGGTACCGGCAGTTGATCACCGTGACGTCCAGACCTTCCATGGCCAGCGATTCAGCCGCTGCAACCGCCGGCAGCACCATCGTGCCGACCGCGAGAATCGCGAAGCCGTCGCCGTTGCGCTCCCCGCTCTGGCGCACGACTTCCCACGTGCCGTACGGGACCGGCGCGATCTCAGTCGCGGCCGGCGGTTGGTCGGGCGCCGCGTCGCGGGGATAGCGCAGCGAGAACGGTCCGTCACCGTGCTCGATGCCCGCGCGCAGCAGGCCCAGCATCTCCTCCGCGTTCTTCGGCGCGGTCACGGTCGCGCCCGGGATCGCCAGCATGTACGCAATGTCGTACAGCCCCATGTGCGTCGGCCCATCTTCGCCTACCAGCCCGGCGCGATCCATTGCGAAAACGACCGGCAGGTGTTGAATGGCGACGTCGTGCACGATGCTGTCGTACGCGCGCTGGAGGAACGTCGAGTAGATCGCGCACACTGGCCGGATGCCCTGCGTCGCGAGCCCGGCCGCGAACGTGACCGCGTGCCCTTCCGCGATACCGACGTCAAAAAACCGCTCGGGATGCGCGCTCGCGAACGCCATCGTGCCGGTCCCGCTCGGCATCGCGGCCGTGATCGCTACCACGCGTCGATCCATCGCCGCAAGCTCCGTGAGTCCGCGGCCAAAGATGGCGGTGTACCCCGGGTTCGCCGTCGACACTGCCCGCTGCTTGCCGGTGGCCGGATCGTGGCCCGGCGGCAGCGCATGCCATTTCTCGACGTGCTCGCCCGCGGGGAATCCCTTCCCCTTCTGCGTGATGACGTGCACCAGCCGCGGTCCGGTCATCTCGCGCACCGCGGCGAAGGTATCCACGAGCGTGTCGATGTTGTGGCCGTCGATCGGCCCGAAGTAGCGGAAGCCCAACTCCTCGAACAGCACTCCGGGAGTGAGCAGCGACTTCATGCTCTCTTCCCATTTTCGCACGACAGCACCAACCGTGTGCAGCGGACCGGGGGCGTGATCGATCGCGGAGCCTATCGCCGAGCGCACCCGGTTGTACAGCGGGTTGCGCTGCACGGACGTGAGGTAGCGCGACATGGCGCCGACATTCGGCGCGATCGACATCTCGTTGTCGTTCAGCACGACGATGAAGTCGCGGCCCGCGCCGCCCGCGTTGTTCAGCCCTTCGTACGACATCCCTGACGTGAGCGCGCCGTCGCCGAGAATGGAAACGACCTTGAAAGACTCGCCGTTGAGATCGCGCGCTACTGCCATCCCGAGGCCGGCGGAGATCGCGGTGGCCGCGTGGCCCGCACCGAACGCGTCGTACTCGCTCTCGCTCCGCTTGAGGAACCCGGAGACGCCGTCCTCCTGGCGAAGCGACTCCATCGCCGCGTTCCGTCCGGTGAGCAGCTTGTGCGGGTAGCCCTGATGTCCGACGTCCCAGAGGATCTGGTCGCGCGGTGCGTCGAACACCGCATGGATCGCGACCGTCAGCTCGACCACGCCGAGCCCGGCACCTATGTGGCCGCCCGTGCGGGAGCACAGCTCGATCAGCCGCTCGCGGATGTCGGCCGCCACCGCGCGCAGCTCGTCCCGTGACAGCGACTTGAGGTCAGTCGGCGAACTTATGCGATCGAGGATTGGCATCTTCGGAGTCACGACTCTCTCAGTATGACGAATTTCGCGAGCCGTTGAAGCCGCGAGCTATCCAGCCCTGCCGCCTTGACCGCTTCGCAGGCGTCCGTGATTAGCGCGGACGCGCGCTCCAGAGCGCCTTCGACACCCAGCAGCGCCGGATAAGTCTGTTTGCCGAGCGCCGCGTCGCGGCCCGCGGTCTTCCCCAGCCGGTCGCTGGTAGACGTGACATCGAGCACGTCATCCGCGATCTGAAACGCCAATCCGATCGCGTGGCCGAAGCGGGCCAGCGCCGCCAATTGCGGCTCTTTCGCGGCGGCAGCGAGTCCTCCGATCTTGACCGAAGCGGCAATGAGCTCGCCGGTCTTGCCGCGGTGCATGCGCTCCAGCTCGTCCAACCCGAAGTCGGCTGCGTGCGACTCAAGATCGAGCAGCTGTCCGCCGATCATGCCACCTCCGCCGGCAGCGCGCATCAGCTCCGCAACTATTGCGTTCGCGTCCCCGTCCCGCAGCTCGAGCCGCGCGGCGCCGGCGATTGCGGCGCGCACGGCGAGCGGGACCATCGCCACTCCAGCCACGGTCGCGGTGCGGACGTCCCACTTCCGGTGCACGGCCGGTCGGCCCCGCCGCAGGTCGTCGTCGTCCATGCACGGCAGGTCGTCGTGTACCAGCGAATACGCGTGCACGATCTCCACCGCCGCGGCCAGCGGCGCGATGTCGCCGCGCCCGCCCGCGGCGCGGTATGCGGTGATGAGCAGGACCCCACGGATGCGCTTCCCTGAGCCGAGCATGGCGTAGCGCGCCGCGTCTCCCAGCGTCTTCCACTCGGCGGGAACGAGTTCCGCCGCGCAATCCTCCAGAGCCCCGGTGACTTCTCGCCGCTCGCCGGCGAATTCCTGCTCGAAGCTCTCGAGCGTCGAATCGGTCGACGCCAGCGCCGACTGGGAAGCCATCATCCCGCCGTCCGCTCCGCGGCTCGCAAAGTGTTCTTCAGCAACATCGCGATGGTCATGGGGCCAACGCCGCCCGGCACGGGCGTAATGAGGGATGCCACCTCGCGCACTTCGTCAAAGGCGACGTCGCCGGCGAGCTTGTAGCCCGAGACGCTGGCAGGGTCTTCGATGCGGCTGATCCCCACGTCGATCACGACGGCGCCCGGCTTCACCATGTCACGCTTGATCAGGTGCGTCTTCCCTGCCGCGGCGATGAGGATGTCGGCCCGGCGGGTATGCGCCGCCATGTCCGTGGTCGCGCTGTGGCAGACCGTCACCGTGCAGTTGGCCTGCGGCGAGTTCTGCAGCATCAGCGCGATCATCGGCTTGCCGACGATGTTGCTGCGGCCGACGATCACGCACTCCTTCCCCGCCGTCTGCACGCCGGCGCGCTGCAGCATTACCTGGATGCCCGCGGGCGTGCAAGGAACGAATCCATCGGTGTCGCCGATCAACATCTTGCCGACATTCACTGGGTGGAAACCGTCCACGTCCTTCTCGGGCTTGATCCGCCGGATGACCGAGTCCGCGGCGATCTGCTTCGGGAGCGGCATCTGCACGAGGATCCCGTGGATTGCCGGGTCCGCGTTCAACGCATCTATTCGCGAATCGAGCTCGCTCTGCGTGGTCTCGGCGGGAAGGCGAATGGTGACTGAGAGCATCCCGGCCTCCTCGCACGCCCTTCCTTTCGACTTCACGTACACCGCGCTCGCGGCGTCGTCACCGACGAGGACGACCGCGAGTCCCGGCTTCACGCCGCGCGCGACGAGCTTCGCGGTGCCGGCCGCTACCTCGTCGCGCAGCTCGCGCGCAATCGCCTTGCCATCGATCAGCTCAGCGGGCAAAGTCCACCGCTCTGGTCTCGCGAATGAGCACGACCTTGATCTGACCCGGGTACTGCAGCTCGGCCTCGATGCGCCGCGCGATCTCCTCGGACAGCGAGATCATGCGCACGTCGTCCACGTGATCGGGCGTGACGACCACCCTGATCTCCCGGCCCGCCTGGATGGCGAACACCTTCTCGACTCCCTTGTAGCTCGACGCGATCTTCTCGAGCCCTTCGAGACGCTTGACGTACGTCTCGAACGCCTCGCGCCGCGCGCCCGGGCGCGACCCCGAGATGGCGTCGGCCGCCTGCACCAGCACGGAGATCTCGCTCTCGTGCGGCACGTCGTCGTGGTGCGCTGCGATGCAGTTGACCACCAGCGGGTGCTCGTCGTAGCGCGTGGCTACCTCGACGCCGAGCTGCACGTGCGTGCCTTCGTGCTCGTGCGTGAGAACCTTGCCGATGTCGTGCAGCAGCGCGCCGCGCTTGGCCATCGCGACGTCGAGCCCGAGCTCGGCGGCCATGATCCCCGCCAGCCACGCGACTTCCTTCGAGTGGTTGAGGATGTTCTGCCCGTAGCTGGTGCGCCACCGCATCCGGCCGACGAGCTTGATCAGCTCGGGGTGCAGGCCGTGTACGCCGCTGTCGTACGCCGCCCGCTCACCGGTCTCGATGATGCCGACGTTCACCTCGTCGCGCGACTT
>JBPCPS010000086.1:0-3455 GCA_050998915.1 Gemmatimonadaceae bacterium
CGCCCGGATAAGGGAGGCAGCCGCGCTCGAGTACGCCGCGGCCAGCGAGGCGCGGCCGCGGGACGCCGAGCAGGTCTCGGCCGGCCAGCTCCTGCCCGAGCTCGCGCGGATCAACGCCACTGTGCAACAAACCGAGACCGACTTGCGCGTCCGCACCGCTGAACGAGTGGACGAAGCGGCTGCGATAACGATCGACGCCCAACGCACCGCTGCCGGCGCACTCGCCATCGCGCTGCTGCTTGCGCTCCTGATTGGCCTATGGCTTCTACGCTCGATCAGCACACCGGTGTTTTTCCTGGAGCGCGGCATGAGATCCGTCGCCGACGGCGACTTCTCCTATCGTCTTCCTTACTCCGGGCGGCGGCGCGACGAATTCGGCCGTCTGGCCGGCAGCTACGAGTCGATGACCCGCCAGCTGGCAGAGCTGGACAAGCTCAAGGCGGAATTCATTTCGGTCGCGTCGCACGAGCTCAAGACTCCGATCAACGTGATTGTCGGGTATCTGGAGCTTCTTCGGGAGGGCATTTACGGCGCGATGCCTCCCAAGCAGGTCGAAGTCTGCGGGATCATTGAGAAGCAGGCGCACACGCTGACCCGACTGACCCGCCAACTGCTGGACGTCAGCAGGTTCGAAGCGGGGGGCGGGAAGTTGGATCCAAGGAAGGTCGACCCCGCCCGCTTCCTAGACCATCTCGAAGCAGCGTTCCAAGGACTAGCCGTCCAACGCGGCATCACGTTTACAGTGCAACGCTCGGATTCACTCCCGGCGGAAGTGCAGTGGGACGAAGACAGGATCAACGAGGTTTTGGGCAACCTGCTTTCGAATGCATTCAAGTTCACTCCCCGCGAGGGAGCGGTGACGCTGGCGGCGCGCAGCGACGCAACGAGCGTCTATCTAACGGTCGCGGACACGGGGGCGGGCATCGCAGCCCACCAGCTTCCCCACGTCTTCGAAAAGTTTTATCAGGCCGACAACCAGGCGTCGGCGGCTCTCAAGGGCACGGGCTTAGGACTTGCCATCGCAAAGCAGATAGTCGAAGCGCACAATGGGACGATTACGGTGGACAGCGCCCAGGGCGTGGGCACTACTTTCCATCTTACGTTGCCCGTAGTCGCGACCGCATCGCGCGGGTCCGTCGCGCATCGAGCCACCGATTTAGCTTAAGTACATGGGAACCACGAAAATCGTCCTCGGATTCGCCCTGGCCGTGACAATCGGTGCGTGCGCCTCTGCTCCGAAACCGGCACCGGGATCTTTGAGCCCGGACGCATGGGGAGCCCTGATCCATACCACGGATTCACTCGCGAACGCAGGGAGGCATGCGGCGGCGGACAGCACGCTGCTCGCCTTCGAGCAAGCCCACGCTGGCACGCGCGCGGCATCGGAAGTCAAGTTCTGGCGGGCACTCTACAAGCTGGACCCCAGGAGCGCTGCCTCTACGCGCGCCGAGGGGCGGACGATGATGGACTCGTACGCGGCATCGCCGGAAGCTTCCTGGTACCGGGCGCAGGCGAATGTCCTGAAGCATCTTGCGCGTGAGATCGCCAACGCCGAGCGGGCGGCCGATGCCCCGGTCATCGTTGCCGGAGACACCACGGCGAGTGGGATCGCCGGCCGGGACCGGATCATCCGCAGTCAGCGCGACGAGATCGCGCGACTGAACGCCGAGCTGGAACGGATCAAGCGCCGGTTAGCCGCGCCTACCCCCTAGCCCACCCGAAACAGCTCCAGAGCCCGCGGAAAGCGCGAGCTCAACGCCCGCTTTAGGCCCGCGTTCTGCGTCTTCTCGAGCGCGGGGTCGTCGGCGAGGGTGTCCTCCGCCGCATTGCGCGCCAGCAGGTTGAGCTTCTCGTCGCGCACCAGGTCAGCGATCCGCAACAACGCTTCACCGCTCTGCTGCTGGCCAAAAAGGTCGCCCATCCCGCGGATGCGCAGGTCCGCGCGCGCTATCTCGAAGCCGTCGTCCGTCGAGGCGAACAGCTCCAGCCGCTCCATCGACTCCTGCCCCGCATCGCCTAACAGGATGCAATAAGAGCTCTCGGCGCCGCGGCCCACGCGGCCGCGAAGCTGGTGCAGCTGCGACAGTCCGAACCGCTCCGGATGCTCGATCAACATCACGGTAGCATTCGCGACGTCGATCCCTACTTCGATCACTGTCGTCGCAATCAGGATGTCGATCTGGCCGTCGCGAAACTGGCGCATGGTCGTCTCGCGCTGGTCCGACGGGATCCGCCCGTGCAGCAGCGCCACGCGAAGCCCGGCGAACGCTCCCGCCGACAGCTGCTCGTACATCGTGGTAGCGGCCTTGAGATCGGTCTTCTCCGATTCCTCGATCACGGGGTACACGACGTACGCCTGCCGCCCCTCTTCCACCTGCGAGCGCACGAATGCCAGCACTTTGTCGCGCCCCTTGCCGCGCCGCAGCACTGTCGTGACAGGCTGGCGCCCCGGCGGACGCTCGTCCAGCGTGCTGACGTCGAGATCTCCATAAACGGTTAGCGCGAGCGACCGCGGAATCGGCGTGGCGCTCAACAGCAGCACGTCCGGAGTCTGGCCCTTCTTCGCCAGCGCGG
Source organism: Gemmatimonadaceae bacterium (assembly GCA_050998915.1). Lineage (GTDB taxonomy): Bacteria > Gemmatimonadota > Gemmatimonadetes > Gemmatimonadales > Gemmatimonadaceae > JACDCY01. Next base: position 2,575 of record JBPCPS010000086.1, read on the forward strand.
CGCGCTGCTCGACGCCGAACCTGTGCTGCTCGTCGATGGCGACGAAGCCGAGCCTCCCGAATGCCGTCGTAGACTGCACCAGCGCGTGCGTCCCGATCGCGATGACCGGTTCTTCCGTCTTCAAGCGTGCTTCCAGCGGCGCGCGCGTCTTCGTCTTGACGCTGCCGGTGAGCAGCAGCGGCTCGATCGCCACCGGCGCCAACAGGCGGCTCAGTGTTCGATAATGCTGCTCGGCGAGCAGCTCCGTCGGCGCCATGATCGCCGCCTGGTAGCCGTTCTCGTAAGCGAGCAGCGCGGCGAACAGCGCGACGATTGTTTTGCCGCTGCCCACGTCGCCCTGCAGCAGTCGGTGCATTCGGCGCTCGCCGCACATGTCCGCGAAGATCTCACGGAGCACACGCACCTGCGCGCCGGTTAGCTCGAAGGGCAGATCCGATTTCAATCTCGTCGTCAGCTGGCGCTTGTTCACGAACCGGATCCCGCGACGCGCGGTACGCGCCAGCGCATGGGCGCGCCTGTGCAGCAGCTGCACGAACATCAGCTCGTCGAATGCGAGCCGGTCCCGCCCCTGCTCGGCCTCGTGGATCGACGTGGGCCGGTGCACCATCCGCAGCGCGTCCGCCAGCGCCGGCAGATTCAAGCGCTTCAGGACCGCGCCCGGCAGATGGTCGGTCGTGCGCGAAAGCAAAGTGTCCAGGTGCGCTTCGACGATCGACCGGATCGTCCGGAAGGTCAGACCCTCCGTAGCGGGATACACGGAGAACACCCGCCCCGGTGAGGCACCAGGATCGTCCGGGCCGAGGTTCACGAACTCGCGCGGCGCCAGCTGGCGACCGTGATAAAACCTGATCGGTCCGCTCAACAGCAGCACGTCGCCCTTG
>JBPCPS010000124.1:0-5682 GCA_050998915.1 Gemmatimonadaceae bacterium
GGTAACGCCGGACAGCGGCGCGAGGGAAGAGTGGCACGACAAGGTCAAGACATACGTCGCGCGCGATTGGATCCCAGTGAGTGAATCGCTCGCGCGCGGGCGCACCGGCGACATCATCGGGGCGATCGCGGCCTACGATCGGGCCGGCGCGAGGATCAGCGCGTTCCGGCTCCGTCTCGCGCGCGCCGGCGACATCACCGCGCGCCAGGCGGTTCGCGCCGGGCTCATGGGGCTCATCCGGTCAGGCGCCGGCTCGGACGCCTCGCGCGAGGCCATCCAGATGGTGGATCGAACCTTCACAGAGCGCACGGCCGCTGAGGAGCTCGCGATCGGCCGCACCGCGGCGCGAATCGGGATGACCGGCCGCGCGGCCATCGGCTACGACAAGGCGGGAAAAGCCGGGCTGCTGACTGCCGACGACCGTTTTTCTTACGGCCAGATGCTGGCCCGGCTCAACCGCGACGCCGACGCCGCGGCGCAGTACGCGCGAATCTCGGCCCCGGCGTCGCTCGCGGCCCGCGCGCAGTATCAGAGAGCTCGCGCGCAGATCGCGATGCGGAACGTCTCCGCCGCGCGCGCCACGCTGCGCGCGATCACCACGAAGTATCCCACCGACGCGAGCTCCGCCGCGGCGCTGCTGTTGCTCGCCGATCTCGCGACGGACGAGAGCCGCGACGGTGATGCCAGGACCGCACTGCGCGACGTGCTGCGCCGCTTCCCGTCGTCCTCGCAGGCGCCGATCGCCGTGTTCCGGGGCGCGTTGATCTCGTTCATACAGGGGGATTTCAAAACGGCGGCCTCGGAGTTCGACGCGCTCGCCAACCAATATCCACGGAGCAGCGACGCGACCGCGGCGCGGTACTGGGCCGGCCGCGCGCACCACGCGCTCGGCGACACCACGCGCGCCCGCTCGGGGTGGCGCTCCCTCATGGCCGACGAGCCGTCGTCGTACTACACGATTCTCAGCTCGGCGAGACTCGGAGCTCCCCTGTCGCTGGGCGACGCCACGCGCGACACCGTGCCGAAAGTCCAGGAGCTCGAGGACGGGCTTCGGCGGATCGCGCTGCTGGGAAACCTCGGAATGGAAGTCGAGCAGCGGCACGAGTACAACCGGCTGTTCCGCGACGCGGCGGAGTCACCCGAGCGGATGATCGCCACCGCGCACGCATTCGCGGGAACGCCGGAGGCTTCACGGGCCGTCGCTCTGGGCTGGAGGGCGATCAACGAGCATGGCCGCAGCCCGCTCCGGTACAGGCTGGTGCATCCGATCCTGGAGCGCGAGCGAATCGCGACCGAAGCACGGGAGAACGGACTCGATCCCGCGCTGGTGGCGGCGCTGATCAAGCAGGAGTCGAACTTCAATCCACGCGCGACGTCACCGGTGGGGGCGCGGGGGATGATGCAGATCATGCCGCCGCTCGGGGCGCGCATGGCCAGAACCAGAGGGACCGCGAGCTGGCATCCCGACATGCTGTACGATCCGGCCGTGAGCATCGATTTCGGGACGCAACACCTGGCGGAGCTGCTGAAGGTCTACCCGCACCTGGAGCACGGTCTTGCCGCGTACAACGCCGGCGCGACTCCGGTGGCGCGCTGGCGCACCAAGGCCGGCGCGGCGGACCCGGAGGTGTTTACGGAACGGATACCGTTTGTCGAGACGCGCGACTACGTCCGAGCCATCGTGCGAAACCGCGCATTCTATCGGGCGCTGTATCCCTGGTGATTGCGACTAGCGGGCTTCTTCGGAGTCCTGCTGCTGCTTCTTCCGCGCCATGAATTTGTCCTGCAGCCAGGTGGCCGGCATGATGAATAGCGGAGTCAGGACGATTCCGAGCAGGGTGTTGATCCAGATCAGCGCGATGTAGAACGCGATCAGACCGGCAGAGACCCAGAGAGTGCCGAGGGGACCGTGAGTTTCCATGCGGGAAAGATAAGGGTGACTAGTGACTAGTGACTAGTGACTAGTGACTAGTGACTAGTGACTAGTGACTAGTGACTAGTGACTGGTGACTAACTTCAACGGCACCGATGAACATATTTCGCGGGCTCATCTGCATCGCCGTTCCCCTGACTGCCGTCCTCCCGGCGTGGGCGCAGGACCCGCAGCCGCCGGAAGGCGTCCGGCTCGCGTTGACGTACACGCCGGGAACGCGTCCGGCGGTGCTCGTGCTTCCCGTGGATGGCGCCGAGGGCGATTCGGTGCGGGCCATACTTCAGCGGGACCTAAACTTTGACGACCGGGTCACGCTCATATCGCTGGACGGTGCCGCTGCGCGGGCGCTGCTGCCGCGTGCCGGTAGCGAGCTGGACTTTGGCCGTTTCTCGGCGTTCGGAGCGACCGCGATCATCGAAGCCCGGCTCACGCCGACAGGACTGACCGTCCGAGTCCACGACGCAGCCTCGCGGACGCTGGCGCGCGCCGCTGAATTCACGCTGCCGGTGGACGTGTATGGCCCGGGATGGCGAGTCGCGCTGCACGGCGTGAGCGACGCGTTGGGGCTCTGGATCTTCGGCACGCGCGGCGCGGCGCAGACGCGCGTGCTGTACGCCGGCGGTGACGGACAGATCTGGGTGATCGATAGCGACGGCGTTGGCGCGCGCCGGCTGACGTCGGTTGAGCTCGCGCTGTCGCCCGCATGGCGGCCGGACGGAGCCGGGTTCGCGTTCGCCGGCGTGAGCGGCGGCCGGTGGCGGCTCGGAATCTCGGGACTGGCGGCGGGATCCACGCGGTGGCTGGGATCCATTCCGTCGCGCGGGATCACGATCACGCCGGCTTTTGCGCCGGACGGACGATCGGTAGCGTATGCGCACGGCGACGAGGGCGGGACCAACCTGTGGATCGCGAGCGCTTCCGGCGAGAGCGCGCCGCGAAGGCTGACCCCGGCGCGATCCGGGGACAACACCGGACCCTCGTTCGATCCTTCCGGGCGCAGGATCGTCTTCACTTCGGGGCGGGCGGGCCGGCCCGAGCTGTATATCATGGACGCCGACGGCACCAACGCGCAGGCGCTGACGACGTCGAGCCTCGCCACGCGAAGCGACAACGGCTCTCCCGACTGGTCGCCCGACGGGATCCGCGTGGCGTATCAATCGCAGGCCGGCGGCGCGTTCCAGATCGTGAGCGTCGCGTTGCGTGACCGCGCCGCAAAGCAGCACACGAGCGACGGCGAGAACGAAGACCCGTCATGGTCGCCCGATTCACGCCATGTCGTGTTTTCCTCGACGAGGACCGGCGCGCGGCAGCTCTGGATCGTCGACACGGAGTCGGGCCGGCTTCGGCAGCTGACTCGCGCGGCGGGAGCGCGCCTGCCGGACTGGTCGCCGATTCTCACCCGCTAGCTCATCACGGGCCGCACCCATAACTCGAGACTACGATGAAGACATCAATGCTGGCTCTGTGCGCTCTGCTTGGACTATCGGCCGCCGCCTGCAGCAAGAAGATCAAGCCGCTGACGCCGGCACCGGCCAGCACCGCGCAGGCGGACTCGATCGAGCGCGCGCGGCAGCAGGCGGTGGATGACAGTCTGCGCATGCTGCGGGAGCGCGAGCAGGAGCGCCTGCGACGGGAAGCCGAGCTGGTGGCCGCGCGGGAGGCGGAAGCGATCGCGCTGATAAGAGGAACGGTGTATTTCGACTACGACCAGTCCGCACTGTCCGCGGAAGCGCGTGCGACGCTGGATGCCAAGGTTCCGGCATTGCAGGCGCGGCCCGCCTTCCGCATCAAGATTACCGGCCACACCGACGAGCGCGGCTCCTCGGAGTACAATCTCGCGCTCGGCTTGCGCCGCGCCGCGGAGCTGAAGGAGTACTTGGTTGCCAACGGCATCGACGGGGCCCGGATCGACATCTCGAGCATGGGCGAGGAGCGACCGGCAGCGGCGGGATCGAATGATGCAGCGTGGGCGCTGAATCGGCGGGCGGAGTTCGTGCAGGTAACCGGGGACCAGTGAACAGTGAGCTGGACGCAGGGTTGCTGTTGTCAGTCACCAGTCACCAATCGCTTGACGGGTCGGCATCGAACGGGATACCCACTACGCGAGCCGGGGCAGGATAAAGTCTGACGCGACGGGCGGCGGGTAACGTATCGTACGCTTCTTCGCTCTTGCCCGGCCGGGCTGACACCAGCTAGCGGCCTGCGCCGTAGGGTCACGGGCGGCAATACAGGTCATTGTGCCGATTGCTGCCCGCGTTCAAACCCTCTGGCCCGAGCTCCCGTCTAACAGTGCAAGAGGACATGGAAAGCGCTGCAATGGCCACCGCCGCGAGGCCGCAGGACATCGGCCCGACAGTCGAAGCAGCCGACATAGCGGCGGCGTCGGCGGGAGATCGCGTGGCGTTCGAGCGGCTTTACCGGCGGCACGCTGCAAGAGTGTACTCGCTGTGCCTGCGGATGACGGGGAATGTGACGAGGGCGGAAGAGTTGACGCAGGACGTGTTCGTGAGGCTGTGGGAGAAACTGCCGCTGTTCCGCGCTGAGAGTGCCTTCACGACCTGGATGCATTCGGTAGCGGTGAACGTTGTCCTGAGCGCGAGAAAGACCGAGGCGCTGGATTTCGGGCGGCGGGCGGAACAGGGCAATGATGGCGAGGATGCGATGGAAACGTGGGACGCGGCTGCGGGACCGGACAAGGTAAGCTTCAGCGGGGAGAGGATAGATCTCGAGCGGGCGATCGCGCGGCTGCCGGCAGGGGCGCGGCGGGTGTTCGTTCTCCACGATGTCGAGGGTTACAAGCACGAGGAGCTCGCGGGGATGCTGGGGACCACTACGGGCGGCAGCAAAGCGCAGCTCCACAGGGCGCGCTTACTTCTGCGGAAGGCGTTGATGTCATGAGTGAAGACGAGCTGACTGACAGAGAGATCGAAGCGATCCGGGCCGCGGCGGCGAATCTGCCGCCGGTAGAGCCGGCGCGCGATCTGTGGCCGGGGATCGAGACGCGGCTTGGCACGCAGGTGGTGGACATGAACGGCCACGCCCCGCGGCGGGCTCGCGGGATCGTGGTGAGCCCGCGCCTGCTGGCGACCGCGGCGGCGGTGCTGATGATGGCGACCGCCGGTACGACCTATCTCGTGCTGCGCGACCGGATGTCGGCGGGCGAGACAGTGGTCGTCTCGGGGCCATCAGTGCAGGGCCAGGCCGGGCTGGGGACTCCGGCGTCGCTCACCGTGGGCGGCGAGTTCGGCGCGTACACGGAGGAGATCGACGACTTGCAGGGCGCGATCGCGGAGCGGAGGTCCAAGCTGGACCCGGCCACGATCGCAGTCATCGAGCGCAATCTCCGCGTGATCGACGCGGCCATCGAAGAAAGCAAGCGGGCGCTGGCGAAGGATCCGGCCAGCGATCTGCTGACGGCTCTGCTCAGCGAAGCGCTGGCAAACAAGGTTCGACTACTCAGGCAGGCCGCACTGCTGCCCCCTCTTACATGATGGGTACAACCGTGAAGGCTCAAATACGCTGGGCGGTACTCGCCGCCGCGCTCTCCGCTCCGATGCTCGCCTCGGCGCAATACGACGGACGCCAGCGGATCGACACCATCGTGCCGCTGAACGCGAGCGGTACGGTCGATCTCTCGCTGATCTCCGGCACGATCGACGTCTCCGCCTGGTCGCGCGATCAGGTGAAGATCGAGGCCACGACGCAGGAAGGGACGCTCCGCTTCTCCGCATCGCGGTCGCGGGTCGGAT
>JBPCPS010000132.1:0-13384 GCA_050998915.1 Gemmatimonadaceae bacterium
AAGCTCGGCCGCGCGCGCCAGGCCGACGGCGGCCGCGACGTTCTCCGTGCCCGGGCGCCTGCCACGATCCTGCGACCCGCCGTGCATCAGCGGATCCATCGGCGTGCCGCGGCAGATGAACAGCGCGCCGATCCCTTTGGGCGTGCAGATCTTGTGGCCGGACAGCGACAGCATGTCAAACTGCTGCCTGGACGCGTCGATCTCGACTTTGCCGAACGCCTGCACGGCGTCGGTGTGGAAGATCGTGCCGGCTTCCTTCGCAAGCTTCGCGACTTCCGCGACCGGCTGAATGACGCCGGTCTCGTTGTTCACCCACATCATCGAGCAAACGCCAACGTCGTCGCGCAGCGCCGATCTTGCCGAGTCGATCTCGATCGAGCCGTCGCGGGACACGTCCAGCATGCGTACTTCGCCACCCTCGGCTTCCACCTGGTGCACCGCTCCCAGCACGGCCTTGTGCTCGATCGGCGTGCTCACGCAAGCCGGGCGCCCCTTTTTCCGCATCGCGCGCCAGATGCCGAGCACGGCCATGTTGTCGGCCTCGGTCCCGCCGGACGTGAAGCAGATTTCGTCCGTCTTCGCGCCGATCGTGCGGGCCAGACGCTCACGCGCCCCGTCGAGGGCCGCGCGCGCTTCGCGCCCCCAGCGGTGCGTGCTCGAAGGGTTGCCGAAGCTCGCGCCGAGGAACGGTTCCATGGCCTCACGCACCTCCGCCCTCACCGGAGTGGTGGCCGCGTGGTCGAGATAAACGGGGTCGGGGGCGCTCGCGGGCATCGTTGAAACTTACCACGGGTATCTGTGGCCATGCCGGGGCCACGCCATAAGTTTGGGCACCAGGTTTACCCTCGGCGCCTGCAGCTGGTGAGCGACCTTCGGACCCTGGTTGGCGAGCTCTTCGCCAGCGAGTACGAGATCGGTGAAGAACTGGGCGGCGGCGGCATGAGCCGGCTGTTCCTGGCCCGGGACATCGTGCTGAAACGGCAGGTCGTCATCAAGATTCTGCCGCCGGATCTCACGAGCGAGATGACCGCCGCGCGGTTCAAGCGTGAAGTCGAAGTCACCGCGCACCTGCAGCACCCGCACATCCTGCCGATAATCGGCGGCGGCCAGCGCGGCCAGCTTCTGTACTACGTGATGCCCTACGTGCGCGGCGAATCGCTGCGCATGCGGATGAAGCGCGAGGGCACTCTTTCCGTCAGGGACTCGCTGCGCATCATCCACGAGATCGCCGACGCGCTCGCTTACGCGCACTCCCACGACGTCATCCACCGCGACATCAAGCCGGAGAACATTCTCCTGCAGGGGGAGCACGCCGTTCTCGCCGACTTCGGGATCGCGGCGGCGCTTGGCGGAGCCGGCCCCGGCAGCGGGGAGCGGATCACGCGCACCGGCATGTCGATCGGCACCGTCGGTTACATGGCTCCGGAGCAGTCGTTCGAGTCCAACATCGACGCGCGCGCGGACATCTACTCGCTGGGAGTTGTTGCGTTCGAGCTGCTCGCCGGCGCGTCGCCGTTTGGTGGGTCCACTACTCAGGCGATTCTTACCGCGCAGCTCACCGGCGAGCCGCCCAAGCTCGGCAAGCTGCGTCCCGAGGTCCCTCGCGGATTGGCGCAGGCGGTGGAGAAAGCGCTGTGCGTGAAGCCCGAAGAACGGTTTCAGACCGTGGCGGAATTTCGCGACGCGTTGGAGGGCCCGGGCACGAGGGTGCGGCACCTCACGCTTCCTCCGGCCCCGCGGATCTCCCGCAAGACTGGGGTCATTGCGGCGGGCGTCTTGGTTCTCGCGGCGGCGGCTTGGGGCGCTGTTCTATATAGAAGCGCTCAGCGCGAGCGCGCTCTGGCTCCGGAAGTAGTGCTCGTTGCCATTGCGCCGTTCACCACGCGCCATCGCGACCTGGAGCTTTGGCGCGAAGGCATGGTAGACGTGATGTACCGCAACCTCGACGGCGCCGGTCCACTGCAGGGCGTGCCGCCGACGATCGCGATCAGATCCTGGGGGAACGGCCGGCCCGACAGCATGTCCGCCCGCGAGTTCGGCGAGCGGACGCGCGCGCAGTACGTGATCTTCGGAATGCTCGACGGTGCCGGATCTTCCGCGACACTCAGCGCGTGGCTCCTCGACCTGGAGACCGGCGAGCTGTCAGAGTTCGGATGGCGCGGTACCGAGGTGGATCAGCTCGCGGAATCCTTGACAGTCGCGGTGCTGACGAACCTGGGAACGAAGCATCACATCAGTGCGGTGCGCCACACGCCGATGGGCCGCGCGTCGCCGCTCGCACTCAAGGCGTTTCTCCGCGGAGAGCAGCATTACCGAAGGACCGCGTGGGACTCTTCGCTGGCTTCGTATGCCCGGGCCGCTTCACTCGACTCGTCGTTCGCTCTTCCACTGCACCGCATGGGCTGGGTCATGAGCTGGGTGGTCAACGGCGCGGACTCGCTCACTCGCGCTTACCACATGCGCGCGGGAGCGTTGAACCGCGGCTTACCCCTCCGCGACAGCTTGTTGATTACAGCGGATTCGATCATGGCGGCCAACTCCCAATCACCTGATATCGATTGGCCGCTGACTCAGCGGTTGTTCGGCACAGTGGATCAGGCGGTGCAACGCTATCCTCGTGATCCCGAGGTCTGGTACGAGGCCGGCGAGGCGATGGAGCACCACTGCTACGGATCCGTTGCCAGCGCCCGCGAGGCCGACATTTTTGCGGCGTTCGATAACGCGATCGCGTTGGATTCCTCGTTCGGGCCCTCGTATCCCCACGCCGTTCAGTACGGTTTTCAGCTCTACGGGCGCGAGACCGGCCGGCGCTACATCCGTGGCTATCTCGCCCGTCGTCCCGCGGAAGCGGAGACCGAGGCGATACGTCTTCTCGACCGACTCACCGCACCGCGTGTCAGCTCGGCGGACCTGGATAAAGTGATCAGCGAGTCGCGGCCCGCCGCCCTGTCCGACGCGTGGCAGATGATCCGCCGCTGGCCCGATCCCAACGATTTGCCGCTGCGCATCATAACGGCACTCTCGTCCAGGTTCGGCGATCATCATGACATCGAGCTGGCGCGCAGCACGTACCTGCCGTTGCAGCTCGCGTATCTCGGAAGGTTTCGCGAAGCCTACGGCGCGCTCGGCGATCAACCGACGTCACTTTACAGCGAGCTCGTCTGGCTGAATGCGGTGCCGCGGGATGCCGCGCGTGTGACGTACGCGCGACTTCTGCGCGACAACCCGACGGGTGCCCGCTCGGCGCTGCCATTCTGGGCACGCATCGGCGACACGGCATCCATCGCTGCGTTCTCGGCCGTGTCGCCGCAAAACGCAGGTGCTCAAGCGACGCGCTCCGAGAAATACAATCGCGCCGTGGCGCAAGCATACATGTCTCTGGCACGGCGGGACACCACGCGCGCACTGGAACAGTTTCGAGCCTTGAATGACACCATGTGCATCAACTGTCACGTCGATCGCATGATCACGGCGCAGCTCCTCGAGGCCCGCGGGCTCGCGGATCAGGCAGCGACCGTCCACAATGTGAGACTTTACGCCCTCCTTTCCCCCATGGAGGTCTGGTCCGCTTCCGAGCGCGGGAGGCTGCTGGAGCGGTCGAAGGACGCAAGGTTACGCGCCCGGGCCGCGGATGGGTATCGGGTCGTTGCCGCCGCATGGGGTCGGGGAGACCCTGCAGCGAGGGCACTCGCGGCATCCGCCGAGGCGGGGCTCCGGCGCCTGGGCGAGCCTTTAACCCCCCAGGCGCCCAGCCGGAAACTTTCCGAAAGCGGGAACCGTAGCCCAAATAAGGGGCTCGTTTCCACGATCTATGGCGAAGCACGCCAAACGCACGTATTTTAGCCGCGCGGTAATCCGGCAGCCAAGTGCCGGGTCGCCACCACATTCGGTCTCTTTCCGGGAACCCAAAATGCGATCGCCGTACATCGCGCTTGCCGCAGCCGCTTTTATGCTGGCCTGCGCCGACGCCCCATCAGCGCCGTTGCTGCAACCTGGAGCAGCGAACCTCAACATTGGTAAAGCTCCGCCGCCGTGGGCGTTGATCGAAGGAGAGGTTACGACGGACGGCTCCGGTGCGCTCCTCACCCGGGTCAGTTTCTCGCGGAGCGCGGCTGACGGTGGTGCGCGCATGTCGCACAGCGGCAACGTCGCGACGTATCGCGCCTGGCTGCTCGTCACACCCGGAAACCAGGCAGCTCTACTGCGCTTCACGGAAGGTGGAACGGCGACGTTCAGCAACGGCGCCATGATAACCAAGGTGAAAGGCAAGGTCTCAGGCCGGGGTACCATGACGGTCGGCGGCCACAGCTATGAGCTGAGTGCGGTGACCGTCTTCAACGCGAATGGCGAGTGCGCTACGACCCCGAACGCCGGGCCGTCGTGCGCTGATTTCAGTGCGCCTAACGGTTACTTCAGAAGTGAGGCTTCCGTATGGACCGGCATCCTGTCGAATGACGGGGGCGGTGGCAACTTCGACTTCCCGCCGGGCTGGGACGGGTGCCAGCGCTGGGATTGCGTGTGCATCAATTGCGTGGACACGAACATTGGTGGGAAGGGCGGACGACGGTAATCGAGCCGGTTTGAGGAAATAAGCGCCCGCTTTGGCGGGCGCTTTTTTTTGCCCATCGAGATCGCAAGCTTGACAATCCTGGCCCAATGCTGAAATATCACCACCGCTGAGTTTTCAGCAGTCCGTAGGTGTTCTCAACCCTGTCCATCCATGTTGTCGCCCGGCAAGCCGCAACCCGAAGCTCCCGCACTCTCCCGCAGGGAGCGGCAGGTCATGGACATCCTCCACCGGCACAAGGAAGCGACGGCCGCCGAGATCATGGCCGAGCTTCCGGATCCACCGACCTATTCCGCGGTCAGATCAGTGCTTCGGATCCTTGGCGAGAAGAAGCTGATCTCACACAAGGAAGACGGTCCGCGCTACGTCTACTCACCCGCTCAGCCCACCGAGGTCGCGCGGGAAGACATGCTGGCTCACGTAGTCCATACTTATTTCGGTAACTCGACCGAGCAGGCGCTGACCGCGCTGCTGCGCATGTCCGATGTGGACATCAGTTCCGGCGAGGTCGAAAGACTCCGCGCGCGGATCCGAAGCGTTCGCCAGAACGGGAGATAGCCACATGGCCGTGATACTCCGCGCCCCGCTGATCCAGCTCATAGACTAGCGGCCTCCCGCTCGGACGACTCGCCCCTTCCCAAGGTCACTGGCGGAGCGATTCTGGGAGCAGTATGTTAGCCCGCCACAAACGGTCTCCAAGCCGCGCTCTCCACGTGCGGGTCTCTTTCCGGGAATCCAAATGCGATCGTCGTCCGTCCTGCTCATCGCAACCGCTTTCGCCCTCGCCTGCGCCGATGCCCCAACTACCCCGCTGCTACAGCCTGGTACGCCGGGCTTCACGCTTGGCAAAGCGCCGCCACCGTGGGCATTGATCGAAGGAGTGCTTACGACGGACGGGGGGGGGGAGATCGCCGCCAGCTTGAGTTTCTCGCGGATCGGGGCTGACGGTGGTGCGACCATGTCGCACGGCGTGGCCTCCGCAGCTACGTATCGTGCCTGGCTGCTCGTGACCCCGGGGAATCAGGCCGCGCTGCTCCGCTTCACCAGCGGTGGGACGGCGACGTTCAGTAATGGAGCCATGATCACCAAGGTGAAGGGCAAGGTTTCTGGCAAAGGCACGATGACCGTGGCGGGCCACACGTATGACCTCAGCGCGGTAACCGTCTTTGCGGCGGACGGCGATTGTGCGACTACGCCCTATAATGCAGGTGGACCGCCTTGTGCCACCTTCAGCGCGGGAGACGGCTCTTTCAGTAGCAAGGGGTCTGTGTGGACAGGGGTGCTGTCGAACGACGGCGTCGGGTTGGGGGGTTCTTCCTCACCCTGTACAGCCAGCCCGGATTTCCTCGTCAGGAACGAGGCCGAGCTTTCGGCGGCTCTGGCAGCCGTCAGCGCCGGGGGAACCATCGGAATCGACGGAATCATCGCGGTCTCGGCTACGGTCGCCGTAGAAGCCGACGACGTGCGCCTGACTTGCGCCAGGGATGGGGCCGGCCTGATCAGCGCCAGCGGCAGCCAGTTGTCGGATCTGATCCGCGTATCCGGTGACGGCGTACAAATCGACAATTTGATTCTGTCGAGCGTGCCGTCGGACGGTGTCGGAGGCGCCGGGAATGTCGTTACCGTCTTCAGAGCCCAGTCACCAGTGGCGCGGTTTCGCCTGAGCTTCAACCGAATCAAGTGTGGCAACAACGGAACGTGCGCGTTTCTGATCGGCACTCCCGGCGCGATCGTATCGGACAACACCGTCGAATCACTCGGCACCGTATCTGGTATTCACGTCCAGCTTAACGGACCGATTCGTACCGACAATACCATAGTTGAGAGGAACCACCTCGTCGCCCCCACGATCTCGGGATCGTCGTTGTTCGGCGCAATCAGAGTGCGGGATGGCAGCCAGCTCATCGTGCGACACAATTTGAGCTCCGGTGCGTGGCGGAATGGAATCGCGCTAGCGGAGCTGAATGGGGCACTCATTGAGGGCAACTTTATCCGCGACGCGCAAGCGCGTGGGATTATCGGAAGCACGAACTCGCCGTCGCCAGTGTCCGTACGTCATTCGACCATCCGTGCGAACAGAATAGAAGGCCCACAGGCAATTGGGATTCACTTGGATCGTGCCTGCTGGAATCGTATCGAGGACAACTATGTAGCGGTGGCGCCGGGTGCGCTGCGGGCAAAATTCGAAATCCGGACGGGGGGGAACGTGTACGTCGGAGCTTTGGCGGGGGTCGTGAATCTGGGGAACTTCGACTGCGACGGAAACGGCGTGACGGATCCCAATACGATTTCGGGATCATCGGGCGCGAGCTCGTCCACCGCGAGCGCTGTTCGAATAGCGCCGGAATCAATCCTGAGTAATCGCTCACCTAGTCAGTCTACTGGCTCGGTCGTACCTGAGCTGCAGTAGGTCGCGAACTTGTGACCGGCACTGGGCGGAAGGCTCGCCTAGTGCCGGTCGCAGCGGCCGCGGGATCGGGGGATTGTGGAGCGGGCATCGGGAGAACGTGTTCGTGATCCAGGCGACGTATTGGATCGAGAGATAGACCGGTTGTTGTGGCTGCAGGCGTAGCCCCGTCGTAGATTCGGGGCGCCTCCAGCCCCGCCCATGACGGACCAGCTCTTCGACCACCTTCAAACGACACTCGGCGATTCGTATCGCCTCGAGCGCGAGCTCGGCGGCGGTGGAATGGGCCGTGTATTTGTGGCCGAGGAGACGACGCTCGAGCGGAAAGTGGTGGTGAAGGTGCTTCCGCCGGAGATGGGTCGCAGTATGAGCGCCGACCGATTCCGGCGCGAGATACAGCTCGCCGCCAAGCTGCAGCATCCCCACATCGTGCCCTTGCTTGCCGCGGGCGGGACGCCCGACGGGATGCTGTACTACACGATGCCGTACATCGAGGGCGATTCGCTGCGGCGCAGAGTGACGCGCGCGGGCGAGCTCCCGATTCCGGAAGCGCTCAGAATTCTGCGGCAGGTGGTGGACGCGCTCGCGTACGCGCACGCCCGCGGAGTAGTGCACCGCGACATCAAGCCCGACAACGTGCTGCTCAGTGGCAATCACGCGATGGTCACGGACTTCGGCGTGTCGAAGGCGCTTAGCACGGCGACGGGGCCAACGTCACTCACGTCGCTCGGTGTCGCGCTCGGGACGCCGGCATACATGGCGCCGGAGCAGGCGGCGGCCGATCCCAACACCGATCATCGCGCCGACATCTATGCGATCGGTATTCTGGCGTACGAGCTGCTCACGGGCCACCCGCCATTCCACGGCAACTCGCCGCAGCAGGTTCTGGCGGCGCACGCGACGATCGCCCCGCCACGCATCATCCCCATTCGTACCAGCGTTTCGCAGCTGCTTGAAGATCTCGTGATGTGCTGCCTGGAGAAGCGCCCGGCGGACCGCCCGCAGACGGCAGAGGAGGTCCTGCAGCGGCTCGAGAGTTTGTCCACGCCGACATACGGCACCACGCCGATGCCGATGCAGCCTACAGTGCCGGTCAAACCGGAGAAGCGCTTCCCTACGGGTAAGGTGGTCGCGGTCGGGGCGGCGGCGGGCGTGATTGCTTTGGCGGCACTCGGCTCGACCTTCTTGAGGCGTGACAACACGCCCGCGGATCTGACAGGGATCCGCGTGCTGCTGGCTCCTTTCGACAACCGCTCGCGCGCTCCCTCCCTCGATGCCCTCGGCACGATGGCTACCGACTGGATCGCGCGAATTGCGGAGAACGAGGCGGGACTGGAGACCGTCGTCGGGAGCGAAGGAAGTGGAACGACTGAAGCAAGCGTGATCGCGGCGGCGCGCTCCGGCAAAGCGCGCATGGCGATAAGCGGCTCGTATTACGGAGTCGGTGATACCGCGCAGTTCCAGGTCACGATATTCGATGCCGGGGAGCGTCGAGTGTACCGCACGCTCGGTCCCTTTCCCGTGGTGGTGTCGTCGCCGAACGCGGGACTCGAAGCCATGGGAAAGCGGCTTGCGGGAGCACTGGCCTTCATGTCAGGCTCAGGCTCCTCTCTCGGACGCGACCTATCCACAGCTCTGCCAGGTCTCGACGCCGCGCGGGTGTACCAGCGCGCTGATGCCATGTCCGTAGCATCGCAAAAGCCCGGCGGCTTCGGACCAAAGACTCTGCGTGAGGTCATCTCGACTTTTTTCGCGGCGCACCATCTTGATTCCGCGTTCACCTGGCCTTTGGTGCGGGCGGCGCACTTCGCTTCCCTTCGCGCCAACTGCGCGCTTACGGACTCGATCGGAAACGTCCTCGCTCCCGCGCGGACCCGGATGGCTGAACCGGAAGAGGCGTACCTCGACCGGCTGCTCGCCTGGTGTCGCGGCGACTGGTCGGCGGCGTACGCCGCTGCGCACCGACTCCGCCGCGCTGCTCCGCGATCCGATGAAGCTCTTGCTGTAGTGGGCTACGCCTCTCAGACAGTGGGCCGGGTGCGGGAAAGCGCCACCGCATTTGCCGCGATCAACCGGCCATTCTCGGGGACGGGTCAGTACCAGTGGTACGGCGACGCCCTCCATCTCCTGGGCGACTTCCGCAAAGAGCTGGAGCTTGCCAGAGAAGCACAGCGCCAGTTTCCAGAGGACGATTGGGGTTTTTTCATGGAGGCGCGCGCGCTGGCCGCTCAACGGCGTATGGAGGAGGCCATTCAGGTGCACGAGCGCGTTACGAGCTCCGAAGCCGGCTTTGCGCGAGTAGCTCAGCTTGGGCGGTTCGGGTCAGAATTGGCGTTTCATGGAGCGCTGGATGCGGCGCGGACGTTGTTCGCACAGGCCGCCGACTGGTTCGAGTCTCAGCCGCCGGCGAGCCGGACACGCGCGGACTCGCTTGCGCACATCCGGATGCTCGCTGCGGCGGGACGCGGGGACGATGCGTTGCAAATGGCACGCACGCTTGCGCGCGCGCCTGCCGACTCGTTCGCATCGATGTCCGCGCTCGGGCACGCGGCAGCCGCCGCTGGCCAGCGGTCGCTGGCTGATTCGGTGGACCGTTGGCTGGCGAGCCAGGGTGGCTCGGCGGAAACGGATATCAGGCTGGGTATTGGGACCATGTTTACGCGCGGAAGTCATACCATGTCCCGCGTGCTCATCGCTGCGGCGCTCGGTGACGTGGATCGTGCCGCGACTCTCATGCGCCAGGTCTTGAGCGAAGGTTACCGGCCCAGCCTGATCGGGTACCACTATTTCCCCGAGTTTGCCGGGATCCGCGACAACCCGAAATTCGCGGAGCTGCTCCGGATTAAGGACTAGCTGGCGCGCCGCCGGACCAGTTCAGTCGCTGACGAACATTTCCCCGCGCGCCTCCCAGAGCTTCGGGAAGAATCGCTGGCTCACGGTCTTTGCCAGGTAACGCGCGCCCAGCGTGCCGCCTGTCCCCCCGGTTCCGGGACCGATCACGCGCTCGACGAGCTGCACGTGCTTGAACCGCCACTCGGCAAACCCTTGCTCGTACTCGAGGAAAGCCTCCGCTAGAAAGAATAGCGTTGTAGGGCCGGGTCCCACGTATAACTGCTTGACGTTCGTGCCTTCGTGCTCGATCAGCTCCATCAACAGATCCTGCAGCGTGGGCTGATCGAGATATTTCTTCACCTGCCCGGGTACCGGCCCGTGCGCTTCCAGCGCCGCGATGAAGTGCGGCTCCCGCAACCCAGACGCGGCTTCGATCGAGCGGAACTGCACGCTCTGCGACCCGCTCGATGTGCCGAGGAAGCTGCGGAACTGCAGAAAGTGCTGGGGCGGCAACAGCTCGAGCGATGACAGCTGGCTCGAGACTATACGCATCATCGCGTTCAGCCGCCCCACGTGCCAGAGCGCGCGCTGCGCGTCGAACTTTCTCAGGGAAATCACTACCGCGTCCAGCTCGTGCAGGATCACCTTGAACCAGAGCTCGCTCGCCTGATGCACGATGATGAACAGCAGCTCGTCCGGATGCACGGGCTCGGACCGCGGACGCTGCAGCGTAAGCAATTCGTCCAGCGCCAGATACGACGGGTAGCTCACTTCGTCGGGCGCAGGCTCGCTCAAAACGTCGCTACCTCGAGCGCGCCGATGTCGTCCACGCGCATCGTTTCGGTCGTGAAGAACGCCTCGCCGTAGCGGCAGCGGATCATCGACCCGTAATGAGCCGCGTGATGACGCACGATGTCGAGTAGCGGGTCGCCGTTCGGATACACCTCGCCGGCCTGCGTGACTCCCTCGAACTGCGACGCATAGCATCGAATGGCGTCCAGCTTACGGTCGAACACGTCGGAGATGTCGACCACGAACGTCGGCTTCGCGAAGTCCTCCCGGTGGGTGACCGCATGGATGATCTTTCGCGGCCTGTGCGCTGGCGTGCCGGGCTCGACCTTGGCGAGGCCGGCCACGAAGCAGGCGTCGCGGATGAGCTGTGCGCTCACGTGGTGGTCCGGATGCCGGCCTCCCAGCGCGGGCGCGATCACGATGGACGGCTTGAGCTTCCGGATCGCCACGGCCAGCCGCGCGCGCGTCTCGGGCGTGTTGATTATCCCCGCGTCGGGCAGGCCCAGGTTCTCGCGAGCAGAAAGGCCCATGATCTTCGCGGCCTGCTCGGCTTCCGCCGCGCGCGTTTCGGCCGAGCCGCGGGTGCCGAGCTCGCCGGCGGTAAGATCTATCACCGCGGTGGTGCGGCCCATGGATTTCGCTTTCATGAGCGCGCCGGCGCATGAGAGCTCTACGTCGTCGCGATGGGCCGCGATGGCCAGAATATCGATCGATGTCAATTCAACGCCCGGCTGGGCAGCGCAAATCCTCGCTCCTTGAGCAGATCCCCGTCGAAGGTAGCGACTTGACCGCATCCGGCGTCCCAGGCCATCTCGCGGATCACGTAATCCGCGAAGTCGGAGTTTCCGCCGGCGTACGAGTCGAGCGCGCGCGAGATCCGCTCAGGAAAACTGAAGAGCAGATGCCGGGCACGCAAAAGGTCGCGCAATGTGCCGGCAATCTGGGCTCGCCCCAGCCGGTAGCTTCGGGACAGGACCCAGACTGTCTCGCATAAAACCACTTCGGAAATGAATAACGCTTCGTCGCGGGATACCGCCCTGCTGATCAGGGAGGCGGCCGCGGCGGACTGCCTGGGATCGTCCTCCACGAGGAATCTGACGAGGACGTTGGTATCCAGGCCGACCATTGCGCTACCGCCCTGCGCCAGCGAGCCTGATCGCGTCGTTCATGTCCTCTATGGACACACCGCGCACCCTGGGTCGCAGGACCCCCCGCAACGAGCGCAGGTCCACGGTTTCGGCCTCGACGGTGATTGTACCGTCTTCTCGCACACGAAAGTTCACCCGGTCTCCAGGATGGATCCCGAGAGCCTCGCGCACCGGTTTCGGTACCGTTATTTGACCTTTGCTGGTAAGTTTGGCCCGGGGCATTCCTTACTCTCTTGCCGTTTTGGTATAGTAGGTAAGGAATATGGCAGATTGGATGTTCGGAAACAAGACTCGGATTAACCGGCACCGCTCTCACTCGTATCGCAGCGCCTCGATAGGATCCAGTCTTGCCGCGCGCCGCGCAGGCAGCATCCCGAAGACGATGCCGATCCCCACGGACACCGCCACCGCGATCATCGTTATTCCAAACGGCACCGGCGAGTCGACTTTGAGTATCGCCGTCACCAGCTTGGCGAGCCCGAGTCCCATGAGGATGCCCAGCACTCCGCCTATTCCCGTAAGCGTGGCGGCCTCGATGAGGAACTGGAGCAGAATCTCCCGCTTCGTCGCGCCGATGGCTTTGCGCACTCCGATTTCGCGGGTGCGATTGGTCACCGACACCATCATGATCGCCATCACGCCGATCCCCCCGACTAGCAGCGCCACGCTGGACAGCACGATCATCACCAGAAAGAACGCTCCGGTCAGCTTGTTGAAGACGTCCAGCACCTGCTCCTGGGTGATCACGTCGAAGGAGTTCTGCGCGCCGGGCCTGAGACTGCGCATCTCACGCATGGCGACGATCACCTCTTCCTGAATCGCGGCGACGCTCGCGCCGTCCTTCGGCTTCACCGGAATGAACAGCGCGTTGGTCTTGTCGTAGGTGAACTGGTGATCGAGCATGCGGAAGGGGATGATCGCCACGTTCGCCGATCCAGGGGGCGCAAAGATGTTTCCAGGCGGATGGTAAATCCCGATCACCTCCGCGGGCCTTCCGCTCAGCCGGACCGTGCGCCCGATGGGATCGATCTGACCGAACACTTTCTCCGCGTAGTCTTCGTGGAGCACGACGACGGCAGAGCCGCGCGTCAGCTCGCTGCGCGCGAACCATCGTCCAGCGGTCAGCTCGCCGCCCTGGATCTCCGTGAATCCGTCGTCGGCCCCCGTGATGACGCCGTTCTGGGTGCGCACGCCCTGAAACTCGACGCGCCCGAAAGCCTGTCCCCAGATCGCGGCGTAATGCACGCCCGGGATCTGCTTGATGCGCTGGGCCTCGCGCTCGCTCAGGTCGGGGCGAATCCTGATCCACGCCGGCAGCCGGTCGGGATTCACCGGTGTCTGCGAAAAAACCTTCACCACATAAAAAGTGGATGGCCCGGCGATCTCCACAGTGCGCACGATCTGATCACCGATCCCTTTGACAATCGTAGCCATCGCCATAACCGTGCCTACACCGATCACCACGCCCAGGATAGTCAGTCCCGACCGAAGCTTGTTCGCGCGGAGGGTGTCGAATGCCAGGGCGAAGTTGTCCACGACGAGGTCCGCGAACCAGCCCTGCGCGGCGGTGCCGCCGGTTTTCATCGTCATTCGGCTCGCAACGCCGTGATGGGATCGAGCTTCGGCGCGCGCGCGGGG
>JBPCPS010000173.1:0-4602 GCA_050998915.1 Gemmatimonadaceae bacterium
CATGCTGCTATGCGTGACGAAGTGGCGGCGTGGACGGAGCGCCTTCGTGACCTGGGTATCTCGATCGTCGCGCGGGAGGGGGAGCGTTCGCCCACGGTTTCCGCCATACGATTGCCTGAAGGTCGCACGCCGTCCGGCTTCGTTACCGACGTTCGCAGGCTCGGGTTCACACTGGGCGGCGGATACGGCGCGCTGCGTGACAGCACGTTTCGAATCGGACATATGGGCGATCATACCATAGAAACAGTCAGGGAATGTCTCGCCGCGTGTGAGGCGGTGTTGCGCGAGCCCCGCCTGCAGGCTGGATCGTAGGGCACTCATGCTGCGGATACTGTTTGAGAAACAACCGGACGGATCGATTCAGTTTCGCTGCACGCGGGCCGACGGCTCGTCCACGTGGCAGAAGCACGCGGGCAAATCGGCAATGTTCTTCCCGTTTCACGACCTGACCCACTTCGCTGTCGAGTCGACGTTCGGGTTTCGCCAGGGCTTCTACGGGCTTATCTCCGAGGGTTGGGACATCGCGGACACGGGCGGCAAGGGAGCACGTGGCCGGCTTCCTCCTGAGGCGATAATCGTGGAGCAGATGGTGGGACTGTTCGATAGAGAGCGAGTTGGCGGGGCGCCCGCGTTGACGGCAGCCGAGTTCAACGGAATTCTCCAGGAGCTCGCAGATGCCGGCGATATCATCTCACCGCCGGTAGTGACCGAAGCTCAGCTCCAGACTGTGAGAGCCAGGATCAGCGAGCTGTACGACGGACTCTCGTCACTACAGCCCGGCTCTGCGATGGAGCTCACTTTCGGCGCTGCCGCGTGACCATTTTGCGAACATCGGTCATCCTCGCGCTTACTGCTGCGTGCGCCAGCCCGCGCCCGGCACCTATGGTACCTCCGGAAATCACGTTCGTTTTGAGATCAGCTTGGGGCGCACGGCCACCCGTGCTTCCCATGCGGGCACACCGCATCGAGCGCCTGACGATCCACCACACGGGCACGAGCCAGAATCATTCGCGCACCGTCTCGCAGAAGCTGCAAGGATTGCAGCTGTTCTCGCAGCGTGACGATTCGCTGGCAAGCGGGCGACGGAAGCCTGCCTGGGCGGACGTGCCATACCATTTCTATGTAGCTGTGGACGGAGTCGTCGGTGAGGGACGCGACTGGCACTACGCCGGCGACTCCAACACCGCGTACGATCCCGCCGGTCATCTGCTCGTGGTGGTGGAAGGAAATTTCCAGCGCGATACCCTCACGACCGCGCAGCGGCGCACGCTCGACATCCTGGTGCCTTCGCTCGCCAGGCGATTCTCGATCGTCGCCGAAAAGCTTGCATCTCACCGCGACTACGCCCAGACGGAGTGCCCTGGTGCCAACATCTATTCCGAGCTTCCGCGGTTCCGGGGGCTGATCCGGCGGCGTCAATGATTGAAGTTCAGATTTTCGGCGTCAAGAAAAGCTCCGACACGCGCAAGGCGCTTCGCTTCTTCGCGGAGCGCCGCATCAAAACCCATTTCGTGGATCTGAACGAGCGCGCTGCCTCGCCGGGCGAGCTCAAGCGGTTCGCGCAGAAGTTCGGGGTCACGCCGCTGATCGATCTAAAGTCGAAACGCTACGAGGAGCTTGGGCTCGGTGCCGCGCGCCTGACCGACGAGCGATGGCTCGACAAGCTGGCGCTGGAGCCGCTGCTGCTGGCGGTTCCTCTGGTTCGATGGCAACACCGTCTGACGATTGGATTGGCCGAGCGTGAGTGGGAGACCTGGATAGAGGCGGCCCGCTAGCGCGCGCCGTGTCGTGGGCCGGTCAGCCCTTTGGCTCGATGAGCTCCCGGAACTCCGGCATCGATCCCAGGGATCGGAGGTCAGGATCCGAATGGAGGAAGCGTCCAGAAATCGCTTGCACCGCGATGAAGCCTTCGGAGTGGGCGCGACGAAGAATCGTCAGGGCGCCCTTCCTATCTCCCAGGACCACTGCGATGCGAGCACGCCAATACGTCCCTAGCGGCCGGAACACAGGATCGAGATGGCGCGCCTCCAGATTGCCCGAGATCCGCTCAGCGCCCGGCCGGTCGCCCGCGCGAGCCGACAGCACCCCCAGCAACCCATGGACGTTCACATCTGAAGCAATGATCGGGAAGGCGCTCGAGTCGGCGCTCGCCAAGTCCGCAATCATGGCCCGCGCTTCGTCAATTCGACCGGTCGCGTAAAGAATGCTCGCCACGTTGAACCGATTCTCGATAGTCGCGCCGCCAGAGGATTGACTGGCGCGGTATGCCTCGACCGCGCGCTCGGCCAGGGTTCGAGCGGCTTCGGGCTGTCCATGGGCCGCCAGTTCCTGAACGATCTCGCGCATAACGGGCATGCTGTTCCCCAAGGGGGCCGAGCCGTCCACAAACGTTCCAGCTACACGCAAAGCCTCCGCTGAATTTCCCAGCCCGGCTTGCGCGCGTGCCTCGGTGAAAGCGAGTCCCCGAGCGAGACTGGCGATCTTCCGCCCGTCGCGAGCTACCTGAAGCTCCTTCTCGTACTCACCCATAAGGTGCAACGCGGCTCCTTTCCAGCTCCAGTACCCCTGAAACAGAAGCGCCCCCTCGGGCCGCCTCGTCAGCTCGGGGCGATCGAAAAGCTGTACCGCTTCCCGGGGGCGGTTGGTGCGAACGGCTGCGAGCGCTGACTCCCAGACCGCGTGCGCGGAGCCGGGCGAGGATCTCATCATCTCCTTCGCGGTGACGTACGTCCCGCGCATGTCACCGCGCCGAAGAGCCAGGAACCAGTCGAAGAAGCGGCGATCGGAGTTGTTCAGCTCGGCGCGGTGCTGCTGCAGAACATTGATGACCGAGTCGGCAGGGCGCAGGTGCCGGGCGTCGGTGGTCCAACCTGCGAGAAAAAGGTTGAACGCCTGCCACAGGCGCGCAGTCTGAAACGTGGAGTCGAAGCGTACGGCTTCGGCGAATTGAGCCGCCGAGGAATCGTAAGTGAGGCCAAAAATCTGTGCGACGTAGGTCTCGAGTCCTTCCACGTACGAACGATACGCGGCGTAAGTCGGCGGCTTGAGGCTCGTCTCCCAGGTCGCCAAGCGCGGATCCACCAGCGGTGCGAGCGCGGCCAGGACCTGCTCGCGCAACAGCTCCAGGGCCAGCGTCGGAGTCGTGCGCGAGACTCTCCCGACAGAAACCGTTCTCAGCAGCTTGCCATCGGATGCGCTGACTATCTGCGCGCGGACGATCAGCGAGTCCAGCTCGATGTAATACGACCCCCATACCGCAATGGCGGCTCCGGTCTGAGCCGCGAGCGCTTCGACCAGGGGCGTGCTTTGACCAGATAGCGCCTGCGAGGTATGGAGAACCGTTCTCAAGTCAACGACGTCGATGAAGCCCGTTTCCTGCAGCCCCTGCGTTATCCAGTCGGCGGCCATCTTGCCAAGGGGAGCGAGCGTTGTATCGCCGGTCTCGTTCGAGAGAACCGCGACCACGACTCTTTTTCCGCTGACGGCGACTCCGTCGCGACGCCCGCGATCGACCGCGAACGCCGCCACGATGGCCGCGACAAGGAGCACGCCAGCTGCGCCGAGAAGGAGGGTACGCCGGCTTCTGCCCGGGCTCCGCTCGCTCGAAGGTTGGCCGCCGGAAACTGCGATCGCCGACAGCTCGCGCGTCAGCTGCTCGGTGGATTGCGGCCGGTCGGCAGGCCTTTTCTCGAGACACTTCATTATCAGATCCGCCAGCGCGGCGGGTACTGCCGGGCGTCGCATGGCGACTCGCTCCGGCTGCTGGGTAAGGTGCGCGGCAGCCTGTTGCTGCGAAGTGCGCCCCGAGAACGGTGTCGCTCCGGTCAAAACTTCGTAGGCGACAATACCGAATGAATAAATATCGGCCCGATGATCGATGGCCGGCTCCGCCGCAACCTGTTCCGGTGCCATGTATGCCGCAGTCCCGATCGCCAGGCCCGTTCCTGTCAGCGTCGTCTCCGACGCGGCTTCGCCGAGCGCTTTGGCGACGCCGAAGTCGGTCACGACCGCGTACTGCCCGGTCAGCAGAATGTTTTCGGGCTTGATGTCACGGTGCACTATGCCGTGGGCATGCGCGTACGCCACGGCGTCGGCGACGCAGCCAAGCACGCGCACAGCGTCGACGATTGGCAGCTCGCCTTCCCGCGACAGCCGGGAGCGCAGGGTCTCTCCCTCCACGAGTGGCATCGTATAGTACAGGAGCCCGTCGGCTTGCCCCGCGCTCAGGATGGGAACGATGTGCGGGTGCTGAAGACTTGCAGCGAGGTTAATCTCGCGCCGGAATCGCTCCTCGCTGACTTCTGCGGCAAGCTCGGGAGGGAGCACTTTGATCACGACCGCACGATTCAGCGCGATCTCCCGGGCCACGAACACGCGCGCCATCCCGCCGCCGCCGAGCTCGCGCTCGATGGTGTATGAACCGCCTAAGGACGCATCTAGGCGATCGCGCAGATCCATAGCCTAGAACTCGCCCACGAACCCGATCTCCGGCTCGAGGTGGTGCCCAAACTTCTCCACTACCGCCTTCTGCGCGATCGAGATAAGCTCGCGCACGTCCTTCCCTGTCGCGTGGCCGAGGTTCACCATGATGTTGGCGTGGAT
>JBPCPS010000129.1:0-4906 GCA_050998915.1 Gemmatimonadaceae bacterium
TCACTGTTTACCACGGTGATGCGGTAGGCTCCTGAAAGCGTCATCACGACGAACGCGATCTTGTCGGCTTGCGGGGGGGCCCCGCACTGGATGCGAACTGTGATTGGCGTGACGGCGCGATTCACCACGGTGACGAAGGTCTGAGGACTTTCGCCGACGCAGTGATCAGGCACGACGAGCTTGATCGTGTGGGTCCCGGGAGTCAGGCGGCTGGCCAGGAACGTCGCGTTGGGCCCGACGACGCCTGCCTGCGCGCCGTTTACCAGGACGCGGTATTCATTGGGCGAATCGAACCCAGTGGTGCTGGTGGTGATTCCAATCCCCGTTGTCGCGCAAACGACCGTGAAGAACGCCTCCACTATGCCGCCTGGCGGAACAATGACCGAAAGCGGTTGTGTCCCACTCACGACGCAGTTATCCGCTACGCGCCCCAGCGTTACGGAATGAGTGCCAGCGGCGGCCGGGACGGTCACGGTCGCACTGGCACCAACAGGGAGCGACTGTGCGGAGCCGACCACGACCACGTATCCATCCTGATCGAGGTCCCCCCCCGACGTTTCTACCCAGACTTTAATGCTGCCGGGCAGCGGCGGCTCGACTGGCCCTTCACCGCAAGCTACGCCCCAGAATGAGAGTAATGCGGCTGTGGTGACAACGGTGCTTTTTTTCACTAGCGAACATTCCATGAGCCGGCGCGACAGTCGTGTACTCGATGGAGTTTTCATGGTGGCTCCTGTAGGCTGCGCGGGTCAGGGGGTTTGCACGCGGTGGTACGTGCCGCTCTTGAAATCGTCCCACCTTGCATTGTCGTTGTACGAGATGGCCAGCACGTTGCCGCCCCATGGTGCGGTTGCCGCCCAACTCGCGTTGCCAGCGAAGGCGAAGACGAGACTCGTGTCTGCGCCTGAGACGACAATGGTGTAGCGGCCCAGATATTCCCCCGATCTGGAGAACTGGAGGGCAAATCCGCCGTCATCGTACAGGACGTACCGCGAGAAGGTGTCCCGGTACAGCTGAGCCGCTTCGTTATAGATGTGACCCGGGCGGGATAACGCGGGGAACGGGGGCGGTGAGGCCGTGGCTTCAGCGTCAGGGTCCGTCAGGGAGGCTCCACCGCTACATCCAACGGAAAGGAGCAGCAGGGCAGCGACTTGGATGCGGAGCGAGGGAGCGAACCTGTGAATCATGGGAACAACCTCCGAAATAACTGCTGTGGAAAAGGAGAGATCGCGATGCCGATCGTGTTGTCTGCGAGTGATTGTAGAGGTCACCCCTCAGTACGGACTCAGCGGGTCCTCAGCGCTCGCTCATTATCCCGCGAATGAGCCCCGGCCCGCCGAATTGAGCTTTGAAAAGGTGAAATTTTCTTGCTGCGGTTCCGCTCATGGGGCTACGTTCGTCGTGTGCCTGTCGATCCAACGAACCAGCCGCCGGCTCAGCGCCATCGTCCGCGGACTTTCGGGACTCTCGCGCGGGGTGCGACTACAGGGGAGATATTCGGTGGAGCGGGAGCGGAGATCGCGCTCCCGGGCACTTACGGCCAGCCGGCGCCCGGCTTTCGTCTTCCCGCCGCGACGCGACTCGGGGCGGTCAAGCTTCGCATAGCCGACCTCGAGCGGTCGATCAGCTTCTATGAATCCATGCTCGGCATGCGCGTGCTCGAGCGCGAGGCCGCGCGCGCGTCGCTGGGACCGCAGGGCGACGATCGCGTTCTGCTCGAGTTGAATGAGCAACGCGGTGTTTCGCCCTCCGCGCGAAAGGGCAGGCTTGGGCTGTACCACTTCGCCATTCTCCTGCCCGATCGCGCCGAGCTAGGCCGGTTCGACCGTCACCTCACCGAGCGGGGATTGCAGGCCGGCGCGTCAGACCATCTGGTCAGCGAAGCACTGTATCTCTCCGATCCCGACGGGCTTGGCATCGAAGTGTACGCCGACCGGCCGCGCGACACGTGGAAGCGTAGCGGTGCCGAGCTGATGATGGCCACCGATCCGCTCGACAGGAACGATCTGCAGCGTGCGGCAGGAGGGCGGAGCTGGACCGGCATGCCGGCCGGAACGGTGATGGGTCACGTGCACCTGCATGTCGGTGACCTCGGACAGGCCGCCGCGTTTTTCTCCGACGCCATGGGCTTCGACAAGATGGTATGGAGTTATCCGGGCGCGCTCTTTCTGGCTGCCGGCGGCTATCACCACCACCTCGGCACGAACGTGTGGGCCGGAGCCAACGCCCGACCGACGCGGGCGGACGAGGCGGGGCTGATCGAGTGGACCGTGGAGCTACCGGATCAGGCCGGCGTCGATGCGGCAGCCGCGAGCATTGAGCGCGCGGGATACTCCGTGGGGCGCGAGACCGGCGATGCGGTCACTGCCGATCCATGGGGCACCGGCGTTCGCTTGCGCGCGTAATCAGGACGCGTACTCGAAGGGCCCGATCGCCATGTATTTCCCGGAGTGATCGTACTCGATTCCGCTGGACAGCCGGAATCGAGTCGTCGTTCCGAGGTCGCCGCGCTTGAAGATGATTCCTTCCGGCAACAGCACGCCGGGACGCACTTCCGCGCCGGTCACTAGATTTTTGATCGCGCCGCACTGCACCTCGAGGCGATCGCCGGCTTTGATCCGCGTGTTGACTCCGTCGAGCTTGAAATCGTAAGCTACTGAAAACGGCCCGTGAATCTTCGGCCATGTCCAACCGAGCACTCCCCATGGGCCGCCAAGCTTGCCGCCGATCAGCTCTTCGATCGCGGCGCGCTGCGCCGGGTCGGCGCGCTCGTCGATCAGAATGGTGCCTTCGCCGTTGCCCTCGTGGATGGCGCCGGGCCAGTTGACGAAGACGGAGAATGTGAGGCCGTCCAGCTTTACGTCACCGAATGCGCCTGTCTCGACGTGCCATGTCCAGCCGCCCTCGCACTTGCCCGTCGTGGGCAGCGCGTTGAAGTTGCATGGGCAGCCCCAGTCGCAGTTGCACGCGACGAGAACCTGTCCCTTGAGATACCAGTTGGTCGCCATGTCCCACCTCCAGTCATGCAAGGATGGACCGGCTGTGGATTTCCTGTCAAGGAGTGACGAGCGGGGGATAATTCTGGGGTTGCTACTGGCCCTGGTCACGGTGCTCGCGTGGGTTGGCGTCTTGCGTGCGGACGCGGCGATGGAGATGTCGCACGGACCCGCTGAGTTCTCGCTTGGCGCGATGGCAGCCTTCACCGCGGAGTGGGGAGTGATGATGGCAGCGATGATGCTGCCCTCGGCGACGCCGATGATCCTGCTCTACCGCGGGGCCAGCCGGCGCGCCGCGGGCGCGGGCGAGCGCGCGCTCCCGGCCGAGCTGTTCGCGCTGACGTATGTAGCGATGTGGCTGGCGACCGGCATCCCGGTGTACGCCGCATCGGTGGCCGTCGCGCAGGCCGCCGCGCGCTCCCCGGCTTTCGCCGGCGCGCTGCCGTACGCCATCGCGGCCTCGCTGTTCTCCGCGGGCGTGTATCAGCTCAGTCCGGCGAAGCGCGCCTGTCTACGGGAATGCGAATCGCCGGTGAATTTCCTGATGCGGCGGTGGAAGAGCGGGTACGGCGCGACGCTGCGCCTCGCCGTGGCGCACGCCGCGTATTGCATCGGCTGCTGCTGGGCGCTGATGGTCGTGCTCGTCGTGGCCGGCTCGATGAGCCTGCCGTGGGTGCTCGCGATCGCGCTGGTCGTGTTCGCCGAGAAGATTCTTCCGGGCGGTGGGCGTACAGCGCGAGTCGTCGGCGTCGCGTTGATCGCGGCGGCGCTCGCAGTCGCGGTCTGGCCCGAGCTAAGCGGCGCCTTGCGACCCTTCGGCGGCCACTAGACCGCGATTCATTTCTCCGCGCTCGAAGTAGAAGACCAACACCAGCGCGCCGGCCGCGGCAATCACCGCGAGCACGTGCGTCCACGCATCCACGGAGTTTGAGGAGTGGAGCGCGTTGCGCGCAGCGAAGAGCGCGTACGCACTCAGGGCCGCGGCGATCCATGAGGCGGCACTCATCGAGCCCCACGTCCGAACCACGACGATGATCGCCACGAGCGCAGAGAGTCTTGCCGCGATGCTCAGCGGCGTCAACGGCTCCATGCTCGCGGGCAGCATCGCGCCGGAGAGCAGAGCCAGTAACACGAGTCCAAGGAGAAGGCGCGAGCGCCATCCGCGCGCAAGCGCTGCGATCACCAATAATGGAACAGCCACGACGGGAACGAGCAGCAGGACGAACGGAGGCAATGCCAACAACTGCGACGCCACGGGAACCGCGCTCGCGAGCGATGTCGCCGGAGGCGAAGGCAGCCCGGGAGTAACGAGCGGGAGTACAATGCCGAAGATGGCGAACACGGATCCCATCGCCGCGCCGGCGAGCAGCGCGCCGTTCCGTTTGTCGCCGACGGCGGTGGGTGCGAATACGGGGATTCCCAGGCGTCTGCGCAGCGCGTTCAGGGCGAGCCACGCGCCCGAGACCAGGAGGAGCAGGAACACGCTTCCACCGATGACGCCGACGACGCTCGAGGTGATGAACGAGGACCATGGTTCGGCGGTGTCGTACTCCAGAAGCGATGCGGGAAAGTCGTTCAACGCCGAAACCGCGATCAGCAGGCTGATGATCGCGAGAGCCAGCACGACGGCGCGCCGGCTCATGCCCGTTTCCTCGATGACGGGCTCGCGCCGGCGAATCACGCGGACGAAGCCGATGACGATGAGTGTGATCATGGCAATCGCGCTCAGACCGGCCACGAGCAGGCGCGTCGTGAACCTGTCCCGGTCCGCGCGTATGAATTCCTCAGGGAGCTCCATACCACGACGCAGGCTTACCGGCTCCGCGCCCGCGAGAAATACCCGGACGCGCGCCGCCGCGCCGGCAGGCAGCCGCACGGAGGAGTCCGTGTATGTCACGGTCGCGTCGAGG
>JBPCPS010000133.1:0-2786 GCA_050998915.1 Gemmatimonadaceae bacterium
GCCCTGCACGATGCCGATGCCCAGCCGCGTGGCGGCGGTTTCGATACGCTCGTCCCACCGGTAGTCGGGCGGACAGAACGACGCGGGCGAACGCCCCACCAGCGCCGTGAACTTCGCCACGGCGAGCTCGAGACGGCGCGGCAGATCCTCCGCCGGCTCGGTGGAGTCGTACTCGCCGCTCGCCTCCACATGGGCGCAGATGGGGCTCTGCTGCTCGTGGGCGCGACGCGCGTCCGCGATACCGCGGCGCAACGCGGTGATCCAGACGGTCTCGGGAAGATGGTGGAGCCCGTGGAGCTCCGGCCACCACACGCCGTCCTCACGCGCGCGCTGGACTTCCTCCCACGCGCCCGGGCGATTCCAGCGCGACGGCACCGCCGGGTAGTCGATGAGCGGAACGTGCTCGGCGGGAAACAGCGGGGCACGCAGGCGCTCGTAATCGGGAGCGGCGACGATCATGTTCGCCTGCCACACCGGAGGGAACCCGTCCCCGCCGCGGAACTCCGACAGTGTCGCGGCCAGCGACTTGACGTCGGCGGCGCTCTCGAGCGTCGAGCCGGAATAGCGCCGGCCGGTCGGAGTCCGATACATGGGCGTATCGGCGAGCACGCGGAGCGCCTGCTCGTCGGCCGACCATGCGCACAGGCCCCAGTCGTCGCTTTCGAGCACGACGGCTTTGAGCCGATGCCAATCGAGGTTCACGCGCGTCTTCTCGTCATGAAAGGAAGCGGGACTATAGCATGGGCCTCCGGCGTGTCGAGCGGAGCGCGCGTTCGTATGTCGTTGCAAGGTGATTCTGTCCGCCAAATTGCAAAGTGATTATGTCCTCCCTGCTCCGGCGGTTTTCGCGGGAGGGTTGAGGGTGGCGGGTTGGTTCCACGGGTGATTGGGTTTCGGTCGCCGGATCTTGGTGTACTGGCCGATGCCGGTCTTGCGGGGGCGAGTGCGGACCTTGACCGCGAGGCGATCGTCGATCCTGGACGATTCTGGGAGGTCGATTCCGAGCTGAGCCCGACGTTTGGAGTCGGAGTTGCGCGGCACGAGCGTAAAGGGAGTGGATTGAGGCCAGGGCTGCTCGGCGATGAGCTGGTCGCGATGATAGACGAGCAGACGTCCGTCGATGAGTTCGCGGACTTCGACCCGACAGCGCTGCCATGAACGTCCGCTGCCGCGGGGCGGCAGCTGGATCCAACGGCCGGGGAGCGTGATGGTGTTGTCGTTCGCGACCACACGCGAGTAGCGGCAGGAGAGGATTGGCTCGAAGGTGCGTGGGACGGAGCGCCACGCCGCGGCGGTGTCGCGCGACGGGCGGGCAAAGCGCCGGTTGTAGTCGCGGATGAACTCGGGCAAGAAGGCCGCGGCCGCCTCGATCCTATTGATACCCCGCAGGCGCAGCTCGGCGACCAACCGATCCTGCAGTGTTTCCCACAGCCGCTCGATGCGGCCCTTGGCCTGCGGGCTGTGGGCGGTGATGTAGCCAATCGCCAGCTCGGCCAGCATGTGGCCGAACTGGGTCGGACGTTGCGCGCCCGCGAGCTGCTCTTCGAGTGACCAGTGATCGTCGTTGCGCACGAACACGCCGAGCCGATCCCCGTACAGGGTGCACGGCACGCCATGGGCGGTGATGAGGCTGCGCAGCAGTTCGGTGTAGCCATGCAGGTCCTCGTGCTGGCGGAAGTGCAGCACGAGGATCTTGCCGGTGGCGTCATCGATGGCGCCGAGCAGGTTCCACAGCGGGCCGCGCTCCTCCAACCACAGGTGCTGGCTGGCATCGATCAGGACCATCGCGCCCTCGCGTGCCTGGCGCAGCCGGCGGCTGCGGTGCTGGGGTGCACGGTGCCGCCGGACTGGAGCGATGTGCTCGGCGAGGCGGATCTGGCGCACGCTTTCCCGAGAGATCTCCAGGTGCTCGAGTTCGCGCAACTTTTCGGTCAGGTGAGAGTCATTCAGGCCGGCGTAGCGCCCGTTGATCAGCGCGACGATCCGAGCACGGTCCGCCTCGTTCAGCCGGCGCGCCGAGCGCCGGCCGCGGTTGCCGTGAATCAAGCCCTCGACCCCCATGCGCTTGCAGGCCACCTTCAGACGCCGGAACTGCCGCACGCTGATCCCCAGCGCCAGAGCACCTTCAGCATTCGTAACCTTCTCCATTAGTGCGGCCCGGACGATCCCGGGCCGCTGCGCTTCCTTGTCGCTCATCGTGAGATGTCCCATGGGGAGGACATAATCACGTTGCAATTAGGGGAGGACAGAATCATCTGGCATCCACACGCGCGGTCCGCTCCGTTGTGCTGGCACGCGCCCCTATGCTATCCACAACGCCTATGCCCCGTCCGCGCCGCCGCTCGTTGATCGTACGGACCCTGCGCGCGCCGCGCGTCGGCACCGCGACGGTGCGGCGGCCACGGCCCTTGTCGCTCGAGCAGCTCGGGCTCGAGTTCGATCTCGGTCCGCCACGATGGACGTTCTCGCGCCTGGTGCTGCGCTCGCGGCACTTCGAGCGCATCCGCGAGCGCATCGAGTTCGTGCGCGGCTTCTTCCCCGAGATGGTGGGCGTGACGATCCGGGTCGGGCTCGCCCAGAAGCGTGGCATCCTGGGCTGGGGCTCGCTCGATCCCGAGCGCCCCGGCATCTGGCTACGGCCGCGCCGCATCGAGCTGTTCACCGTTGCCCACGAGATGACGCACCTGCTGCAGGCGCGCGTGCTGGTGCCGAGTGGCGAGCGCCAGTGCGACCTGTGGGCGCTCGCGCGCTCGCCGCTACTCATCGACAGCCCGCCGACCTACCTC
>JBPCPS010000213.1:0-3569 GCA_050998915.1 Gemmatimonadaceae bacterium
GAGTGGCAAACTCGAGGCTCAGCGTCGCGGCGCGCGCGACCACTTCCTGCGGATCGGAGATGTCGGCCGGCGTGATCTTGTTCATCACTTCGGCCGCCGTGTAGCCTAGCATCCGCTCGGCGCCGACATTGAAGATCTGGATGACGCCCTTGGCGTCGGTGGCGATGCTGGAGAAGTTGGCGCTGTTGAAGATCGCGCTCTGCAATGCGCCCGCCTTGAGCAGGGCCTCTTCCGCGCGCTTGCGGGCCGTGTTGTCCGTGCCGATCAGCAGGTAGCCGATGATTAGATCGTCCGCGTCCCGTAACGCGGTGACTGAGACCACCGCGGGGAAGCGGCTCTTGTCCTTGCGGATGTATGTCAGCTCGTAAATATCTTCGATCCCGCGGGAGGCCTTGAACACGAGCGCTTCGAAGCCGGGGGCTATCGGAGTGCCGAGCTCGAGACTCAGCGCCTCGGCGCGCGCGACCACCTCTTGTGGATCGGAGATGTCGGCCGGCGTGATCTTGTTCATCACCTCCGCCGCCGCGTAGCCGAGCATGCGCTCGGCGCCAACGTTGAAGATCTGAATCACTCCATCGGCGTCGGTGGCGATGCTCGAGAAGTTGGCGCTGTTGAAGATCGCGCTCTGCAGCGCGCCCGCATTGAGCAGCGTTTTCTCCGCCCGAATGTCGGCGTCGATATCGGTTGGATTGCGTGAAGCTTTAGCGGTAATCATTGTGTGTCCCCGGTTCCACCGTATCCGGTTTCCGACGCTCCAATGCCTGCCGAAACCGGAGCATCAACCAAAGGGGACAAGTGGCTCGAAAGCCTTGTCGGCGGCGAAGAGTATCGGCGGCCGACGCAATGAAAGTCTTCTATCGTACGGTACACCAACGGACACAGCAGGTCAATCACCAGACCGACGTTCGCCGGGTTAAGGAGCCCGCGTACGGGCTGCCTCGAGCGACCCGCTTCTTCCCGTCCAGCGCCACCCATCAGCTTCGGAGTTTTAGCTTCCGGCATGTCGATCAGGATCGTGAGGTTGGGGACGCCACGCGCGGCGAACGAAGGGCTTAGGCTCGGGACCGGTCGCCAGCCGCCGCGTTGACACAGATCTCCTTCAATGGCGTGGGAGTCAGCTTCGGCGCTTCCACGATCTTTTCCGACATCTCGTTCACGGTCGCCGCCGGGGAGCGCTGGGGAGTCGTCGGCCGCAACGGCACGGGCAAGACCACCCTGTTCCGGCTGCTCACGGGCGAGCTCGAGCCGTCGTGCGGAAGTGTAGTGCGTCAACCCGGGCTGCGCGTATCGCTCCTCGAGCAGCATCGAGCGTTTGACGGGGCGGAGATGGTGTGGGAGGCAGCCGCCGGCGAGCTCGGCGAGCTGCTCGCGCTCGAGACGTCACTGGTCGCGCAGGCCGAGGCGCTCGCGACTGATTCCTCCGACGCCGCGATGTCGCGCTACGGCCGCGATCTCGAACGGTTCGAGCGCGAGGGCGGGTACGAGGTTACGTCCCGCATCGACGCCGTCCTCCACGGCATCGGCTTCGATCCAGCGCGAGCGCGTGTGACGCCGGTCTCGACGCTCAGTGGTGGAGAGCGCGGGCGGCTGGGCCTCGCGCGCCAGCTCGTCAGCACCGCCGACATCCTGCTGCTGGACGAGCCGACGAATCACCTCGATCTGGAAACCACTCGGTGGCTGGAGCAGTACCTCAAGGAGATGGCGCGCACCGTGCTGCTGGTCAGCCATGACCGCGCCTTTCTAGCCGCGACGGTGGACCACATGCTCCACTTCGAGGGCGGCTCCGCCGCGGCATACGCCGGAGGCTACGAGGCGTTCGTCGCGCAACGCGAGGAACGCCGGCTCGCGCAGCAGCGGCAGTTCACGCAGCAGCAGCGCACGATCGCGAAGGAGACCGACTACATCGCGCGCAATCTCGCGGGGCAGAACACGCGGCAGGCCAAGGGGCGGCGCAAGCGGCTGGAGCGGATGCCGCGGCTCAGCGCGCCCGTCGGGGACGAAGCCACGATGGCGCTGCGATTTCAGGTGAAGGAGCGTGGCGGCGACCGGGTCGTATCGGCCCTGCACGTGGACGTGGCGGTGGAGAATCGCACCCTGGTGAAAAACTTCACGGGCGCCGTGATGCGCGGCGACGTGCTCGGGTTCATCGGCCCCAACGGCAGCGGCAAGTCCACGTTCATCCGGACGCTGCTCGGCGATCATCCTCTCGCGGCCGGCGAGCTGCGCGTTGGAGGAACCGTCTCCGCCGCGTATTACAGACAGGACCTGTCGCAGCTTCCCTCGGAAAGCTCCATCTATGACTGCATCGCCGCGCTGAGGCCAACATGGGAGCGGCGGCTCATCCAGGGACATCTCGGGCGGTTCGACTTTTCCGGCGACGAGGTGCAGCGGCGCATCGGCTCGCTGTCCGGCGGCGAGCAGGCGCGGGTCGCGCTCGCGATGCTAATGCTCTCGGGCGCGAATCTCCTGGTCCTGGACGAGCCGACCAATCACCTCGATGTGGAATCGATCGAGGCGCTGGAAGACGCGATCGAGCGGTACGACGGGACGGTGCTGCTGGTGAGCCACGACCGGGAGCTGCTGCGCGCGCTCACTTCGAAGGTGTGGGTGCTGCACGATACGCGGATCACCGAGTTCCCCGGCGGATTCTCCGAGTGGGAGGAAGTCAGCGCCGAGCGCGAGCACGCGGCGCGCGTGCAGGCGTCAGAGGAGCAGACGCTCAACAAAGTGCACGAGCGGCAGCGCGTGGCCCGCGGCGACAAGCGCGCGGCGAAGGCAGGGAGCCGCGCGAGCGGGCGTACCGACGAGCGCGCCGTGCGCCGCAAGTTGGAAGACGCGGAGGCGCGGGTCGGTCAGCTGGAGGGGCGGATCGCCGCCGTGACGAAGGAGCTGGAGAACCCCGAGCTGTACACGCGGCCGAACGGTCCCGCCGATGCCGGGCGGCTCGGCGCGACGCTGGACGAGCTCAAGGCCGAGCTGGACCGGTCACTCGAGGAGTGGAGCGAGGCCGGCTCGCGCCTCGCCGCTCTGGAGTGACTGGAGCGCTCTACCGAACTCTTATCGCGACCTTCGTCGGGTCACCGGGGAATCCGACGACCGCGTGACGGAGCGTCAGGTCGCCGGCGGCGCGCGGGGTGAACTCGACATCGATGATCTCGCCGGGCGCGAAATGATCCAGCCTCGCCGCACTCGTCCTGAGCTGGTGCGACGGGAGATCGGCGCCATCCTTCGCGACGATGCGCCATTCCACCGGAGTCTCGCCGTCGAATACCCCGAGCGCGAGCAGATAATCAGTCCGGATGTTGATCAGCCGGAAGCGATACGGAGTTCCCGCCCGAAGGTCGAGCGTATCGGTAACGGTCCTGCCATTGAGCAGCGTGCCGGGCGGCGGCTTCAGGAAGTTGATCGTCGGCCCGTTGTCACTGAACAGCATGATGCGATCGGTCTCGCTGTCGCGCGGCCGCGCGGGAGCCACTACTACGATCGCGCCGTCCAGCCCCGACGAGGCCTGCTGGTTTTCGTTGGAGTGGGAGTGATGCATGAAAGTGCCTACGCGCGGCGGCGTGAAT
>JBPCPS010000043.1:0-3907 GCA_050998915.1 Gemmatimonadaceae bacterium
GCCCGCCGCGCGTACCTCAGAAAAGGAACGAGCTTCAGCGTATCCAACGCGCCACCCTCGGCGAGCACGGTGCGCTCCGGGATGTAGCCCGTGTGCAGTCCGTCCAGCAGGACTATACCGTGGATGGTTGCCGCGGTTCGCTCGTCACCGAGCAATCCGCGAACGCCGCCGTAACCGGCGCTGAAGGCGCTTACGACAACCCGGCCGATCTGCACGCGCCCCGCCGTACGGGCGCTTGTTTCCTCGCGCACGCGGCTCAGAAGCAGCGCCCACGCTCCCGCTTCCGACAGCGCGCGCTCGTACGCTGAGGAGCTTCCACCGAGGTTGACTACCGCGAGAACGTATCGCCCGGGGCCTGACGACACGGCGTGCATCGGGACGTGCGGCGCGCCGAAGATGTGAACCAACAGCGTGCGCGGCACCGAATCTCCTGCTGCCCCCGGCGGGGCGGGGATGAATACGTCAACGGACCTCGCGAGCACGGAGTCGCTCTTGAATGCAAAGCCTGCCTGCTGCTCCTGCGGAACGCGATCGTGGCGGCGCGCGAGCTCCACCATCGGAGACGGGTTCTGAGACCGCGGAGCCGCAGCAGCGGCTGGTGCGGCGCGGACAGACGCAGCCGCACCCGACGGCTGCCGCGAATGACAACATGACGCTGCGACACAGCACCCCAGCACCAGCGTCCACCGTCCCCGCCCTGACCTTCCCCGCCCTGAGAGCGTAAACGGCACCGGGACTACCGGATCGTCGCTCCAACCATCAGCCCGACCGCCACCGCGCCGAACATGGCGAAGAGCCGTTGCTTGAAGGGCCT
This sequence comes from Gemmatimonadaceae bacterium, assembly GCA_050998915.1. Classification (GTDB taxonomy): domain Bacteria; phylum Gemmatimonadota; class Gemmatimonadetes; order Gemmatimonadales; family Gemmatimonadaceae; genus JACDCY01. The sequence continues at coordinate 815 of JBPCPS010000043.1, forward strand.
CCCGCCGGCCGACCCCGTTCGCTGCTGCGTCCAGATTACGATGCTGCCGCACCCGCTCATGCCGGGCTCGAATTGCGGCGGCACCGTCCCCGGAGTGTAGATCTCTATTCCCGCAACCTCGTCGGGGCTCGCCAAATCGTCGATGTCATCCGCGCCGAATCCGCGCATGTGATGGCCGTCGAGATACACCGCGGGAGCGCATCTACCTGCGAACATACCACGCATGGTTACCAAGGTGCCTCCCATAGATGCGGGCTCGACACGAACACCGGGCACCATCCGCAACAGATCGGAAAGGACAATGGGCTGACGCCGCGCGATGTCGTCCCGGGTCAGGTACTTGCCGATACCCATGTGTCGCCGTTCAGCGAACCCGCCCACGTTGCGCGAGTTCAGGCGGGACGCCTGGATCCTTACCGTTGCCAGCATCGCGGCCATCGTCGGCAGCGCCGTGCGCACAGGCGTAGCGCCCTGCACGACATGAACGGCTGCGCGGTCGGGGTAGTAGCCCACCGCTCGAACCTCGAGCATCCGCGTACCAAAGGGCACATCAACCAGTGTCCATTCGCCCCGATCGTTAGCGCGCGTTTCGGGGCCATTCGTGATGCGCACGATCGCTCCCGGCACCGGTTTCTCCCCTACCGCGGTGATTACGGTGCCGCGCAGCCGCCCCTCACCCGCATGAACACGGCGTGGCGGGACCGCCAGCGTATCGGCCGCCGTCGCAGCTGCGCCGATTACGATGGTCCGCGCGGATCCCAGATACAGATCACGTCGCTGAAAGCCATCCACCCCCACCTCCACCTCGATGAAATCGGTGCTATCCGTGCCATCGGTGGCGACGACCTCGAGGGTTCCGGGCCTCGGCACGTCGCACAGGGCGAACCACCCGTTCTCTGCCGTCGTGCCGACGATGCGAGCGACACGGCGCGTGTATCCCGCCCGATTGAGCGATAGCTCGAGCCACTCGCCGACTACGGACGCACCCGCGATCGGCGTTCCGCGTTCGGCGTCGCGCACAATACCGACGACGATGGCGCCGGAATCCGCCCGCGTCTGAGGCTTGCAGATCGTGTAGCGAAGCCGCTCGGCGGACGGGATTGCCAAATCGGCCCGCACGGGCCGAACGCCCTCGACGTGCACCTCTCGCAACGGCGGCTCCAGGCCGAGCGAATCAAGCATCGGGTGGAAAAAGCCAAGCATGAATCGCCCGCTCGGGACATCGCGAATCGTGAATCTCCCGGCCGCATCCGATATTGCCGTGCCGAGAAAGCTGGCCAGACTTCCAGTACCGGCGAGCTGTACTGACGCCCCGGCGAGTGTGGACTTGGAAATGCTGTCATGCACCACCCCGCTGACGGTGGCGCCGGCGGCTGCAGCGGTACCGGACTCCTGCGCGGCGGCGGAACGCCCGAACAACAGCAACAAAAGAATGAGTCCGAATCGCACGTGAGCAAGCCTGGTCGTAGGATGCGGAGTAACGTTATTCAAGGGCCCGAATCCCGCCAGACCACCCAGACCATGCGACTGACACGACTCGCACTCTCCGCGGCTGTCCTTGTGTTCGGCGTAAGCACGCAACCGCTGCCGGCGCAATCAGCTCCTCCTTCCCGCACAAGCGACTCCGCCCGGATTCAACGCGCAGAGCGGCAACGAAGGGCGCTGGAGCAGATGCGCAGCGACTGGGCAGGCCCATCCCGGTATCGCGCGGCGAACGACAGCATGCCGGTGCGCGGCCCGAATGAAAACCGGGTCGTATACATAGGCGATTCGATAACCGAGTCCTGGACACCGTATTTCCCCGCTCTGTTTCCCGGCAAGCGATACATCGGACGCGGAATCAGTGGCCAGACTACGCCACAGATTCTCGTACGCTTCCGACAGGACGTAGTGGGTCTGAGACCCAAGGTCGTGGTGATCCTCGCTGGCACCAACGACGTTGCCGGAAACACCGGCCCGTCTACGCTCGAGATGATCACGGATAACATCGCGTCAATGGCTGAGATCGCGCGCGCGAACGGTATTCGTGTAGTGCTTTCCTCAGTATTGCCGGTGTACGACTACCCGTGGAAGCGGGGGCTGAATCCAGTTCCAAAGACCGCGGCGCTCAACGCGTGGATCCGGCGGTACGCGGAAGAAACCGGGGCGGTCTATCTGGATTACCACTCCGCCATGGCGGACAGCCTCGGGGGACTGCGCGCGGAGCTGACGAGCGATGGCGTGCACCCGAACGTCGCGGGCTATGCGGTGATGGCACCGCTCGCTGAAGAGGCAATCAATAAGGCGATATCGCTTCCTCTCGTCCGGGCCCCCGGGAGCCGGGCCCTACATCATTACGTCTTCTTCGGCATGGACCGGGAGAAAATTCGCGAGGCCACTTCGTTTCTCGAGACCAGCGCGCTGGAAGGCGCGCAGGTGGCGTATTCGTGGAGACAGCTAGAGCCGGACAAGGACTCGTACGATTTCAGCCTCATTCGCGAAGACCTGGCATTTCTGCAATCTCGCGGCAAAAAGCTGTTCATCCAGCTACAGGATGTGACGTTCAGCGCGTCGCGCGTGAATGTCCCTCGGTATCTGTTGCTCGACCCGATCTATAACGGTGGGGCTGACAAGCAGTACGAGTTCACGGGCACCGACGAGCAGAACGCTGTCGTTGGGGGCTGGGCGGCAAGACGCTGGGACCCAGCAGTGCAGGAGAGATTCCACCGGTTGCTCGACGCTCTGGGTCGCGAGTTCGACGGGCGTGTGGAAGGGATCAACTTCGCCGAAGGCTCCGTGGGCTTCGGGGAAACCGGACGCCTGTTCCCGAGCGGCTTCTCCTTCGAGCGCTACAGGGACGCGATCATCACGAACATGCGCGCGCTGAAGCGGGCTTTCCCCACGTCGGTCGCGATGCAGTACGGCAACTTCATGCCCGGGGAGTGGCGTGCCACTAACGACAAAGGGTATTTGCGTGCCGTCTACGCAGCGGCCAGGGAATTCGGCGTCGGCGTGGGTGGTCCTGATCTCCTGCCCCACCGGCCGGGCCAGCTACTCGGCTCGTATCCACTGATCAGGGAAGCGGCGGGGATCGTGCCCACCGGTATCGCGGTG
>JBPCPS010000105.1:0-5338 GCA_050998915.1 Gemmatimonadaceae bacterium
GACCGCGACGATCTGACCACGCCGTTCTACGTGCAGATGCTGTGGCCCGCACGTGAATCGCCGGTGGCGGTCCTCATCGGCACCGAAGCACGACTCATCGAAGCCGAGGCGCAGCTTCGTGCGGGAGCGACGACGCAGTCGCTGCAGACGCTGAACACCCTTCGGCTCCCCGTCACGGGTCTCCAGCAGCTGCCGGACGGCATCACCACGGCAGGGAGAGAGAACCAGCTCTTCCGCGAGCGAGCGTTCTGGCTGTTTGGCCGCGGCACGCGAACGGGCGACCTGCGTCGCCTTATAAGGCAGTACGGTCGCGCACCTAACACCGTGTTCCCGACGGGTGTGTGGCACAAGGGCGGAAACTACGGAACCGACGTGAACTTCCTGGTGCCGTTCTCCGAAGCCAACAACCCGAACGTGACCGTGACGCCCGAGACGCAGACGTGCATCAACCGGAATGCGTAACGGCGACTGCCAAATAGAACTGCAAAGGTGATAGCTACCAGCTGAAAGCTGCCAGCTACGAGCACCACAAAGGCTCGCGGCTGTCAGCTTTTTGCTGGTAGCTATCAGCTTGTCGGTTCTATGTGGTAGTTATTGCCCCGGTCGGTACCGCCGGATCGCCTGCGCGTCCACATCTCGCCCGGTCAGCGCGACTTTCTTCATCTCTCCGCGGGCAAACATCGCCGCCTGATCCGAGTGGAACGGAGATTCGTGGTTCGGACTCTGGCCGTAAGCGAGAATCGAGTAAGCTCGCGGCACATCGGTAAACTCCACCGCCAGTACCCATCCATCTCCGCCTACCACCGATCGCCGCCCGTCGGGATCCGCGCGGAAATTCAGGACGCGAAAACAGCCGAGCGTGCCGTTGCACCCGCCCACCGGCTCGTCGACGGCTCCGCGACGCACACGGTGCACTTCGCCCCAGGAAACGTCGTACCGGCCGTGTCGACGACTCGTTTCGGCGACGGCCGCGGCAAACGCGGTGGCGGCACGCGCCGGATACCTGAGCCCGCGAGGAGTCGCCAGTGCCGTAGCGGGTGTCCACGCGTGCGCGTACATCGAATCGGGGCTCACGTGATCGGTGTACTCACGCCACCAGGTCTCGAACAGCACCCCCCCACGACTCTCATGCGCGGTGGTGTTGTCCCATCTCGCGATTACCTCCGCGGCCTGTGACACCAGCGAATCCGGCCGCGAACCGCGCACGGCGGCGAGCAAATCATCCTTGACTCTGTCTGCCAGCAACATCCGGTAAGAGTGCTTCAGCTGTATCACATCCTCGAGCGTCAACCGCCTGTCGTTGTCTATCAGGACCACGCTCAGTTGGCTGCGCAGGCGGAGCGAAGGCTCCGGGAAGTTGGCCGGGTAACGGCTGCGATCCAGAATCTGCCGCAGGTTCGTGTGGTACGGAGCGTCGTTCTCGTTGCGCACATATCCGCCCCGCGGATTGAGCAGCTGCGGCAGAGAATCGAACGACACGTACTGCGTCCACACGTCCGCCCTGCCACGAGCAGGCACCGCGACCGTGTCCCCGCCGCTTCTGTGAGGCAACGCGGGAATGGCCGCGTTCCACACGTAATAGATGTTCCCTGCGCGGTCCGCGTAGGTGAAGCTCGAGTTCACCCGAGCCCGCATGCGCATTGCCTCCTTCCACTCGGCCAGAGAGCGGGCGCGCATCATCCGGAGGAACTGCTCGCCGGCGCGATAATCGCCGTCGCCCGCGGCGCGCAGCACGTACACCTTGCCGCTGTCGCGATGGATCACCGGGCCGAGCGGCGTTCGCCAGAACTCGCGCGTCACCGTCGAGGTCGCACCGCCGTTGCGGTACGGAACAGTGACGAGCTCACGCTCCAGCGGGATGGACGCGCCGTCGAACAGGTAATGGTCGGCCCGCGCGGTATCGGCTTCGAGCGCATAGATCTCGTCCAGGTCCGGTGCGTTGTTCGTGGTCGCCCAGCCAAGGTGACGGTTGAATCCGCCTACGACGCCGAACGGACCGCCGATGCGGAAGTCGCCGTAGAATTCCAACACCGCAGGCACGCTGATGTGGGCCTCGTAATAGCCCGCCGTCCAGGCCAGATGCGGGTTCCGTAGGAGTATCGCCCGGCGGGATCTGGTTCGACTCGGCGCAAATGCCCACGCGTTCGATCCGTCCTCCTCCGGATCGACTCCCGGGGGGCGCGGGGCGGGCACGGCAGCTCCACTTGGCACCACTCCGATGCGCGCGAGAAAGCGGCGCGCCTCTGCCTGCGAAGCGACTTCCACGTCACGCGCAGCCACGTCGTAACCTGTGTACCGCGGAATGAACGAAGCAGGAAATTCCTGCGGGTGCAGCGCGATGTAGCGATTGACGCCGGCCGCGAAGCCCTCGTACACCGCCCTCGTATCCGCTTCGAGGCGACCGTAGCTCTGCACGGCAATACGGTATGACCTCTGGGCTGCGAAGTCGGTCTCCACGCTATCCAACCCGAACCAGCGCCCCATCTCTCCGCGGGCCCGGAGGAGGCCGACAGCTACACCCGCGCCGTAGTCTTCGAGCTGCACATATGCGAGCGCGTACGCCGCCGCGCGCAGGCTCGTGGCGCGAATGTGGGGAATGCCGTGCGTGGTGCGAATTACCTCCACTTGCGCGGACAGGTTGTCGTCGTCCGCCGTCTGCTGCGCGTCGACGATCGTTGCCACGACGCTGACAGCAGTGAGCGCGGCGATGATCGATGTTCCCCGGCGCATCCGGCCCGAGCCGGCAGCGGAGCGCGTCATCTGGCAGCCCGGAGCACCTGTCCGGCGAGCGTTTCCGTAAACGCGCCGTCGCGAATCGCGAACCGCCCGTTCACCAGCACATGGACCATTCCTTCGGCCATCTGGTGCGGATCATCATAGGTGGCGCGGTCCCGCACGCGAGCAAGATCAAAAATGACCACATCGGCCTGACCTCCGGGGCGCAGCCAGCCGCGATCCGGCACGCGGTAGACTGCCGCCGGCAGCGACGTCATGCTGCGAACGGCCGAAGCGAGATCCATCACCCTGTCCTCCACCACGTACTTTCGGATCTTGCGCGCAAATGCGCCGTTTCCGCGCGGGTGCGGCACGCCTTCGCCGGGCACGGCGAGAGCGCCATCCGATGCAGTCATCGTCCATTCCTGGACCATGAGCCGCTCGATGTCGGCATCGCTCATGTTGAACGACACGATACCGGCCCCCCCGCGACCAATGAGCGCGAGCGCGGCGTCCACGGCATCCTGGCCTTGAGTGGACGCGACGTCCGCCAGCGTTCGTCCTTCGATCGACGTATCGCCGCGAAAGCTTGCGATGCGCATGCGGTCTGCCCCGCCCCGGCGGGCGAGATTATCCCGCATCGCGGCGACGATGCGGGCACGCGACGCGGGATCGGCGATCCGGGCGCGCAACGAGTCGTCGCCATCGGCCTGCGCCCAGCGCGGAAGCAGCGCGGCGGAAAGCGACGTCTGCGACGCTTCATACGGGTATTGGTCCGCGAAAACTTCCACCCCCTCTGCGCGGGCCCGCTCGACACGCTCGACGATCGCTGCCGAAAAGCCCCATACGTTCGGGCCCAGCGCCTTGACATGAGTGACGACGCCGCGCGTGCCCGCTTCGCGCGCGACAGTGATCACTTCCTCCACGGCAGCCAGTAGGCCGATTCCATAGTCGCTCTCGTCGCGAATGTGGCTCTGGTACGGCGCGCCATAGCGCGCGGCGACACGCGCGATGGCTACGAGCTCGTCGGTTTTTGCGAAACTCCCGGGCGCGTAAAACGGACCGCTGGACAGCGCGAACGCTCCCGCTGACATGCCTTGCTCGACGAGGTCTTCCATTCGCCGTAGCTCGACCGCCGAGGGCGCGCGATCGGCCATGTCCATGACGGCGCGCCGCACCGAGCCATGCGGGACCATGAGCGCGACGTTTACACCAACGCCGCCCGTGGACAGCGCGGTCCGCTGCGCGTCGAGATCGGCACGGCCGCCGCCGTCCGGGTTCACGAACACCGTGGTTATGCCCTGGGCCAGTAGCGGCCGGGCCGAGCGCAGCCCCGCGCGCTGGAGAGACTCGCCCGCGTGCGAATGCGTATCAATGAATCCAGGCGCGACGTATAAACCCTGCGCGTCGATCGTCGTCGTAGCAGATGAGCCACGCAAATCGCCAATGGCGGCGATGCGCTCGCCCCGTATGCCCACGTCCGCGCGGACCCACGCGTTTCCGCTCCCATCCAAAACGCGCCCGCCGCGAATAAGGAGATCGAATTGCGCCGCCGCCGAGGCGGGGGTGCGAGTCCCGCTGGCCGTGGAGCCTTGTGCGGGTGTGGCGGACGGTTGCGCGATTGAAGTCAGCGAAGCCGCGGCCAGAGTGCGAAGGAAGAGGAGCGGGTAGTCGAGCTTGTCGATCATTGGGGAGGCTTGGATGTGGGTACGAGGATCAAGGTACTACGAAAGCCCTCGTCGAAAGAAGGGGGCTTTTTTGACCTGAACAGCAGGGATGCGTAACTGGTCGGAAGTGTTGGTTTTGGTCAACTGACTGGTAAATAGTCAACCGTTAACGGTCACGACTGTTGGTCGGTTGCGCAGCGAACTTGCCCGGATCGTTCTGAAACACCCTCATGCACTGATCGGAGCAGAAGTAATAGGTCTTCCCCAGGTACTCTGCCTTCCCTTCCGCCGATTCGGGCATGACCACCATCCCGCAGACAGGATCCGTATGCTCAGTCATTGCTACTCCCTGTGAGTGTGTGCCCAGCCCAACCTGCAACCGTCAAGCCAAAAGCCAGCCAATAGCCAACAGCTAACAGCTCCCGTCAGTGAAAATCGTGCGACTGGTGGGCCAACCCCTTCACCCTGAGCTCGCGGAACTTCTCCCCCACCACATTCATCACCGCGCCGTCCCGCTCGAACTTCCCCCGCACCATGATGAACGTCGCGAACTTCACCGGCTCGGCGAACTCGTCCACCAGCTTGCTCGGCACGATGATGTTCATGAAGCCGTGCTCATCCTCCAGCAGGAGAAAGATCGTGCCGCCCGCGCTCTCCGGTCTCTGGCGCACCGTCACGAGGCCGGCCACCAGCACGCTCTCCCTGTGGCGCAGCTGCGGGAAGTCCCGACTACCGACGACGCCGACGCCGCTCAGCTTGGGTCGCAGATGCTCCATCGGGTGTCCGCGCGTGCTCAGCCCCAGCGCGAAATAGTCCATGAAGATCAGGTCGCGCCTGCTCAGCGGGCGCGGCGAGTTCATCCCGTTCCCAGCCGGCGCGAGCGGCAGCGAATCACCCGCGACCCGCAGCGCCTCCCACGTCGCGCACCGCCTGTCCTGCTCCCACACCGCGAAGAC
>JBPCPS010000166.1:0-21136 GCA_050998915.1 Gemmatimonadaceae bacterium
CTGAAGAACGGGTTGGCAAAGCTCCGGAAGAGCTCGAAGTGCTCCCGGCGGCTCCAGGTTGCGATATCCAGGAAACGGCCGGCGCTCTCCTCCTGCGAATTCATCCTAATGCCGCATCTGCTTCGCGGCGTTGTGCGCGACGAGGAACGTCACGATCTGTCGCACGGTCTCGCTGGAGAGAATTCGCTGCGGACGGATCAGGCGACGGGGCAACCCCTCGCGTCCCAACATTCTGCGCGCGCTCTCGGTCACATAGGTTCGCGCATCGGCTGGGATCGACGCCAGGTCGAGGCCGTGCGCGAGGACAATCGTGACGTTGCCGGACCCGGGCACGGGCTTCAGCGCGTCACGCAGAACCGCGCGAAACCTTGGATCTGCCACGATCACGTAGACGCGTCCTTTCATGAAGGAGATCCACTCGTCGCTGAGGAGGTCGGGGCGCACGCGCACGATGATCAGAGGTTTGTGAAGCGCTGCTGACAGGGACGTCATGGGAGCCTTGAGGTCTCCGGTGGTCACCATTAGCTGCGCGCGCTTCAAGGCCGGCGGCAGCCTCCCTCCCGCCAGCTGCTCCGGGAAAATGGCCGCTGACGGGATGCCGTAGTTTTCCTGTAGCTCCCGGACGATGCCAACCGCCTGATCGGAGGTAGTGGCGATCACGGCGGCGCGCAGCTTGTCGGTTGCCGTCAGCGACTCGAGCGCCGCTGATACCCGATCGGCCGCCACTCCGCGCTCGACGGCCTGCGATACGATCTCTACCGTCCATTCGCGGGAGAGAGCGGGAGCTGTCGATGAGGCCGCTTGGGTGGCTGCTACGTACGCTCCCGACCGCGGCCGCACCTCGATAAGACCTTCCTGCTGCAACTGCCGGAGTGCCGCCGCGATCAGGCGGGGGTCGACCTGCATGTCTGCCGCCAAAGCCCGCATTCCCGGGAGCCGGTCACCGGCGGCAAGCGCACCCATCCCGGTCGCGTCCCGGATCCGGTCGCGGAGTACGGTTGTCACTCCTTCCAGCTTGCGACGCGGCACCTAGCTCCTGCGTAATGCATCAGACAAAACATATGGCACAGACTGCTGCACTAAAAATACCGCACTGCCCCTCCCTTACGTTAGAGGTAGCCGAGAAGCGCCCCGGCTATGTAAGCCGGGTGCCGTACGACACACCCAGGGAGGTTTCATGGCTGGAACAGTACTGCCGCGCAGAAAGTGGGCGGCACCCGCGCTGGTGGCGGTGTTCGGGGTAGCTGCGTTGATCGCCGGGCGGGCGATCGCGTCAGATCACCAGGACACGCCGGAAGTGGAGCTCAATCCGAGAATGGACATCAATGATGTCTACGCGTTCCCGGGCTCGAGCGCCGATCGCATCACACTCGTTCTGACGACATCGTCGCCAATCTCCGGACAGAACGCGTCGTTTGATCCGAATCTGCTGTATCAGTTCAAGGTCGACAACACGGCCGACAATAGCGAGGACCTGGTCATCCAGGTCACGTTCGACGGAGGCACGGGATCGTCGCAGAACGTCACGGTCCGCGGGCCAGCAGCCCCGGCGTCTAAAGGAACCGTGAACAGGCTGATCGACGGAGGCACAGTCGTCAGCGGTGCTGTTGGAGGCACGCTCGGCGCGTCTCCCGGGATGCAGGTGTTCACGGGATTGAGAGCGGATCCGTTCTTCATCGATCTCGAGCGGTTTCTCGAGATCCTTCCCGACAGACGGCCGTCAACGGGACCGCTGTCCGTACCGACTAACCAGACGGCGCAGTCCTTCCGCAATCCGGGCATCGATTTTCTGCGCCCGTTCAACACGCTCGCAATCGTCGTGGAACTGCCGAAGGCGCAGCTCGTGACGTCCAGTGGAGCGGACGCGAAGTTCGGGCTCTGGTCAACAATCAGTCGCTGAGGCGATCATGACACAATCCAATTCACGCTTCAATAGAGCTCTTTTGCGCCGTGCGTGCGGCGCCGTATTGCTGGTAGTTGCGGTCGCCGCGTGCGATGATGACGACGACGACTTCACAGGTCCGACAGGTTCGAACACGACGCGCCGGTTCACTCAGATCGAGCGGCTGGGTAATCCGCTCGTGAGCGAGGTGTTCTTCCCCAAGCGTGATCACGGCCTGCACAACACCAAGGGACCTGAATTCGATCCGTTTTCAATGCCAGCGGGTGGGACTGATGTCCCGGGGCATATCAAGATTTTCGTTGCCTCGCAGGGACGTCCCGCCACGATTGGGAACACGCTGGCGGCTGTCCTATCGCCCGACATGCTCATGGTATTCCCGAATCGCGCGCCGGGCACCGGCCAGCTGTGGCTGTCGTGGGCGCTCAGCAACGGTTACGGTGGAAGAAGGCTTTCCGATGACGTAGTCGATATTGGGCTGTCCGCGGTGTACGGCAAAGCGGTCGATCCCACCGCAAGCGAGAATCCCGGGCTTATTTCGGACTTCGTTCCGCCGTCAGTCCGCAGCTTCAGCACGACGTTTCCTTACCTGGAAAATCCGCGCCCGTAATGCAGCAGTCTAAAGACCGGGCGGTTCGCGCTACGAGGCCAGCTACACAGCCTCGTAGCGCGTTCCGTTCGGGGCGGCGCGCTCGCATTGTCGCCGCCATTGCCGTGCCCGCCGCTATCGCGCTGACGTTTCTGCTGGTGACCGAGCTCCGGTCGCGCCGTGATCAGCGTGCAGAGCGAGACAGGCTCGCGGAAGCAGCGTCGCTCGACCGACGTTCGCGCGATGATCAGATCAGGGTCTGGAACGTGGCGTTGAACATGGATCCGGTCAGCGCCCTCGCGCTGGCCCAGCTCGCCGCGCTCAACGTCCAGAAAGCGCGCGAAACCGGGCAGGAAACGTTTTATCCGATCGCCGAGGAGATGGCTCGCAGGTCCCTGGCGCTGCGGACCCAACGGAATGCCAAGACGTACGTGGTCCTCGCTTCCGCGCTGCTAGCGCAGCATCGCTTTCTGGAAGCGCGTGCCGCGGCCGCCGACGCCCACGCAGCGGAGCCCGAGGTCGCCCAGTACCGCGCATTGCTGGCGGAGATCGACATGGAGCTCGGCGACTACGGGGCAGCGGCGCAGGGATTCACCGGGCTCGGCCGGTATGCGACGCACCTTTCCATCGGGCCGCGACTGGCGCGCTGGGAGGAGGTAAATGGGCGTTTTGAATCGGCGCGGCGCATGCTCCAGGAGCTCGCCGCGCAGGCGGATCAGCGGCGCGACCTGCCGCGCGAGCAGGTGGCGTGGTTTCATTTTCGCCTGGGGGATCACTATCGCCGGCATGGCAGTCCGCGGCGCGCCCGCGAATCGTTCGAGCACGCGCTCGCGGTCAATCCCGGGGATTACCGCGCGCACAAAGCGCTCGCCGAGCTCGACATGGCGCTTGGCAATCCGCGATCGGCCGTACGGCACGCGAGCACCGCGGTGGCGGCGAGCCGCACCCCGGAAACGCTGCTCACATTGGCGAATGCGCATCGCGAGTCGGGCGATGCGGCGCGAGCCGTCGCGATCGAGGCGGAAGTCGCAGAAGTCATCGGCGCGGATGGAGGCTCATTTGAGCGCGCGTGGCATTCGTACCGCATGAACTGGGGAATTGCCGGCCGCGATCTCATTCCGCTTCTGGAGCGGGAATCGCGCGAGCGTGGCGACGTTCAAGGCTACGATTTGCTGGCTTGGGCCTACCATAAATCGAACCGAATTCCCGAGGCGCGCGCGGCGATCGCGAAAGCGCTGCGGTCGAATACTTCGGATGCGGTGGTCTGGTACCACGCCGGCGTTATCCATCGGGCGTCAGGCGACGATTCCCGGGCGCGGGCGTATCTGCAGCAGTCGTTGCGGCTGAACCCGGCGTTTCATCGCAGAAGCGCTAAAGTGGCGCGTGCGCTCCTCGACACCCTCGGAAGCACCGCCAGCGTGGATTGAGCGGCCGGGCGGTGGCTGGATCGGCGCGGGCTGGCCGGAAACGTCCGCGACCGATACCTTCGCATGTCGTCACCGAACCGCCACCAGAAGGGAGATCATCGAAATGAAGCGTTTTGTCGCCTTCGCCCTAGGCGCCGTTTTGCCGGCAGTCGCAGTCGGGCAGGCTCCCCCCGTGCAAGTACCCTCGCCCGCCCAGCAGATCGCGCTCGCGGTGCTGCCCGCGCCTAAGGGGTTTCGCGACGCTTCGACGGTGCTTGGCTACCGGCCCGACGGGCAGCTCGTGCGCCTTCGCCTGGGCGACAACGGAATCATCTGCCTGGCCGACGACCCGAAAGAGCCGCGCTTCCACGCGTCGTGCTACCACCAATCGCTCGAGCCGTTCATGGCGCGCGGGCGCGAGATCCGCGCGCGATTCGGCAACAAGCGTGAGCTGAGCGACAGCCTCCGGTTGGCGGACATTCGCGCGGGGAGGATCAAGATGCCGTCGAACGCGGTGCTCTACCAGATTTACGCCGCGGACGACAGCGTGAACGTGGCGACGGCGGCGATAAAGAGCCCGTCATACCTCGAAGTGGTCTACATGCCGGGCGCGACCACCAAGTCGACCGGATTGACGACGGACGCGATGCGCGGCACCCCCTGGCTCATGGCTCCGGGCAAGCCATGGGCGCACATCATGATCGTGCGATAGGAGCCGCGCCCGGAGTATTTGCCCCGGGTCAGGTTCCGGCACTAGCTGTATTTAAATCAGTGATCCAATCTCAACGCCTGAGCCGCGCGCACTTCGGGTAGGCCCGGGTTAATCGCAATGGCGCTGTCCAGCGCCTCGTTGAACAGAGCCATCCTGGAAGCGTCGGCCGGGTCCAGCGTGGCCCACCAGAACCGCGCCTCGGCAAGCTTGGCGAACGCCTGCGCGTAACGCGGATCCAGTCTCACCGCCTCCTCGAACGCTTCGATCGCCGGCGCGAGGAAAGGGGCATTCGCGCTGTCCTGCCGGGAGCGCTGGAAATAATCCACACCCCGGGCATACGCGTCGCGCGCTGCCGGGACATCGGTATCACCGTTCTGCGCGGCCGCGCCGCGAGGGGTTTCGGAAGAGGGACGGGTCACGTAATTGAGAATCGCCAGTCCGAGAGACGTTGCGACCAGCAGGCCGATGACCGCGCGGGTCATCCACAGAGGACGCCGCGGTGCTGTCGACACCGGCAAGCTCGCCGGCATGTCGGGTGAGATGCGGTCCAGCTCGTCAACGATCTGCTCCGCCGTCTGCGGACGCGCGGCGGGATCCTTCTCCATGCAGCGCATGACGAGCGCGGCGAGCGCCGGCGGAATGTCCTCGCGCTGTGTCGCGAGGTCGGGCGGCGTCTGGGTGAGGTGCGCGGTGATTGCCGCCCGGTGCGAGCCTGACTGAAACGGCGTGTGGCCGGCGAGCAGGTGGTATGCGGTGACGCCGAGCGAATAAATGTCGGAGCGGTGATCCATCGCAGGGTCCGCTGTGGCTTGTTCCGGCGAGATGTAGTCCGGAGTGCCCAGCGACGTTCCGGCGAGGGTGAGAGTGGAGTCGCCCGTGTTGGCGCCCGGCTCGCGTGCCGAGGTCAGCGCAGTGGCCACGCCGAAATCAGTCACCATCGCCGCGCCACCGGACAGCAGTATGTTCGCCGGCTTGATGTCCCGATGCACTACGCTCTCCTCATGCGCCCGGGCCAGTGCGCACGACACGTCCCGCAGGATGCGTATCGCCCGGCGAATCTCGATCCGCTCGCCGCGGTCCAGCAGCGCGCGGAGCGACTCGCCGCGCACGTACGGCATCGTAAAGAAGGGCAGGCCATCGGCATCGCCCGCGGTCAGCACGGTCACGATGTTCGGGTGCTGCAGACGGGCCGCGAGCGCGATCTCGCGCCGGAACCGCGCGATGGATATCCCCGCGGCCAGCTCCGGAAGCAGCAGCTTCACGACGACGTCCCTGCCGAGCGACCGGTCGTGCGCGAGAAACACGCGTGACATTCCGCCCCCGCCGAGCTCGCGCCGCAGCTCGTAGGTAGCTCCGAGCGAGGCTGCGAGCTTTTCTCCCAGAGGATCACCAGCGGCGTCCCGGTCAGTGCCGCGAATTTCCATGGTGTGAACTTATTGCCTGTCCGCCGCCGCGACGACCGGATCCGCCCGCTGGTCGCCCGGCCACCAGTTCCAGCGCCCGGCGAGCTGCAGCAGCGCGGGCCCTATCGCGATACGTACGACCGTCGCATCCAACAACACCGCGACCGCAAGCGTAAAGCCCAATGCCTTTATGAATAGGAAGTCGCCGAGCGTGAAAGCGGCGAACACGACGATCATGATCGCGGCCGCGCTGGTGATCACACCGCCGGTGCGCGCCAGCCCTTCGATGATCGCGTCGCTGTCGGCGTGCGTGCGCCTCGCCTCCGCCACCCGTGAGACGAGAAATACCTCGTAGTCCATGCTGAGCCCGAACACTATGCAGAAGACGAGGATGGGCACCGCGGGAAAAACTCCGTGCAGCGGCTCGGTCATTCCCAGCAGCCTCGATCCATGCCCGTCCTGGAACACGAGCACGAGCGCGCCGAACGCCGCGGCGACCGACAGCAGATTGAGCGCCACCGCTTTTACCGGAATCAGCACTGAGCGAAATCCCGCCATCAGAGCGATCATGGTGGCGAGCACGACCAGTGTGACGACGCCGAAGAATCGCTTCCCGATCACGTCTATATAGTCGGCGTTAAAGGCGGGCATGCCGCCGACGCGAATCCGGGTACCGGGCACTCCGCTGATCGCGGAGTGGTCCAGCGCGCGGAGGTCGCGGGTCAGCTGCGTCAGATCGTTGAACGCTACATCGCCGTTCGGGACGACTTCGAGCACGAACCCGCTCAGGTCCGCGGTCACCAGCGCGCGCCGCACGTTATTCGGCACCTGCGCGAGGAACAACTCGCTCGGTTGGTCGAACGGGAGCACGGTCGCGATAGACTGCACGCGTCCGATTCTCCTGTCGGCCCGCAGGCGCGCGGTCACGCGCCGCGCCGCCGCCCAGCCTGCACTGTCCAGCACTGTGACTCCGCTCGGCAGATCCACGAGCACGCGCAGCGAGTTGACTACGCCGCCGCGATCCATGGCCGAGAGGTCGCTCAGCGCGCGCGCTGATTCCATGTGCGGGGGGAGCCAGTTGCCTCGCGGCAGCTCGGCGTTCAGACGCGTTGACTGGAAGGCCAGCGCGATCACCGGCGCGCCGGCGACAACCAGCACCAGGACCGGGTTGCGGACGACCCACCTCCCCCAGGCGCGCCAGCGCCGTGACTCGCCGACTGCGGCTGCGCGCCGCCGGAAGATGCTCCCCTTGTCCACGCGCGGACCGAGGATCGCGAGGATGCCCGGCAACAGCGTCGCCGCAGCGAGGACCGACAGTCCCACTACGAGCAGGCCTCCGAGCCCGGTGGACTGCAGTTCGTTCAGCGGGACGAGTAGGAGCGCCACGAACCCGATCATCACCGCCAGGCCCGATAAGACCACCGTCGTACCCGCGTGCTCGGCCGTCTCGATGGCGGCGGCCTCCCGGTCGAGGCCCGCGGCCAGCCCTTCGCGGAACCGGCTCACTGTGAGCAGCGCGTAGTCGATGCCCACTCCTAGGCCGATCATGGACACCGTGTTTTGCAGCAGGATCGAGAGGGGCCACACGCCATTGATCAGAACGGCCGCTCCGAGAGTGATGGTGATCGCGAGGGCAGCGGCCAGCAGCGGCAGCAGCGCCGCCACGACGGCGCCGAACGCGAGTAGTAGCAGCACCAGCGTGAGAGGGAGGACGCTGCGCTCGGCGCGCCGCGCTTCGTCGGCGCTCGTCAGGCGCAGGTCAAAATTGATCGGTACCTCGCCGGTCCAGCGGAGCCGCGCTCCCGGATGCGTCGCGCGCAGGCGCGTGGCGATTCGCTGTGATGCCGTGCGCAGGGGGACCACCATGTCGTCCACGCGCCCGTCGGCGGGATCCAGGCCGACCACGACGTATGTGCCTGAAGCGTTCTTTCCCGCGAAGAGCGTATCGGAGACGTCGAGGTACGAGAAGGTGCCGCTTACGCCAGGCACGCTGTCCACACTTGCGACCAGCGATCGGAGTACCGCCGCCCCCGCCGAACTCGAGGGAGCAGGTACGCCGGTCACCACGAGCAGCGCGAACTGCGCGAACGGCGACTCAAACCGCGTGCGTAAGGCATCGCCGACGGCCTCCGCTTCGCTCCCGCGAACCCGCGCGGCCACTTCGAGCTCGCGTTCGACGCGCGCCGCCGGCGGGATCAATATGAGCGCGGCAAACGCCCAGAGCCCGAATATCCATTTGCGCCTGCGAACGATGAACCCGGCGATCCGCTTCACTTGGCGCCTGCCCACGACTCGCGCGTGCGCACGCGGAGAGGGAGCCCGCCTTTTGGCCGCAGCGTCACGCGCGGCTCGAATTCGGGGTGCGCGCCGCTCGCGGGCTCGAACACAAGCTTGCGGCACAGCATCGAAAGAATGACTTGCGCCTCGGCCGTGGCGAACGCGGCGCCGATGCACATGCGCTGCCCCGCGCCGAAGGGCATGAACGCGAGCCGCGGCCGCTGTCCCGCGCTCTCGGGCGAGAACCGCGCCGGATCGAATTCGGCGGGTCGGTCCCAGTAACGGGGATCGCGATGGAGGAGATACGTCGCGACCACGACCACCGAACCCCGCGGGATTTCATGTCCATCGATAGAGTCCTGCTCGCGTGCGAACCTGCTGATGCGCCACACGGGCGGGTATAGTCGCATCGCTTCGTCGAAGACGGCGCGCGCGTGCCGAAGCTGCGGCAGGTCAGACGCCTGAGGGTCGCGGCCGCCTAGGACCTCGATGGATTCCCGTGCGACAGCGGTCTGCTCCTTCTCGTGCGTCGCGAGCAGGTGCAGGCACCACGAAAGCGAGGTAGCCGTGGTCTCATGTCCGGCCAGGAACATGGTCATGACTTCATCGCGAATCTCCACGTCCGTCAACGCGTTCGCACCGTCGTCCTTCGCGAGCAGGAGCTGGCCGACCAGGTCCTGCGGCTCGTCGTGGGCAGACAGCGCCGCGCGCCGCCGCGCGATCACGTCGTAGATGAGCGTGTCGAGGGACGCGACGGCATCGCGGAACCGCCGGTTCGATTTCGTGGGGAGCATCGCGATCCTTTTTCGTACGTCGCGGAATCTGCTCCCCCACGGAAGCAGCTCGAGCAGACGAAGGCGCGACACCGACAGCCGCTCGATGTGATCCAGCACTTCGGTGAGCGCCCGCTCGATCTCCGTCTCCTTGCCCTCGACCCCGGTTCCGAGCAGCGCGCGTGCGACAATGCGGAGCGCGAGGTCCATCATTGAGGGGAACACGTCCACTGTCCCACGCAGCCCGCCGCTCCCCTGCAAGCGCCGCGACTCCACGGTGGCCGCGTGCGCCATGATGCTTACGAACGCGTGCATGCGCTCCTTCTGCAGCGCGGGTTGTACGATTCGCCGATGCCGCCGCCAGTGCTCGCCTTCGCTCGTGATCAACCCTTCGCCGAGGATTGCGGCGAGCAACTCGTAGGCGGGACCTTTGGAGTAGTTGCGGTGGTTATCCACGAGCACGTGCTTCGCGGCGTCGACACCGCTGACGATAAAATTGCTGGTGTCGCCGACTTTCACCCGTACGATCTCGCCGTAGCGGTCCCGCAGGGTCTCGAACATCCGCACCGGATTGTTGCGTCTTCCCAGCATCGTCCGAAGGAGCTCGCGGCCGCGCGGTCCGGGAGTGACGGTCATTCGCCGACCCGCCTGCGAAGCAGAACGTAGTCGCGCCGCCACGTCCGCACGTCCTCGTGCATGTGGCTCCGCGAGAGAAACTCACTGGTATTCCCCTCTCGCACGAGCGCGGACACGATGGTCTCGTAACCCCGCTCGGCGGCGGCCGCGAGCACTACGTGCACCAGCGCGGTGGAGATGTGCCGCCCGCGCGCCTCAGGCCTGACGGCGATCGTCTTGATGACGACCTCTCCGCGGTCCAGGAAAACGAACACGAAGCCGGCGAGCGCGCCCGTGGGTTGCCGGACTACGTGACTGAGCGAGCAGTCGCGCGTGGCGGCTGCCGCCATCTGCAGCCGCCGGAATACCTCCAGCGGGACCGGCTCGAACAGGGGATTGTCCCGAAACGCGTCCACGCACAGCGGGTGCAGCTCGTCGATTAGGGCACCGATGTCGTCGGCATTTCTGAGTTGCTCGAACCGGTAGCCGGCATGCTCGGCGGCAGCGCGCGCGGGCGCCGTCTGCCGGATTCCGTCAGCGAGTCCAGCGTCGCCGGCATGCTGCAGGCCGATGGTGTGGTATCGCTCCGCTTCCTCGAAGCCCAGACGCTGGAACAGCTCGCGGTATTCCGGCGGTTGGGCCGGCTCCCAGCTGTACAGCGGGGGCCCGGCGGGCTTTTTCGCGTGCACGAGAAAGCGGTACGACAGCCACGTGTTGACATCGAGCGGAGCGAAGATCTCCGGAAGCGCGCTGGCGCGCGCCCACTTCGAGGCCGCGTCTATGATTACTTCGCCAGCGCGGTCGATCCTGTCGAGGCTGGCCTCGAACAGACCGAGAGCGGAGGCGCCGGAGTGCGCGAACGATTCGGCGATCAGCGCACGCGCCACGACCGACTCCCCGTCCATTACCATGAACAGCTCGCTACGCCGCGTCGCTGCAAGTGAGAGCACGAGCTGCGTGTATCCCGCCGATGGAGGGTGTTGCCCGTGCTCGCCGCTCCGGAGCTCGGCGGTGGCCGCCGCGAAGCGGTCCGCGAAAAGCCGACGGCTGGCTGGATCGCCAGCGGCGGATAGCGTCGCCAGAGTCAGTGTCACAGCACCCGCACCTCGCCGCGGCCCGCATCCATTCGAACGCGCTGCCCGGTCTTGAGCCGTTGGACGGGATGACCCCCGACTCCCACGATCGTGGGAATACCGAGCTCGCGTGCGACCACCGCGGAGTGCGAGAGCAAGCTCCCGCGCTCGATGATGAGTCCGCCGCACGCGGGAAACAGCGGCACCCATCCCGGATCGGTGCGCTCCGTCACGAGGATCTCGCCCTGCATGCCGGCCGCTTCCTCGAAGGTCCGCGCGACGCGCACCGTGCCTTCGACTACTCCAGGGGAGCATGGTGTGCCGCGGAAGAGATCCGGATCATCGACCGAGTCGCTCGCGAGAAGATCGTTCTCGGCCAGCAGCCCGGAATACCGCATGGAGCTCGTGGCGGCACCGCGGGTGACGAACCGGTCGGGCGGGGCTGGAGTCCGTCGGTATTCGTCGAACTCGCGCCGGCGGGCGGCGACAACAGGGCGAAAGTCACCAGCGACCGAGCGTCCCTCGGTGAACTCCATCAACTCGTCGATCGTGAGATAGAAGACATCGCTTTCCTGCTCGATCACGCGCAACGCCGTGAGATTCGCCCCCAGCGCCCGGAAAAGCCGGCGGGTCACGCCAAACGTCCTCGTGCGCTCGAAGCGGAGCATCTCGCGGTCGCTGACCGCGCGTCGCGCCCAGCGCAAGACACGGAAATAAATCCAGCGGCGGGGGCCCGCGATCGCGCCGCGTACGCGCGCTTCCGCTTCGCGCCGGATCGTGAGCTCGCGGCCTTCCATGTCCGCGGCCCCGTATTTTCCGAGCCTGATGTAGCTCTGCACGCTGGCGATGGCAAAGCCTGGGTCGTCGTGTAGATCCGGCTCTTCCAGCTTGAGCTCGTCCGCGCACCGGAAGCCGTAGCGGGCGAGAAAATCGTCGAACATGCTGCGCGCGTCCGGGGCGAAGCCCTCCGCGAGCGATTGCCACAGCACGCGCGGATCCTCGGCGAGAAAACGCTCGCGGGCGGCGGCGTCGCCGTGATCCACCGCTTCGGCTATGCGCATGAGCATGCGCGTGGGCTCTGTGCTCTTAAGATCGCCTTCGCCACACAACAGATCGTTCTGCAGCGATCCGCTTTCGCCTGCGCCGTCCGCCTCGATCCAGCGCGACGTGAGCTCCTTGAGCAGCCCGAATGCCACCATGCAGCGTGTGTCGCTGACGATAGGCGCCGTCCACTTTTTCAGTACTTCCTCCTCCAGCCGCGTGTACAGGGCGAGCTGCTGCATCATGTTCAGCTGGCGGAGGTCGGCAGACTCGAGCGGATGGTACACGCGCTCGATGCGCTGCATGAAGGAACGCACATAGTGCTTCGTTCGCGTCAACCGATGTGCGGTGCTCGCGGCGAGCGCCGCGCGGCGCCAGGCGGGGTAGCGGGGCGCGCTCAAAGGATCGAGCAACCCGGCCAGCTCCGGCGTGAGCGACTGCTTCACTCCCATCATTGTCTCCATGAACCCCTTGCTGCGCGCTACGCCGGGAAACAGCGCGAGCAGCCGATACCAATTCACGAGGTTGTAGTACACGCGACCGCGCACCAGGCCAAGCATGTTGCGGAAGACGGGCTCGTGTGCGGCGATGACCGCTTCAGGCACACACATTACTCGGGAGAACTGGACATGAAACTCCCGGTAGTACCGATTCACGTGCGTGAACGTGAGCGGCGTGGTCACACCCGCGTAGCTCTCGATGATGTTGGAGTTGTCCCAGATGATCGGCTCGATGCCTGCGATTGCCGCATCGAAAACGGAATCCGGCGGCAGTGTCGTGATTGGCCGGGTCTGCAGGCAGAACAGCTCGCCGCCGGCGAATGCCCACTCACAGTCCTGCGGCGCCCCAAAATCGGTTTCGAGCCTGACGGCCAGCGCCGCCACCGCGCGGATCTGGTCTTCCGCCAGCGAGGGCGATACCGCGCGGGCTGGATCGAGAGCGACCGTACGGGTCCCGCCGTGGCCGTCGCGAACGACCTGCTGGGATTTGTCCGCCAGCTGCGCGCGAATGCACAGGCTGTTCCGATCGACCTCGAAGCGGTCCGCGTCCACCGCTCCGCCCACGAGTCCTTCGCCCTGACCCCAGACGCTCTCGACGACGACAGTGGCGCGATCACCGGGCCTCAACGGATTCCGCGAGAACGCGACCCCGGCGCTCTCCGACTCGACCATTTTCTGGATCACCACACCCATGCGCACGTCCGTGCGCGCGCCGCCGCTCGCGGCGCGATAGGCGGTGATCCTCGCCGAATGCGCGGACTCCCAGCAACGGCGGATCGAGGCGAAGATCTGCTCTTCACCCTGCTGATACAGAAACGACTCGAACTGGCCCGCGAAGGATAGCTCGGCGGCGTCTTCCTCGAGGCCGCTCGACCGCACCGCTACGGGCGTGGACGACAGTCCGTGCGGCGTGAGCAGCCGGCCGATCTCCGCGCGTGCTGCGCCGTCCAGCTCGGACCCCGGGCCATATCTGTCGTAGGCCAGCGCCGAAATGCAGATCCACGGCGGGACAGGATAGCCGCGAGCGGTCAGGGCGTGGAGGTTTGCGGCCTTGCCGCCGCCGTCGCGACGGATCGCTTCCGGACTGGACCATGGCCCAAGAACCAGCTCGCTCAAGTGAATGACCGGTATGCGTATAGCAGCGTGGGCGCGAGCATCTGCACGATACCCAGCAGCGCGGCGGCGCCTTCGGCTGCTTTGAACCTGTCGGGACGGCGGAACAGGAGCGTGAGCGACAGCACCGTCAGCGCAACGAATGGGGCTACGATCCAATGCACTTTCATCTGGTATGACGCGAGCAAGAGAAGCGAGAGCGACGCCGCGACCGCAAACATCGCCGCGCGCCGCCCGTACACATGCAGGTAGGTGCAGAGCGCAGGGTGCGCGGCCGGATCCAGCTTGCGGCAGATCTCCAGCGTGAACGACGCGCCCAGTCCGGTCAGTGCAAACCACAAAGCCGGCCGGGAGAACGCCGCGGCCGGCGACGCTGCACTCGCGGTGGCGAACGCGTACATCGGCAGCACTATGAGCTGGTGCGTCAGGGCGTAGAAAAACGCGTTGGCGTTGAGCATGCGGGGGATGAAGAACTCTTTGTACATCAGCAACGCGTAGCCGACCGTCGCCGCGTACAACGCCCCCGCCAGCAGCGAGCAGAGCACGGCGAGCAGCGCGGCGTACACGAAGAGTAACAGCGCGAAGAACCGGATCGCCGACCGCATCTCGGCAGGAGTGATGAGTCCGCGCGGCAGAGGACGCCCGGGATGCGCGAGGAGATCCTTCTCGTAATCCTTGACCTCGTCCCCCATACGCATCAGCACGAGGAGCCCCGCGACGCCCGCGGCGCTGAGCGCGATCGCGCGCGCATCGAACCCGGAGCGGAACAGGTAGTAAGCCGACAGCGCCTGGGCCGCGGCCACGGTCAGCACGGTTGGCAGCGGCGATCGCTCCCGCAGGTAGGTCAGCCATCTGCTCATCGGGTCACCCGCGTTTGGCCGGCACACCGGCGGCGGCCAGAGTACGCGTTCTGTCGATCCGCGCGCGATGTCTCCGGTCCCGGATAATGCGAACCTCGTGCACGGCGGCGATCTCGGGCGCCACTGCACCCAGGGATTTCCCCTGTGCGCGAATCCGCTTCTGGATCCCTTCCCCGAACAGCAGGAGTGTTCCGTCGCCCGCGCGGTGGACAAAGCATTTGCTGGTGCCGAGGGCCGAGTACAGGCGCTGCTCAAGATCGAACTCCGCCTGGGGCTGCGCCGCGCGGCCGCAAAACCACCAGCCGTCCGCGTCTTCGCTTATCCGGTCGCCCATGCACCGCCACGGGAAGCTTCCGTCACGCGCCGGACCCTCGGGGTAGTGCTCGGCGACATTCGAGCCGCTGACCCACAGCCCTTCCGGCGAGAACCGGGTGCGCAGCTCGGGGATCGGATCACCCACGTGCAGAGTCTGAAACAGTCCACGGTCGCGGCACACGCGCACCGACTGGCGGGCGTCCGAATGCGCGACCGGTTCGGCCTCCGTCCCGCCATAGACATGCGTGAATCCCGTATCGCGCCACTGTTCGGTCGCGCGCTCGAGAATCCATCGATCCGTCAGCGCGCCTCCGACGTACACGGACTTGAGGGACGCGTATGAAGGTTGTCGCTGCACGAATCGCAGCAGCTGGATGAGAAAGGCCGGACCACACGACAGCGTCTCGGGCTGTGATGTCGCCGGCAGCCGGGCGATAGCGCTGAGTCCCGCGTTGCCCCAGTCGCCGGGGACGAGCACGGAGCCACGCCCCGTTCCCAGGTGCAGCAGGGCGAGATTCGGAAGGACGCACAGATCGGGTCCCTCAAAGGCATCCGCGGATCCGTGGCGGGTCAGGATATCGTGCAGGTCCCACATGTAGCGGTGGGTGCGGACGATGCCCTTGGGCAGGCCGGTCGTGCCCGATGTAAAGGTGATCACCGCGGGCGAAGCCATGTCCACGTCCTCGACGCGCAGCTCCGCACCCGTAGTCTCGCGGCGTACGCGCCGTGCGCGGGTCCAGCGCGGGATTCGTCGTATGGCGCCTACGCGCGCGCCCCACGCCAGCCCCGCGAAGCTGGAAATGAAAGCCTTGGGTCGCACGGTGCGCACTACGTGCTCGATGTGTTCGACCGGCATCCAGGGCTCGACGAACAGCACCGACACGCCCAGACCGAGCAGACCCAGTATCCACGCGAACAGATCGGGGCTCGGCGCGACCAGCAAAAGCACCGAATCTCCCGCCTTCAGTCCTTGCCCGCGCGCAATCGACTGCGCTCCCGCGGCGACCTGTCCGAGCTCCGCGAACGACAGGAACCCTTCCCCGGCGGTCCACAACGCCGGACGCTCCGCCCGGTGGCGAATGTGCGGCAGTACGCGACGGGCGCAGTTGGTCGCCACGCCGGTCATGGCCCGGCTCCGTCTGCCGCAAGCAAAACGAGCCCGAGCGCGGACGCCGCGAGTCCCAGCAGCGATTGCCGCAACCACGGGAACGGACCCGCGGTGCCGCCGCGCGTGAACGGGACGAGCAGCGTAAACGCCACCCCGCCCGCCACGATCCAGACAAACGCAGCGGCGCCCAGCGTGACAGCACCGTCACGTGGTGTCGCCACCAGCGCATACGCCGGGAAGAGGATGAGCCATGCAACCGCGGCACTTCTGCCCACTGCTTCGAGCGCGCTGAGCTGCGGCCTGGCGATCCGGTACCACGTGATTCCGAAGAAGCACAGGTTCGCGGCGAAGGCGATCGTGTACAGGTAGATGAAATCCGGCCGCCGCAGCCAGTACGCGGCCAGGAGCCAGATCAGGCCGGAGTTGACCGAAACGAGCGCGACGAGATCGTGGGGACGTTGCCGGACGAGACGCCGCCGCGGCCATAGCACGGTGTAAGAGAGGAACACCGCGAGCGGCGGTATCACCCACCTCCAGCCGCCCAGTGACCAGCTGACGAATCCGATGAGCACCGCGCCCAGCATCGCGGAATCAGTCAGCGTGCGCTGTCGGCGGAGTGCCAGGACCAGCAGCAGAATCACGATCGTTACCACGAGCGCGGCGCCGAGCTCGGCCGCATCTTTGTCGAGAAAAGTGCGGAGCAGCAGGTACCCGCCGAACGGAATCCACAGATTGTCGGCCCCGCGGCGCGAGATTGCTTCGAGCAGCATAACCAGCAGTCCGAACATCACGCCGATGAGCAGAGACTCCACGCGGCCGGTTTCCGTGCGGAGCAGCAGCGGCACATGGGTCGTCAGAAAAGCGACGGTGAAAAACGCCACCGACCCCTCGAGGGATTTTGGCTCCTCGCCGGTCTGGTACCGGAAGCGGCCGTAGTACACGCCGACGATCGCCGCGGTCGAGTCCGCCAGCGCGAGCGTCAATACGGGCACACCGAAGAGAATGAGATCGCCGTCGGTGACGACGAACAGCGCGGCGGCCGCGATCGGAAAGAACAACTCGCCGCGGGAACTCCGTTCCACCCCGTGCACGACGCTGCCAGACAGGCGTGAAACCGCCGGAATCCAACGCATCGCGGCGAGCACGGCGACGGTCACCGCTCCAAGCAATGCCACCGGCCACACGGCATCGAAGAGAAACGGAAACGAGAGCGTGGCCAGACCGAGGCCGACGTGCGCCGCCTTGCGAGACAGCTCGGGATGCCAGCCGAACCGCGACTGCAGCGCGCGGATTCCAGCGAGCATGACCAGCAGCGCGGCCGCAAGCACCGCGATGCCGGCCCATGGATTTGTCAGCACGCGACTTCCTCGATGATGAAATCGCGATAGAAAAATGCCTTGTCCTGCAGGAACAGGCGGCGGGACAGCTCCCTCAATGGGCGCAGCCGGTCGGGGAGATACTCCGCCCCGTGCCGCGGGACGATCATGTTCCAGTATGCGAGCCGCGCGCCGCAGGAGGAAACGTTCGCGATCTGCTCCAGCAACGCGCGGGCGTGGTCGGCGGTCACATACTCGAAAATGTTGCTGAGATTGGCGCCGTCGAGCTTCTCGCCTTCCAGCAGCACCCCTATCTCTTCGATCGGAGCGCAATGCCACTCGAGCCGGTCGAGATTGGCGCGGATCGCATCGTACTGCTCTTCGCGCAGGGCATGTGGGAACGCGTGTGCATGTGCGCCCGTGAGGATCCACTCGAGATACGGATTGTCGGACGGATCCAGCTCCACGAGCGCGTGGCGGACGCGCGCAAGCAGATGGTCCGCAACGCTGCTGTCGGCGTAGCGAAAAAACGCCGGATCCCGCCCCAGCCGTCCGAGCACGACCTCCGAGAAGAAGACACGGAACATGAGCCGCCAGGGAAGCGTATTCCAGCGTTCGTCGTAGAAGCGCTCCCGCGCCGGCCGCTCGCGCGGAGCGAGCAGCGCACGGATCGTGGATCGCGCGTGTACGAGCGGCAGCACGCGGTGCCTGAACAGTGAGAAATACTTCTCGAACTTTCCGCCGGTTCCGATGCCGTTGCGCACGTCCTCGGGGCGGGCGTCCCAGAACTCGCGGGCCGCGCGCGAGAGCTGGCTGCGGCAGCGCGCGTACAGTCCGGTCCTGTCCCCGTACGGGCGCGAGCCCGTGAGCGCGAGAACGTCGGTATGGCTCAGCTCGCGGAACGCCGCGACCTTCAGCTCCAGCGCCGCGATCTGCGCCGGATTCAGATCCACCGCGATCATGCGCCGGGGCCCGGCGGCGAGCAGCGACAAGGTGTTCTCTCCAGCGGACGCGATGGAGAGGCATGTGTGCGTTGGCTGCACGTCGAGCGCCTGGACGAGCACGTCCGCATCCTCCCAGCATTGCGCATACCGGAGCAGCGAACGGAAGTCCGCGCGCGCGGCGGCCTCGCTACGCATGCCCGCCGTCGTGTGCGGCGGTAGCGGCGGCGACCGCGCCTCCGCGCGCCAGCCGCGCGTGTGCCTGTGCGAACTCGCCGGCGCACAACGCTCCCACGATGGACAGCTCCCCCGCCAGCGCGATCGCCGCACACACCTCCGCAAACGCGTTGGCGTTGCCGGCGCCGGCCAGGCCGAGCATGTCCAGACAGGCGCGCTGGCTCGGCAGCGCGGTCCCGCCACCCACCGTCCCTACGACGAGGTTCGGCAGGGTCACCGAGACGTACAGGGCCTCCCCGGCCATCTCCATCCGTGTCACGCCCACCGCTGACTCTGCGACGCACGCAACGTCTTGTCCGCATGCGAGGTAGATCGCCGCGAGTCCGTTGGCGTAATGGCCCTGCACGCCGATCGTGCCCGACAGCACGCCGCCGATCGCGGACATGGCCCAGTAACGGCACATTAGTTCGGGCGTGGTGTGCAGGCGGGATTCGACCATTCCCCGCGGCACAACCACCTCGGCCGTAACGCTCCGCCCCCTGCCGGCCATGAATGACTGCGCGCTGGCCTTCTTGTCGCCGGAGTGGTTGGACTCGAGGAAAGCGTACACCGGCTTGAGCGGACATTCGCGTGTGATGTACTCACAGATCGCTTGCGTCGCGATGGTGACGATGTTCTGCCCCGCGGCGTCCCCCGTCGAGAAGTCGAAAATCAGGTACACATGATTCCCCTCGAGGCTGATGCGCATGCCCTGCACGCGCCCGTACCGCGAGGTCGAGTCTGCGGCGTGTTTCAACTTGGGGAGCGCTCCAGCCGCCCAGGCGACGAACTGTCCGGCCTCATGCAACGTCTGGAAGGCGAATCCGGGCGCGCGGGAAACGTTCTCCCTGATTGTCGCGGCGGCGCAGCCGCCCGCCGCGGTAATGAGCTGCGCGCCGCGGCTGTAGGACGCGACCAGGGTGGCCTCCAGCGTCGCCATAGGCACGTAATAGTCGCCTTGCGCGTGGCTGCCATTCACTCGAACGTGGCCCGCAACGCCCACGGGTACTTTCACAGTACCGACAAAGTTCTCCACGTGGCGCGCGTATTCCGGCGCGTGGTGAACGGTCACCGCGTCGAGGAGCATCTCACGCTCCGTCCCGCGCGATGGCAGCCCGGCCCAGCGGCGCTGTACGGCTTCGGGAGTGATCTCCGAGCCACTAACGACTTTCGGGGGCGGTGCATGCTTCTTGGGCATGAGCCGCTTGCGAAGCTCCTCCGGGGACAGCGTCTGCAGGAGGGATTCAAGTGACGCCAGCGCGTGGCGGTGATCGATTGTCATGGCCCGACTCCGCTGGTGAGACCGGATGAATGGGATGGCTGCCGCATGCAGGAGGCTAGCCGGGCCGAAGGCGCGGGCCCATACGTCACATTACGCAGTCGCCACCGGTAATATGTACCGATGCGTCCGGGGGTTAGACGTCCCCTGATTGCGCGCGGATCTGGCGCTTGAGGTTGACCAGCGCGGTGCGAGCGTGTTTGGCAGCGTCCGACGAGGGGTGGGTTGCGATCAACCGCCGAAGCTCGGAGATGGCCGCATCCGGGTTGTTCAGCGGGCCGGTGAACAGATCCACGAGCCGGTTGGTCGCGTACATGTGACTCTCCCGGGCGACGGCCGGCATTCGCTGAACGGCGCGATAGAGCTCGCTCGCGCGCGTGGGATTTCCATGCTTCGCCTGCAAGTCCGCGGTGCGCAGCAGCAGGCCCGCGCCTCCGGTCCCCGCCGCGGCGTGTTTTTCGAAGCTGGCGATCGCCGCCGCGTAGTTGCCGCGCGCAAGCAGCGAATCCTCGTACGAGAACGTCTCTTCATACGTGCCCTGCGGCTGGATGATTGCGGAAAAGGATCCGGCCGCGGCCCGGCTCACGCCGATCATCGCGAACCATGCGGCGACCGCTCCGGCGATCCCGCATAGTAATCCGCCCGCTATAGGGCTCCAGCCGCGCACGGACGCGTAATACGCGCCGCCGAATGCGCCCAGCGCCCCGGCCATGAGCGACCCGCCCAAGGCGTTGTAATAATCACCGGCCTCCGGGCCGAACCGGTCAAACAGAGTGCGGCGGTACGCCACGTAGCTCCTTCTGGCCGGAAGCGCCAGCCAGTCTTAGGTTGCACCAACCACCAACCCCGGGAAATATGGGCTTTTCTGTCTTCGACTGGCTGATCGTAGCCGCTTATTTCGCGCTGACCATCGCGATCGGCTTCTATTTCACGCGCCGCGGCGGCTCGAGCATGAGCGAGTACTTCACCGCCGGCGGGAACGTCCCGTGGTGGCTGGCCGGCGTCTCCATGGTCGCCACGACGTTCGCGGCGGATACGCCCCTCGTGGTCACCGGGCTCGTCGCCTCCCGCGGCGTAGCGGGGAACTGGCTGTGGTGGAACATGGTGATGAGCGGGATTCTCACCGTTTTCTTCTTCGCCCGTCTCTGGCGCCGCGCCGGCGTCCTGACCGATGCGGAGCTGGCCGAAGTGCGATACGGCGGCAGGCCTGCGTCTTTTCTGCGCGGCTTCCGCGCGCTGTATCTGGCGATTCCGATCAACCTGATAATCCTCGGGTGGGTCACCAAGGCGATGGTGACCATTCTCTCGATCTCGCTGGGGATATCGCCCTGGCTCGCGGTCGGGATCTGCTTCGTGATCACGGTCGCCTATGCGGTCGCCGCCGGGCTCTGGGCGGTGCTGTGGACGGATTTCTTTCAGTTCATCATCATGATGGCCGCGGTCATCATCCTGGCGTGGTTCGCTGTGGACGCCGTTGGCGGGATCGGGGCGCTGCGCACAGGGGTGGCGGCGCATTTCGGCAGCGAGACCGCCGCGCTGTCAGTGCTGCCCGTAAGGATGGATGACGGTGGAATCGTCGCCTACGCCTGGATGCCGCTGCTCGCGCTGACGGTGTTCCTGTCGGTGCAGTGGTGGGCCGCCTGGTATCCGGGGGCAGAGCCGGGAGGCGGCGGCTACATTGCGCAGCGGATATTCTCCG
>JBPCPS010000102.1:0-19580 GCA_050998915.1 Gemmatimonadaceae bacterium
TGGTGACACGGATGGCTAGGTAAACCCCGACTGGAGCAAGGCCAAATAGGCGGCGAGGGTGTCCACCCCGACAAAGCCGCGGGTAGGCCGCTAGAGGGTACGGGTGACCGTACTCCGAGAGGAATGATCGTCGAAGCAGTTCGCTGCTGGACAGAACCCGGCTTATAGGTCAACAGCTCGGCCTCACCTCTGATTCGGTGCACTTGGACGATACGAAGAAGAGCTCCATTTCGGCGCTGCGCGAGCAAACGACGCTCGCTAAGACGCGCCTGCATGGAGCTCTTCTTCGCATCATCCACCCTTGCATCGCTGAAAAGAGGCGCACCGGACTCCAGCCGGTTTTTGGTCTCGGGTTGCTCGCATCACTGGGGTGCGCCGGCGCCACGCCCGGACCGGAAACGCGGGTAGAGCCCGACGAATCGCCGGCACCAATAGCCCGAGAGGCGCCACGCCCGGTTACGTCGGCTGTGCGCTCGAGCTTCGAGTATGCGCCGGGAACGAGCTCCTACGTCGTCACATCCGAGGCGACTATCGCGGAGGTCGATTCGGCAGTGAGCGTGCCGCGGACGTTTCGTCAAGTCGCACGAGTCGAGCTCGCAGTCGTTCCCGCGGCAGGCTACACGGTCGTCACGACGAGAGGCTCGGTGGAAGGCGCAACCGCCACGTCAACGATTCAAACGGCCGTCGACACGCTTCGCGCGGAAAGCATGGAT
Organism: Gemmatimonadaceae bacterium; assembly: GCA_050998915.1. Lineage (GTDB taxonomy): Bacteria > Gemmatimonadota > Gemmatimonadetes > Gemmatimonadales > Gemmatimonadaceae > JACDCY01. The sequence goes on from JBPCPS010000102.1 coordinate 714, forward strand.
GCCGCTGCGGAGCCAAGGATACCGATCTGCGGCCGCGATACCGTTCCACCTGTGCACCTGGGTACCCTGCTCCCTCCGGTGCCGCGAGAGCTCCGTGAAGGGCTGCGCTGGCAGCGCCGTCAGATATACGCTTCATGTCAGGGACCCATCCCGATTCGCGTGGAGCGCATCGACAGCTACACGGTAACTGGGCGAGCACCGCAGGTTGTTGGGTCCGGCGTTACGCTCTCGCGGAGCAGCAGCCTCGCGTACACCGGATCTGGAGTCGAAGGCCAGCACAACGTGCGCATTTCCGGCTCAGGCTCCGCGCAGGCAACGTTGATTCTGGACGCTTCGGCGGGCCGCTTGATCAGCGCGATGGAGGAGTCCACGTCGGAGATTGCCATCACCGCTTCCGGCCGAACGCGCCGCTTTTCCCAACGCATAGTCAGAACAGTGATCCGTCCATGAAGCCGTCGTCTCAAAGCTGACAGCTCAAATCAGCTTGAATTCCGGTGAGCCCCGCCAGTAACTAGTCGACCAACCTCAGGGGCATAACCAGGCACAGATATTTGGACGGATCGTCCCAACCCTCCGGCTCGATGGTCGCCGCGCGCTCTGGAGCCCGGAAAGTCATCTTCACCTCGTCCGAGGGCATGTAGCGAAGGATCTCCAGCAGGTAGCTCGCGTTGAATCCGATGTCGAGCGGGTCGCCGGTGTAGCGCACCGGCAGCTCGTCCTGCGCCTCGCCCAGGTCCGGGGTCTGCACGCTGAACTTCACCATGCCGGCGTTAAAGGCCATCTTGATGCGGTGCGTCTGGTCGGACGCAACGACCGACATGCGCTTGAGCGCGCTCACCAGCGATTGCTTGTCGCAGATGGCGTACTTGTCGTTGTCCTTCGGGATGACCTGATCGTAGCTCGGGTAAGGACCCTCGATCAGCCGCGTGTACACCGCGGTGAACGGTGACCTGAACCCGATGTGGTTCTCGCCGCGGCCGATCTCGAGCTCCTCTTCCGCCGGGAACAGGCGCCGGATCTGGTCCAGCGCTTTCGGCGGGACGATGAGATCAGTGGCGCCGGCGTCGGCGGTCGAGGTGCCAGGCACCTCCATCCGCGCCAGGCGATGCCCGTTGGTCGCGACCATGCGCATGTAGCCGGGCCGCAGCTCCCACAGCACGCCGTTCAGGATCGGCCTGCTCTCTTCGGTGGAAACCGCGAAGATCGTGTGGCTGATCAGCTTGTGGAGATCTCCGGACTTTACCCGCCAGCTGTCCGAGAACTTTACGCTGGGAAAAGTGGGAAACTCGTCGCGCGGGAGTCCGAGCAGCTTGAACTTGGAGCGGCCGCACTCGAGTGTCGCACGCTGTTCGCCGGATGTCGTGATCCTGACGGGCGAAGGCGGGAGCTCTCGCGCGATCTCCGCGAGCTTCTTCGCGGGAATCGTCGTCGCGCCCGAGGCTTCGACGTCGGCCGGCACTTCGGTGCTCACCGCGATATCGAGATCGGTCCCGGACAAGCGGATCCCGCGATCGGTCGTCTCGATCAGGATGTTCGCCAGCACCGGCAGCGTCGTCTTGCTCGGGACGCTGGCGGCGACGGCGTTCAACGCCTCCTGCAATTTTTCTCGCGTGATCGTGAAGCGCATGAAACCTCGAAAAGCAGCTGTTAGCTATTGGGCTGTTGGCTATTGGCTAACAACCAGACCCGTGCCGTTCCTGCTGTTCCGTTTAGCTAATACCCAACAGCTAACAGCAGTTATTAGTACTCTTCTTTATAAATAGAACAGTAGCAGTAGTAGGGAAAACTTCAGTGTTGAGAGACTCTATAAAGTATGACTGCACGAAGAGTTGAAGCAATGAATATGATGTGATGGTTCTGGTGAGACTCAGATGGTCAATGTTGACAGTTGTCCGCGAATGCGATCGGCGCGTGTTCTGACTGTATCATCCGTGCGAATTCGTTCCGCAGCTTTCTCCAAACTGTGGATAACGGTGGAGTGATCCCGGCCGCCGAAAGCCTGTCCTATTTCCACGAGCTGAGTTCCCAATAAATCGCGCGCCAGGAGCATCGCGATCTGCCGTGGAACCGTAAGAGTCTTGGTCCGGCCGGCGGAGCGCAGTCCCTCCGGCGTCACTCCCCATTCCCTGGCTACCATACCCTGTATGGTCGCGATGGTCAGGTCCGACACCTCGCCGTTCTGGCCGGAAGCCATTCGCTGCAGCTTGTCGCGGAGCGCCTCACGGGCCAGCTCGATCGTCACGTCGCGGTGCTTCAGGGACGAGTACGCCAGAAGCTTGATGATCGAGCCTTCCAGCTCCCGCACGCTCGACCTGATGTTCTCCGCGATAAACCGGATGACGTCGTCCGGGATCGTCATCTCCAGATGATCGAGCCGGGCTTTCTGCTGGAGGATGGCGATCCGGTGCTCGAGGTCGGGCAGATCGATGTCGGCGACCATCCCCCACTGGAACCGGCTGACCAGTCTCGCCTCGAGGCTGGGAATCTCCGGCGGGGGCCGATCGCTCGTGAGGATGATCTGCCGGCCAGCCTCGTATAGCGCGTTGAATGTGTTGAAGAACTCTTCCTGGGTCGACTCCTTCCCTTTCAGGAAGTGGACGTCGTCCACTAGCAGCAGGTCGGTCTCCCTGTACCGCCGCCTGAAGTCCTGCGTGGTGCGATTCTGGACGGAGGAGATGAAATCGTTGGTGAACTGCTCGGTGCCCACGAACGTGATCCGGACTCCCGACTGGCGGCTCAGGATCTCGTGCGCGATCGCCTGCATGAGATGCGTCTTGCCCAGCCCCGTCGCGCCGTAGATGAAGAGCGGGTTGTAGACCTTGCCGGGCGCCTGAGACACCGCGTGAGCCGCAGCCGCCGCGAGCTCGTTCGACTTTCCGATAACGAAATGGCGGAACGTGTATCTGTCGCTGAGCGGCGCCGAGCTCGGCGTGGTCGCGTTGGCAGATTCAGAGCTCCCCTTAGGCGGCGCCACGAAGAGATCCATCTGCGCCCGGGACAACCGCTCGGGCATGACCTCGAACTCTACCCTGATCGGATGGCCGAGCGCGACCGGCCCGTACTCGGCCAGGATGGTCGCGTGCTTCATCTCGTTCCAGTCCGCCGCGAGCTGATCCGGCGTGCCCATCACCAGCTTGTCGCCTTCCACTCGAAGCGGCTGCGCCGAGTCGAGCCATACTCTGACAGTTTGCTCAGGCAGGTCGTTTTTCGCCTGATTGAGCAGACGATTCCAGATTTCGGCGGCAGTTAATTCCATTTATTTCTTGGGGGCACTACGGCAGGGAAAGCGAACCTATCTGTCCCTTGTGGAAAAGTCAAACCACCGAAAATCGCGCAGCGTCGTTTTCTTGCCGCAACCTCTGGCCCCGTTTAGTTTTACGGTTCGCAGCAGGATTATCGTTTGGAGAGACAATGGGAAAGCCGACATACCGTCCCAGAAATAAACGGCGCATCCGGAAGCATGGATTCCGTACTCGGATGGCGACGAAGTGGGGACGCGCAGTTTTGAGCCGACGCCGGAAGAAAGGGCGGAAGATTCTGACAGTCAGACTGCCTTCGAAGTACGCTGGAGCGTAAAGGGTCCGGTTATCCGCGACGCAAGCGGATCACCACCGGAGCCGAGCTTCAGCGCGTGCGGCAGACGGGGAGGCGGTGGCGGACGGAGCATCTCGACGTCCTGGCCACCGCCTCCCCGTTGGGCTTTGCCAGGTCGGGTTTGGTCGTACCGAAACACGGCAAGACAGCGGCGGAGAGAAACAAGTTGAAGCGGAGACTACGCGAGCTGGTTCGCACCAGGATTCTCGCACCTTCCGGGATTCGCGGAGTCGATCTCGTGATCCGTGCGCTTCCTTCCGCGTACACGGCTTCGTTCGCCGAGCTCGAGGAGCAAGTTGCTGGAATCGCTCGGCGACTGTCGGCGAGCGCTTGATTGGGAAAGCTCTTGATCCTTCTGGTTCGCGGTTATCAGGTCGGAATCTCGCCCCTGCTTCCGGCTTCCTGCCGCTATTATCCCACCTGCTCCGCGTACGCGGTCGAGGCGATCGAGCGGCACGGGGCGGCGCATGGCGGATGGCTGGCTCTGCGTCGGATCGCCCGCTGCCATCCTTTCCGCGCCGGCGGATTCGATCCGGTTCCGTAATAACGCTACAACTGTAACGAGTCCCTGAATGGAAAAGCGCATGATATTGGCGTTGGTGCTCACGGCCGTGATCGTGGGGCTCACGCCTGTTCTTTTTCCGCCGGCGCCGAGTGCGGCGCGACGCGCCGACAGCAGCGCCGTGGCTCCCGCCGACCGGGACGCGCCCGCCGCGCAGCCGGCGGCCCCAGCGCAGTCTCCGCCAGTCGTGGCACCGACAGCCATCCAGGCGGCGGACTCGGTACCTGCCACCGCGGCCGCGATCCGCGCCGACTCGACGGTTGTTGCGACTGATCTGGCGACGTACAGTTTCTCGAGTGTCGGAGCGACACCGGTGTCGCTCGTCATCAATCGATACGACAATCTTGCGCGCCGCGGCCGGCCCGTGGATCTCGGCGCGACGGGATTGCCACTGCTCAAGTACCGGCTCGTAGTTCCTGGGGACACGGTGGATCTCTCGGCCGCCGCGTTCGCGCGCGCTTCCACCGGCGTGCCGGGCCCGGGCAGCCCGCTCAGCTATCAGGCGATCGTGGACGGTCATGGCGTCACGATCGACTACTCGTTCAACACGGACAGCTATCTGCTCGGAGTCACTGGGCGCGTGGAGTCTCCGGCTACGACCGGTACCGGCCCGCGCTTTCTGCTGGTGGATCTTCCCACTGCTTTCCCGATAACCGAAGCTGATTCAGTCGGTGACAGGCGCTCGCTGGCGTACGCATTCAAGTCCGAGAGAGAATCCTCCAAGAGCGTCAGCTTCAGCAGCCTGGATCCCGGCGAGCGGCGGCTCGAGGCGACGCCGCTCACCTGGGTCGCCGCCAAGAGCAAGTACTTCGTCGTTGGGGTGCTCACGCCCGAAGGCGACGACCCCTTCAGTGAGGCCACTTTCACCGGCGGCCCGCGGACCTCGAAAGACGCAACCCACGCAATGGCCACGGTAGTGGAGCGCGTGACCGACGAGGGTTTCGCGTTCGAGCTCTACGCCGGCCCGCAGGAATGGGAGCGGATGCTCAAGGTCGGGCGCGAGTTCGACAGCGTGAACCCGTACGGCTGGAAGTTCATGCAGGGCTTCGTGCAGCCGTTCGCGACGATCGTCATGCGCATTCTGCTCTGGATGCACAACGTGCTGCAGCTCAGCTACGGCTGGGTGCTCGTGATCTTCGGCGTGGTCGTCCGCTTGATCCTGTGGCCGCTCAATCAGAAGGCCATGAAGTCGAGCCTGCGCATGCAGCACATCCAACCGCGGATGCAGGAAGTGCAAAAGAAGTACGCGGGCAACCGCGAGAAGCAGCAGGCCGAGATGATGAAGATCTACAAGGAGGAAGGGGTCAGCCCCTTCAGCGCGGTTACCGGCTGCCTCCCGATGCTGCTGCCGATGCCCGTACTCATCGCCCTGTTCTTCGTGTTCCAGAACACGATCGAATTCAGAGGCGTTCCGTTCCTCTGGCTGACGGACATCTCCATCAAGGACCCGTACTACATCCTGCCGCTCCTGATGGGGGCATCCATGTACGTGCTGTCGTGGATCGGCCTCCGCAACGCCCCGCCGAATCCGCAGGCGAAGATGATGAGCTACATCTTTCCGTTCATGATGACGTTCTTCCTGATGAATCTCGCGTCGGGACTGAACCTGTACTACGCGGTGCAGAACGTGGCGGCGCTGCCGCAGCAGTGGCTGATCGCGCGGGAGCGGCAGAAGATGACAGTGAAAATCCCAAAAAAATGAGTCGGTAGGTTTAGCCAAGAGCCAATAGCCAACAGCCAATAGCCAACAGCCAAGAGCGCTTGTGCGAATCACCTACATCGGCCATGCAACGCTGCTTATCGAGATCGAGGGGCGGCGTATACTCACGGACCCCAACTTCGATCCGGCGCTCGGGCGTTTTCTGGCGCGGGTCAGCGACCCGGGGATAGCACTAGACGCACTGCCGAAGCTCGACGCGATTCTCGTCACGCACGCGCACGCCGATCACCTCTCCTTCACTTCGCTGGACCTGCTGCCGCGCGACATTCCGCTGTACGCGCCGCCCGCCGTGGCGAAGTGGCTGGCCAGGCTCGGCTACTCCCACGCCATTCCCCTGGCACCCGGAGAGACCGCGCAGGTGCACGAGCTCGCCATTCACGCCGCGCTCGCGACCCACCATGGCAGCCGGTACGGCGTGGACAAATGGCGCAAGCACGCCAACATGTATCTGGTGGACACGGGCGTGAAATCGTGCTTCTTCGCCGGCGACACCGCCCTCGCCGAAGACACTACGTCTCTCGTTCGGACGCACTGCCATGAGGCCGGCCGCCGCCTCGATGTCGCCATGCTGCCGATCGGCCACGCGCCGTGGTGGAAAACCGGATTTCGCAAGGGGCACCTCACCAGCGCCGACGCCCTCGACCTCTTCGGCCGGATGGATGCGCGCTATCTGATTCCCTACCACTGGGGCACGTTCGATCACGTGACGTCGACGGCGTTCGACGCGATCGACCGGCTCCGAGGGCTGCTGCCGGAGCACCCGCGACAGGGAGACGTGAGGATCGTAGAGCCGGGCGAGACGTTTGAACTGGATTGACGGGGCTGTTGGCTGTTGGCTATTAGCTATCGGCTCCCGCGAGTCGTGCTTCTCGTAGGACTTGATGACTGAGTCTGCCTCACGGTCAGTGCTTGATGCCGATACGATAGTGGCGGTAGCCACCGCTCCGGGCCGCGGCGCGATCGCCGTGATTCGATTGAGCGGAGCAGACGCCCAGCAGATCGCCGCTCGGCACATCGAGCCATGGCCGGTCGAGCCGCGCACCGCGACGCTGTGCGAGATCCGCGATGGCGAGGGACGTCCGCTGGACAGGGCGATCGTGACGCTGTTCAACGCGCCGAACTCCTACACCGGCGAGACTGTGGTGGAGATCGCAACGCACGGCGGGGATCTCACGCCGGCGCTGGTCATCGAGCAACTCGTCGCGTTGGGCGCGCGGCCAGCGGAGCCGGGGGAGTTCACGCGGCGCGCGGTTCTGAACGGAAAGATGGATCTGCTGCAGGCGGAAGCCGTGGCCGATTTGATCGACGCTTCATCGCGGCCGATGCGCGATGCCGCGGTAAGGCAGCTGGACGGCGGCCTGTCGCGCCGGATCCTGGAGCTGCGCGACCTGATGTTGGAAATCGAGTCTCTGCTCGCCTACGATATCGATTTCCCCGAGGAAGACGACGGGCCGGTGCCGCGCGAGCGAGTTCTCCATGCGATCGATGGCGCGTTGAGCTCGCTCGATCAGCTCCTTGCGACCGTGCCGCGCGGCGAGCTAATCCGAACCGGCGCCGTCGTCGTGATAGCCGGCGAGCCGAACGTCGGGAAGTCGTCCCTGTTCAACGCGTTGATCGGGCGCTCTCGCGCCATCGTGACGGACATTCCCGGCACCACACGGGACGCGATCGAGGCGGTGATAGACGGAGATCGCTGGCCGCTCCGCCTGGTCGACACAGCCGGTATTCGGGAAACGGCTGACACCGTCGAGCTGCTCGGCGTCGAGTTGAGCCAGCGTCACATACAGGGAGCCCACGTAGTGCTGGCGTGCGGGGATTCCCCGAAATCGATCGAGCACGTCCTGGGGCGCATCGCGACGCTGCGCCCGAGCGCCGCGGTGATCCCCGTCCGGACCAAGAGCGACTTGGCGCCGGAACGGATGCAGCCACCCGAGCGGGCTGAAATCGTCCCGGTCAGCGCGTCTACGGGCGCGGGTCTCAAGGAACTGCTTACGCGAATCGACCGTGAGCTGTCCGGGCGCTACGACAGCGGGGAGATAGACACTCCGGTCGTAACGCGCGCGCGGCATCGCGCCATCCTGCGGGCGGCGCGCGAAGAACTAAACGCGTTTCGGGAGGGCTGGCTCTCCAACGATCTGCCGGCCACGGTCGCTGCAGTACACCTGCGGTCGGCAGTTCACTCGCTGGAGGAGTTGATCGGATCGGTGGACGTGGAGGACGTACTGGATCGGGTGTTCAACTCGTTTTGCGTGGGCAAGTGATCGGCCCAAAAAGGCTACCCCCCAAGAGGGCTGACGGGGAATCCAAGCTGTTAGCACTGAGTTGCTCAGTGCACAGCAGGAAGTACCGGCGTGACCTCCTCACTAGTGAGCTGAGGTCCGTTGGTGCCGTTCATCCCATTCCACGCGGCTCGACTGTAGCAGTCGTGGGTAAGGTCGCGAGGTTCTCGTTACTCACCACTTGGCAGTCCGTAGGTATCACTTCCTGGCTCGCGACTGATTAGTTCACTCACCGCTGACAGCTCGGATCCCCGTCAGCCTTCGCGTGGGTAGTCCGAGAGCCTAGGCTGTGGCAGCGGACTCCTTGCTGATACTGAGAATCTCTTGCGCGCTCGCGCGTACCGCCCAATCGAGCCCGTGCGCCGCGATGGCCGGCTCGACCATCTTCGCCCCGATGTAGTAGCCGCACCGCTCCGGTAGCACGCTCCGCTGCGTCGTGCGCGCTTCGTCGCTCATTCCGCCCGAGAGGAAGCGGAGGCGCAGCCCGAGCGCCGAGCGATCGAGCTCGGCGGTTAGCGCGGGCGTTATCACCGGCTCGAGCTCGCGAATGCGGGCGTACTCACGCCTGCCGTAGCCGTAGTACTCCCAGATCGCGTGGCCGGGGCTGACCGCGCGCGCGGCCTGCACGGCGAGCCCTTCGTTCACCACGAGCTCGCGAAGGGACACGGTCCGTCCGGTCTCCCAGTAGGAGTAGTTCCCGCCGGCCTCGCCGATCGCTTGCTTGAGATCGCTGCGGCTCTCGGGGGACGTGTACCTCACGGCGTGGGCAAGCTCGTGCGCCAACCAGAGCGGAATCAACTCGGGATCGAGGCCGAGGCCCTGCGTATCGGGGTTCGCGATGCTCGTAAAGTGCTCCAGGCACACAAAAGCGATGCCTTTGCCGTTCACCACGAGCTCGCCGGCGTTCGCGGCGCCGACTCCGACCATGAGCACGATGTCTATATCGCTGTCGATCTTCAGGATCGCCCGGCACTTCTCTTCGGCCTCGCGCGCCAGCGCGACGACGTCGCGCCGCTCGAGCATCGTGCGGAGATCCACGCGGTTCGCGTTGACGGTGGCGCGCACTACTTCCTGGAAGTGCGGGCCTCGGGGGTCCAGCACGTAGTTGTGCCAGTACGCCTCGAGCAGAGGACGGTGACTTTCGAAGTAGCGGAGATAGGCGGCGACGCGATCAGTGCTGTTGTGAACTGCGAAGAAATCGGGCAACAGATTGATCAGCATCCTGTCCCAGGCGCGAGGTGGCGTGCGTCAACACAGGCACTGCAAAAAGACGCGGGAAGATACGCCGCGCGAATTTTTCGAACAAGGGGGAAAAATTTCTTTTCGTCAAAAACATTTCGCATGGCACAGAAATTCCCTCTCTCTTTTCGCGAATGAGGAGGTAAGGTCTTGACAACGCTTCGACGGATCGAGCTGTGCTGCCCGATCTGTGAGAACCGCTTTCAGTCGGACGCGGTCGTCGCAACCAACGCGTTCGGTGGTAAACGGACCGACTTTCACGAGCGCGCGAGCGGCAAACAACCGCTGGCGTATCTCGTTCACATGTGCAGAACGTGTGGGTACTCCGGGTTGGAGCGTGATTTCGCGGACGAAGCCGAGGTAAGTATCGGTCTCAAGGAGCACGTGTGGAAAGAATTGGCTCCGGTCGCTTCATCTGCCGCAATGACCGGTTCCGAGAAATACGAAGCTGCGGCGAAGGTTGCGCGGTGGCAGGGGGCCGACAATAGGCACATCGCGGATCTTTGGCTTCGCGCGGCGTGGTGTTGTGTCGACGAATGCGACATCGAGGCCGAGCGATATTTCCGGAGACTCGCGGCGCGTTGGTTCGAGTCAGCGCTCGCGATGTTCGACGGGGTGCCGCGCACCGAGCGGGCGGTGCTTACCTACCTGGTCGGGGAGCTGTGGCGTCGCATCGGTGACGTGAAGCTGGCGGACGAGTGGTTCGACAAGGTCCCGGGCGAGATCGTCGACGCCGGCACGCAGCAGTGGGTGGTCCTGGTCGCGGACCAGCAGAGGAGAGAGCCTCAGGAGTGGTTTAGCTAGAGCTGCTGGCTGTTAGCTATTGGCTATTGGCAACAGCCCCTTCCTTCCGCTCCTGTCGTTCGCCACAAGCCAACGGCCAACAGCCAACAGCCGAGAGCTAATAGCGTCATCTCGTTCCGAAGAGCCTGTCCCCCGCGTCTCCGAGTCCAGGCAGTATGTACCCAACCGAATTCAGCTCTCTATCGAGTGCCGCCGCGTAGATCGTCACGTCAGGATGCGCTTCGGTCAATCGCCGGACGCCTTCCGGGGCCGCGACCAGGCAGAGAAATCGAATCCGGCCAGCACCCGCGCGCTTGAGCGCGGAGACGGCTGATGCTGCGCTTCCGCCCGTCGCAAGCATCGGGTCCAGCACGAAGAACTCGCGCTCCGGCGCATCGCCGGGAACCTTGAAGTAGTAATCCACGGGCTCGAGCGTGGCGTGATCGCGGTACAGCCCGATGTGCCCGACCCGCGCTGCGGGGATCAGGCGAAGAATTCCCTCGACCATCCCGAGTCCGGCTCGCAGGATCGGGACGAGAGTCAGCTTCTTCCCCGTGATGTGCGCTCCCACCGTCTTCTCCAGCGGCGTCTCGACATCCATTGGCTCCAGGCCAAGCTCGATCGTGGCCTCGTAAGCCATCAGCATCGCTATCTCGTCGACCAATTCCTTGAAAGTCTTGGTCGGCGTTTCCCTGTTCCGCAGGATGGTCAGCTTGTGCTGAATCAGCGGATGCCGGATAATTGACAGGGATGGAAACTCTGGGACTCGCTCGATGGTCATTTTGCTTTGGATTGAAGCTGGTGCGTGAAACCGGTTCTTGGTTTTTGGTCTCTGGTGGGCGCAAACCAAGCACCAATAACCATAATCCGCTGTCCTCATGAGAGAATATCAGGCGGTGGTCGTGAAGCTCACCCGGCGAACCCAGGAAGACGAGGACTCTCTGACCGATCTCTTCAACGAGAGAAGCCGGAGTGGATGGGAGCCCGCCCTCATGGCACAGGATGAGCACAGGTTGACGGTGATCTTTCAGCGGCAAGCGACCGTCGAGGGAGTGCCTTAGAAGCGCTGTTAGCTGTTGGCCATTAGCCATGACCCAGCCGTTTCCGGGTATTCCGCACAGCCAACAGCCAATAGCCAACAGCCAATAGCTCATGCAAGTCACCTTCGTCGGCGCGGCTCGGGAAGTAACCGGCTCCTGTCACATACTCAAGGTTGGTGGACGAACGGTCCTCCTCGACTGCGGCATGTTCCAGGGAGCCCGCCAGGAATCGAACGCGAAGAACCGCGCGCTCCCCGTTCCGATCGCCGAGATCGACGCCGTGGTGCTGTCGCACGCGCACATAGACCATGCTGGCCGGCTTCCGTTCCTGATCCGCGAGGGCTACGCGAAACAGATCTTTGCCACGCCAGCCACCCGCGACCTGTGCGCGGTCATGCTCGGCGACTCGGCGCACATTCAGGAGAAGGACGCGGAGTTTCTGGCCAAGCGCCACAAGGAATTCGTCGAGCCGCTGTACACGACGCGGGATGCGGTGCGAACGATTGAGCTGATGGTCGGGCAGCCGTACGGCACGACCTTCGATGTGGTCCCCGGCGTGCGGGCGACGTTTATCGACGCGGGGCACATCCTCGGGTCGGCATCGGTGATTCTGGATTGCACCGAGGATGGAGTGAGCAAGCGCCTCGTCTTCTCCGGTGACGTTGGACGGCGCGGGCTGGCGATCATCCGCGATCCGCAGATCCCGAGTGGAGCGGACGTCGTCATCATGGAGTCGACGTACGGCAACCGGGATCACGAGTCGGTGGCGGATGCGCGCGCCCGCCTCGCGCAGGTGGTGCGCGATACGGCCGCGCGCGGCGGCCGGGTGCTGATACCGGCGTTCGCGGTGGGCAGGACGCAGGAGCTCATCTACAGCCTGCACGAGCTCCATCGAGAAGGCGCCATCCCCGCCATTCCGATATACGTGGATTCACCGCTGGCGATCGACACGACGAGCGTGTTCGAGATGCACCCGGACACGTTCGACCGGAACGAGGATTTCGTGCGGAAGGTGCCGGAGCTGTTCCAGTTCGATCTCGTACGCTACACACGTAGCGTTCAAGACTCGAAGGCGCTGTCCACCATGCACGGCCCGATGGTGATCATCGCCGCATCGGGCATGGTGGAGGCCGGGAGGATCCTGCACCATCTGGCGCAGGGCGCGTCGGACCCCAGAAACACGATCCTGATCGTGGGATTCCAGGCAGAGCACACGTTGGGACGGCGGATCGTGGAGCGGCGGCCGGTGATCAAGGTCTTCGGCGAAGAGGTTCAGCTCAAGGCGAGCGTCGAAATAATCAACGGATACAGTGCGCACGCCGACCGCGGTGAACTGGCCGCATGGCTCCAGGGAGTGCGGGACAGCTCACCGGCGCTGCGGAGCGTTTATCTGGTGCACGGCGAGCCGCCGGCGCAGAACGAATTGACCACCTCGCTCACGGCCAAGGGCTTTTCCGTGAGCTGTCCTGAGCCGGGTACCACGGTCGCGCTCTGAACGGCGAATAACTTTCGCCGGTGCGCCTGCTCAAACTTCTAATCCTTTTCCGGCTGGCGGCCGTGGTCTTTCTGACCATCGTTGCCCTGTGGATCGTCTCGGCCGTAGCCGTATTCGCTTTCGCGATGCGCGACACCGCCCGTCCTTCGGACGCGATAGTGGTGCTGGGCGCGGCGCAGTATGACGGCCGCCCATCGCCGGTTCTGAAGGCCCGCATCGATCACGCGCTGAAACTGTTCAATCGCAAGCTGGCGCCCCGGCTCATCGTGACCGGCGGGCGCGGCGAGGGCGACACCACGAGCGAGGCGGCGGTCGCCCGCAACTACGCGCTGCGTCGCGGGGTCCCCGACAGCGCGATCCTACTGGAGTCGTCCGGCCGCACCACCGAAGAGTCGATACGCGGGGTCGCGTCGATTCTCGAGGAGCGGGATCTGAGCAGCGCGGTGCTGGTGAGCGATCCGGCTCACATGTTCCGGCTGTGGGTGCTGGCCCACCGTTTCGGATTCACGCCTCATACGTCGCCGACGCGGACGAGCCCGAAGGATCCGAATCGCCGCGTGCGCTGGCGATACATGTTCCAGGAATCACTCAAGGCGCCGGCGGCGCTTTTCCTCGAAGAATCCGTTGCCGTGAAGCTGCTCCCACCGGTCAGAAAAATCATTCCGGACGAGATATCGCCATAGGAGCTGTTGGCTATTGGCTGTTGGCGGGCTCGGCAACCTCTGGCTCCCGCCTTGCCGTTCCGGTGCAGGCCAACAGCCGATAGCCAATAGCCAATAGCCAATAGCCAATAGCCAATAGCCAATAGCCAACAGCCAATAGCCAATAGCCAACAGCCCTACTTCAGCGCGCGCTCCAGCCAGTCCCAATACGCTGATCCGCCCCGGCCGGCGAGATCGCTGTGATCCGCGTCGTCCACGATGAGTAGCTCGCCCTTGGTTTTCGCCGCCTCGAATACCGCGCGGCCCATCTCCACCTGAATTATTCCGTCGCGCGTACCGTGCACCACCCATACCGGCGCATCGATGGCCGCGACCGCGACCCGGGTGTCGTAATGCACGCGTGAGATCAGTCTGAACGCCAGCGCAAGAGGCGGAGTGATCACCCGGGGAGCCATCTCGCGGGCCGACGTAAACGGCGCCTTGAGCAGCAAGGCGTTCGGCTCGTGTCTCGTGGCCAGCTCGGCGGCAACAGCGCTGCCAAGGGAATGCCCGAAAAACGCGATGCGCTCGGGCTCGGCGCCAAGCTGCATGCGAACGGCAGCGTACGCGGCCTGCGCATCGAGCAGAGATCCGGCGAACGTCGGTTTTCCGCCAAGGCCCGCGTAACCGCGGTACTCCGCGAGCACGACCGAATATCCCGTGCGTGCATTGACTTGGCGGGCCCAGGCGGCCTGAAGCACGGCGAGATCGGCATTGCCGTGGAAGCACAGGAGAAAACCACGCGCGCCGGCGGTGTCGCCGACCACGTACGCGAACAGCTCCTGTCCGTCGGTCGCCTCGTAGTCGATGCGCCGCAGGCTCGCGGCGTCTGGGTATGGCGGGCCCTGCGGGAAGAACACGAGCTTCTCCTGCCCCCACCAGATAAGAGCGAGCAGGAGCACGATCACACCGGCAATGATCGCCAGAATACTCATCATGATTCGCGCAACGCGCAGGCGGACGCTCGGGGCGTGGCCGCCGGCGCTAGCTGCGCGCTCTGACGCCCGCGGCGTAGGCCTGGTGGAGCTGCCGGTAGACCGGCCCCGGCCGGCCGTCGCCGATCGTCGTGTCGTCCACCTTCACGATCGGATACAGCTCGCGCAGCGAGCTCGTGTAAAACATTTCGTCCGCAGCGGCGATCTCGTCGCGCTCGACAGGCCTCTCCTCGACCGTCAGCCCCTGCTCCGCGCCGAGCTCCATCGTGATCGCGCGCGTGATTCCGGGAAGGATGCCGCATGTCAGCGGCGGAGTGATCACCTTGCGACCTCTGACGAACATGACGTTGCTGATCGGGCCCTCGGCGACATGGCCCTCGATGTCGAGGAAGAGCGCGTCGTCGAAGCCGGCTTCGAGCGCCGCGGTCAACGCAATCACGGCTTCCGCGTACGCGAGCGTCTTCAGTCCGGAAGTCACGGAGTATTCGTTGCGCCGCCCCTTCGCGATCTGAACGGAGATCCCCCGGTCGTACAGCCCGGGCGGCATCGGCGGCAGAGGGGACGCGATGACGACCGCGGTCGGCTCGACGCCGGGAGTCGGCGGCAAGCCGAGGTCGCCCACGCCGCGGCTCACCGTCAGCCTGACAGCTGCGTCGCCCCATCCGTTCTCGCGAGCCACGCGCGCTCCGGTAAGGACCTGCTCGCTCAGATCCGGCAGGATGAGGCCGAGGGCTTTCGCGCCGCCGGCAAGGCGCTGCATGTGACGCTTCAGAAACGCCACGTGCCCATCGTAAGAGCGCATCGTCTCGAACAGTCCGTCTGCGCGATTGAAGCCGCGATCGAGCCCGGAAATGTGCGGCGCGCCCGGGTCGACCTGCTTCCCGTTTACCCACATCAGCGTTTCAGCCATGCGGATTAATTTACGTCCATGCGAATTCCGGTAGAAACGCTGACGCTCGGCAACGGCCTGCGCGTGGTGCTGTCCGAGGACCACACCGCTCCGATAGTCGCCGTAAACCTCTGGTACCATGTCGGCTCCGGCAACGAGCGGCGCGGCCGGACCGGGTTCGCCCACCTGTTCGAGCACATGCTGTTTCAGGGCTCCGAGCACGTCGCCGCGAACGAGCATTTTGAGCTGATAGCGCGCGCGGGCGGGACACTGAACGGGTCTACCTGGCTGGACCGCACCAACTACTACGAGACGGTTCCTTCCAACCAGCTCGCGTTGGCTCTCTGGCTCGAAGCGGACCGGATGGGCGCGCTCCTTCCGGGAATGACGCAGGACAAGCTGGACACACAGCGCGATGTCGTAAAGAACGAACGGCGCTGGACCGTGGACAACCAACCGTATGGCAGCTGGTGGGAAAAACTACCCGCGCTCGCCTACCCCGAGGAGCATCCGTTCCATCACTCGCTCATCGGGTCTTTTGAGGACCTGGATGCGGCGTCGCTGTCCGACGTGTCGGAGTTCTTTGCCACCTATTACACGCCCGACAACGCGGTGCTCACGCTGGCCGGCGATTTCGAGCGCGGCGAAGCGATTGCGCTGATCGAGCGCTTCTTCGGCGCGATTCCCCGCGGCTCGGGCAAGCCTCCGCTCGCGGACACATCGCTTCCACCGGTGTTCGGCGTGCCGCTCCGCGAAGTGGTGCGCGACACCGTCTCGCTGCCCCGGCTCTATCTCGCGTTTCGCGTCCCGCCGTTCGGCTCGCCCGAGCACTATGTCGCGAGCGTGTGCGCGACGATTCTCGGCACCCGCAAAACGAGCCGTCTGCAGCGCTCGCTCATCCGCGAGCAGCGCGTCGCCGCCGAGGCGAGCGCGTTCACGTTCGATCTCGCCAAAGGCGCGGACCTGCTGGTGCTCGACGTGTTGGCGCTGCCCGGTATATCCGCCGCCGGGCTCGAATCCGCCGTCATCGAAGAGGTGGATCGCATCCATCGCGACGGCGTCACGGACGAGGAAGTCGCGCGCGCCATAGCTCTCATCGAGACTGGTTGGACGCTGTCGATGGAGTCGGCGACCGACCGCGCGGACAAGCTGTCGATGTTCGCCACCTACTTCGACGATCCCGCTCTCGTCAACGAGCAGCCGAAGCGATATCGCGCCGTCACGAGTGAGAGCGTCACACTGTTCGCGCGCGTGCGACTCGGCGCCGACAACCGCGCGACGCTGTTGTACGTGCAGGCGGAAAGCCCTGCGCAGGCAGCCGCGTGACCGTAGCGACGCGCCCGCTGCCAGGGCCGCCGCGCCCGTACGTATTTCCACGGTTCGAGCGCGCAACGCTCGCCTCCGGCGCGCGACTGCTGGTTGCCGAAGTCACGAAGCTGCCCGTAGTCAGCGTGACCGTCGTCATCAACGCCGGCGCGGAAACAGACCCGCGCGGCAAGGAAGGTCTCGCTCAGCTCACCGCGCGCGGTCTCGTGGAAGGGACGCGCTCGTCGTCCGCGCTCGCGCTGGCGGGGCGGATCGAGAAGCTCGGCGGCGTGATCGATTCGGATGCCGGATGGGACACCGCGCGCGTGAATCTCACTTGCCTTTCGCGGCACCTCGACGACTCGCTCGACGTTCTCGGCGAAATCCTTTCGGAGGCCAGTTTTCCGGAGCAGGAGCTCGACCGCTTGCGTGACGAGCGTCTGGCCGAGATCGAGCAGATCAGGTCGGAGCCGCGCGGGCTGGCCGAAGAAGCGTTCATGGAGCTCGTGTACCAGCCGGAGGCGCGCTACGCCATCCCCCCGGGAGGCTCACGCGAGTCCGTATTGTCGATCGCGCGGGACGACGTCGTGCGGCAGCACGCGGGGCAGTATTCGGCGGCGAATGCATCCATAGTAATCGCCGGTGACGTCTCGCTCGCGCGCGCGCAGACAGCGGTCGAACGGTCGCTCGCGGGTTGGTCGGGGAGCTCCGGCACTGTCGCGGACAGGAGCGTCGCCGCCGCGACGAGCGGCAAGCGCGTGCTGCTCGTCGCCAAGGAAGGCGCGGCACAGTCCGAGCTGCGGATCGGCCACGCCGGCCTTCCCCGCTCTCATCCGGACTACTTCCCTTTCAGCATCATGAACGCCGCGCTGGGCGGCGTGTTCTCATCGCGCATCAATCTCAACCTGCGCGAGCGGCACGGCTACACGTACGGAGCACACTCGATCATCGACTGGCGAAAGAGCGCGGGTCCCTTCGTGGTGTCGACAGCGGTGGCGACGGAGGTGACCGTGGATGCGGCGCGGGAGACGATCGGAGAGCTCGAGCGGATCCGCGCGGAGGAGATCACAGAGGACGAGCTCTCGCTCGTCGTGAGCTACCTGCAGGGGGTGTTTCCGATCCGGTACGAGAGCACCGCCGCCATCGCGAGCGCGCTGGCGAATCTGGTGACGTACGAGCTGCCGGAGGACTATTACGACACGTATCGCGATCGCGTCGGCGCCGTTACGACAGCTGACGCGCTCCGCGCCGCCCGGGAGCACATCAAGCCCGACACGTTTCGGATGGTGGTCGTCGGCGACGCCGCATTGAGCGACAAGCTAGCGAGCATGAGCTTCGGACCCGTCGAGATCCGGCACGAGGAGCAGCGCTAGCGCAGCTCCCGCGCGGTGATCGTGCGGGTCCAGAGCAGCGCGCCCGCGGTGTCGTGCACGGAGATCTTCATCGAGCGGTCGGTGCGCGGGCCGCTGAAGTCGAGCAGCGCGAAGTTGCGCTGGGTGACCAGCGTGCCAGGAACGCTAGCCGCGTTGGCCTTGCCGTTCGCGAATGCGCTGGCGGACAGCGGTGAGACGGTGATGTCGTACAGCGGATACGTGCCAGCCCGCTCGAGCCGCGTCAGCTCCGAGAGGTGGCGGTCGCCCGAAAGAAACAGCACGCCCGGAATGTTTTCCCGGGTGATGGCGGCGATCAACGCTTCCCTCTCCTCCGCGTAATTCGCGAAGTTCTCAAACTCGGTGGCGGGACTCATCATCTGCCCGCCGACCGCGACGATCTTGAACGGTGCGGTGCTCGATGCCAGCGCGTCGATGATCCACTGGAGCTGATGCTCGCCCAGGTAGGTCCGGTGGCCGGTCGAATCGCGATCGTTCGGCGTCCTGTAGTATCTGTCGTCGAGCAGAAAGAACTCGACGTCTCCCCACTGGAACATCGTGGTGACGCCCGGCTTCCCGTCCACTCCGTGCGAGGGATTTCCCCAGAAGAGCTTGAACGCTTCGAGCGATTTATCCTTGTGGACCCACGACCGGTCGCTGTTGTTGGGACCGAAGTCGTGATCGTCCCATGTGGCGTAGTGATGGGTGCTGGCGAGCAGCGGCTGCAGCTCGGGGATCGAGCGCGCGTGGGTGTACCGCGCGAGAATGCCCGTGCGGGTGTACCAGTCCGCCTCGCGCAGATACACATTGTCGCCGAGCCAGAGCATGGCGTCGGGCCGCATGCGCGCGATGCTGCTGAAGATCTCCAGCCCGCCGCCGTATGGGTTGCCCGGGCGATCGTACACCGGCTCGTTCACGTAGGCGCAGCTGCCCAGCGCGATCCGGAAGGCGGGCG
>JBPCPS010000176.1:0-3994 GCA_050998915.1 Gemmatimonadaceae bacterium
GGAGCGAACGACTCCGCGGCGGCGAAGTCGATGGTTCCCAGCGACCCGTTGTTCGGGATGTCCTGGTCGCGCCGGATGAGCACGCGCTCGTTGGTGCCGATCGCCCTCGGATTGCTGCGGTACGCGATGAGATCCTGAATGCCGTCCATGATGCCGGTCAGCGTAAAGCTCGTCGTCGTGACCGGGCCCCCGTGATGGTCGTCGGCGTTCCCTCCACCGCCGATGCCGACATACGCAACATCGCCGGTGCCGAGCCCCGCAAGTGTTCCCGACACGGACTTCAGTGCCGACTGCGCTCCACAGGGCACGATCGTCGCGAGCGCCAATTCGGCTTGCGTCGCGAGCGAAACGGTGGCCCCAAACGAGGAGGCTCGTACCCACGCGTAGCCGCCTTTGGCAGACACGACGTTGAAACGATAGACATCCGCGGAACCGAGGATCTGCGTCCACGCCCCCGTGCCGTCCTGAAACGCAAACCAGATCGGCTTGCTAGCCGCCTCACACGTGGAGAAGTCGACGCTGACGTTGCCCGCGCCGCCGGTATTTGGAATGATCGCGACTGTCGTTGTCATTGACTGATCCGTTTGACCGACTGCGGTCCCGGTAATCGTCAGGTTCGCACTGCCCGCCGCTACCGACGGCGCCGTCGTGACGATGAAGCTCGTCGTAGTTCCCGTGGTGCTGCTTGGGTCGATCGTCGCGGTGAGGCCGGCAGGCGCCCCCGTAACCGTAAGCGTGACGCTTCCCGTGAACCCGCCGCTGCGCACGATGGAGATCGTCAATTCCCCGCCGCCGCCCTGCAGGACAGTGACTGGCGCCGATGAGAGAGTGTAGGTGCCCGTGGGCGAGGGAGTCGGTGTGGGCTCGGTCACACCGTCTCCGCCGGTGCACGCCTGAACGCCGATGATCAGCGCGCCGAGAAGGAGGCCACGCGCACGACGCAGCCGAGCTGCACGACCACTTCGATTCTTCGAGGTTGACGGTGCTGAAGCGACGCTGCGGGAGACCCAGCGGCTTGCGAGCGGGTTCGTTTCCATCCCACACTCCTGTTGAAGGGCAGCCGAGGACTATCCGTTTCGGCTTGCTGGCCGATCAAAACGCATGTTGCCCGCCCCGTGCCAAGCACGTACCTTCGAGCGAACGGCGTCGTGATGCCACAAGCTGACGCGGAGAATTGACGTGAAAGACGCCACGCAGGAGATCACGGAGGCGCTGGCCGCCCTGAGCCGCGGCGCTCCAGAAGCGATGGACCGGCTCATGCCACTGGTCTACCGCGAACTCAAGCGCATAGCGCACCGACAGCTTGGGGCCGAAGCGGGTGGTCACACTCTGTCCACCACTGCCGTTGTGCACGAAGCGTATCTGCGACTTGCGGATCAATCGCGCGCGCAGTGGGTCGATCGCGGCCAGTTTTTCGCTATCGCGGCGCGCACAATGCGCCGCGTCCTGATCGACTATGCACGACAGCACGCGGCCGGGCGGCGCGGAGGCCCCGGGCGCTCCGCGGTAGCGCTCGAATTCCTGGAACAAGGCGATTCGCCGGAGATCGCGGTTGCCGAGCGCGCCGATTCGCTGCTCGCGCTCGACGAAGCCCTCGAGGGGCTCAGTCGCGTGGATGAGCGACTGGCCCGCGTCGTAGAGTGCCGCTTCTTTGCCGGCCTCACCGAGGTGGAAACTTCAGAGGCCCTCGGCGTGTCGCAGCGCACAGTGGCCCGTGACTGGCAGATCGCGCGTGCGTGGCTGCACGAGGCACTTGATCAGGATGCGGCGAGCCCGTCGCTATGAGTCAACCTGATCCGACGGTCGGTGACGACACGCCGCGTTCGCCCGAGAACTGGGCACACGTCCGCGCACTCGTCGAGGAAGCACTCACGCTCCCGCCTGACGCGCGGCCCGCGTTTCTCAACGCGTCATGTCGTGACGATGGAGCGCTGCGGGATCGGGTCGGGCGTCTCGCCGCCGCGTGTGAGCGCGCGGGAGGTAGTTGGGCGTTTCTGGCTCAGCCGGCCGGTGAACTCGTCGCTCCGCTGCTCGTCGCCGACGCAACTCTGATTGCCGGTCCCGCAGCGCGATCTGATGGGCCATCCGCTGCTTTTCGCGCGGATCTCGCCGATCGCTATGCGGTGGGGGCTGAGGTTGGACGCGGTGGCATGGCAAACGTCTACGTCGCCGAAGATCTGCGGCACCGCCGCCGAGTCGCTCTCAAGGTCCTCAACCCCGACGTCGGCGCAATGCTCGGCGCGGAGCGATTCCTCGCCGAGATTCGGGTCACGGCCGGTCTGCAGCATCCAAACCTGTTACCCCTGTTCGACTCAGGAGAAGCGGGCGGGCTGCTGTACTACGTGATGCCTCTTATCGAAGGCGCGACGCTCCGGGCGCGACTCCGGCGCGAGGGGCAACTGCCAGTGGATGAAGCAGTGCGCCTCGCGGGCGCAATCGCTGGCGCGTTGGACTACGCACACCGTCAGGGCGTCGTGCACCGCGACCTGAAACCAGAAAACATCCTGCTGCACGATGATCAGCCCCTCGTCGCCGACTTCGGGATTGCGCGGGCAGTCGCGAAAGCCGCTGACACGCACCTCACCGCGACCGGTGTGTCGTTGGGCACGCCCAGGTATATGAGCCCCGAACAAGCGGCAGGCAACGCCGCGGTTGACGGCCGGAGCGACATCTACTCGCTTGCCTGCGTACTGTACGAGTTGCTGACCGGCGATCCTCCGTTCACTGGCAGCTCGGTCCAGGCAATCATCGCCAAGGTGCTCGCGGAACGGCCCTCGAGCGTGCGGACGGTGCGCCCGACCGTTCCTGACCACGTCGACGTCGCACTCGCCCGTGCGTTGGCCAAGCTCCCGGCTGACCGGTATGCCACAGCCCGTGAGTTTGCCGACGCGCTCGTCAACGCGGCCGCGGCCGGGCGGACCAAGTCGCGCGCGCCGACCGCGCGGTGGCCTCGCTCCACGCGGTCTGTACTGGGAGCGGCCGCAATTATCGGGTTGACGGTCATCGCATGGATGACCACGCGTGCGCCCGCCGCGCCCGCGGAAATCACGCAGATTCCCTATCGCAACCTCATCGATGAGACTCAGTTCGGTGGGGTCACCATCACTCCGGACGGCCGCGCGCTCGTCTACACGGGGTCGGCCGAAGCGGGTAGACCCATCATGCTCTGGCGGCTGGATCAGCGAGCGGGGCGCGCCATCCCGGGCACCGAGGGAGAGTACGCGCCGTTCGTTTCACCGGACGGCCGGAGACTCGCAGTTTCGTCGACCGGCGACGGTGCACTCAGTATCGTACCGATCGAGGGTGTTGCCAGCCCCGACGGAGCGCAGGCCTGGCGATTCGGTAACGGGGCATGGGTCAACGACAGCGTGCTCGTTACGAACGGCGGGCGGCGAGGGCTGTTGAAGCGCGTACCTGGCGCGGACGCACCGACTCAGCTCACTCGCCCGGATACCGCCCACGGTGAGACCAGACACGTGGCCCCTCTGCTCCTCCCTAGAATGAATGCCGTGGTCTTTACCGTAAGCAAGCGCGTTGGCCAGGGACTCGTTGTAGGGCGGCTCGCAATCGCGTCGTTCGATCCGGGGACCTCTGCTGTTTCGCCGCACGTGATGCTGGCGGTGACGGCTCGTCGCGCCGTAGCATTCGTGGACGGATGGTTGCTCTACACAAGCGCCGACGGCAAGGCCATCATGGCGGCGCGGCTCGACGCCGAGCATGCGCAGATCACCGGAGCGCCGATCTCGGTGCTGGAAGACGACGGGGGCAATCTCGAAACGGCTTCACTCGCCGACAACTGCACCTTGCTATACCTGCGGCGCCCGAGGTCCAATTCCGCTGTGCTCGTGGACCCTGGCGGAGGCGTGCGCCCCGGGTTCACGAGCCCCGACGGTCCATTCATGCATCCGCGCCTCTCGCCCGACGGCAAGCGCTTCGCGGTGCAGGTCAGCTCCGCTCGCGGTGAAGATGTGTGGCTGTACGACATCGCGTCGCG
>JBPCPS010000210.1:0-5023 GCA_050998915.1 Gemmatimonadaceae bacterium
AGTACAGCACAATGGCGGGAGTTTCCGGGGAAATCCCGGCTCGTGGGCGTGGGAAAACATCCCGTGGGGCGTGGTGCCGCGCGAGGCGGCACGGCGCCACCTCGACTCTTCGCCTCGCAGGCTCGACCTCACGATCAAGCCGGCCGCCACCGTCAGCCAGGCGGAAGCCATCGACGACGTGACGGCGTATCTGCGCGGCACCCGCGGCCTCAGACCGAGCGAGCCGAGCAACTTCGCAATCGTCACGTCGGACCAGCTGATGGAGATTTACAACGGATTCTTCGGAGTGTTCTTCGTGATCATGCTCGCGCTCTCAGCCGTCGGACTGCTGGTCGGCGGGGTCGGCGTGATAGCGATAATGATGATCAGCGTCACGGAGCGCACGCGCGAGATCGGCGTGCGCAAGGCGCTGGGCGCTACACGGCTCACGATCCTCTGGCAGTTCCTCGTGGAGGCCGCGACGCTGACCAGCATCGGCGCCGGCATTGGATTATTCGCCGGGACCTTCGCGGCGATGCTGGTGAGCGAGATGACTCCGATCCCGGCCGAGACGCCGCCGGCCGCGATCGTCGCCGCGCTCGGGGTGAGCGCGCTG
The DNA here is from genome assembly GCA_050998915.1 of Gemmatimonadaceae bacterium. Taxonomy (GTDB): domain Bacteria; phylum Gemmatimonadota; class Gemmatimonadetes; order Gemmatimonadales; family Gemmatimonadaceae; genus JACDCY01. The sequence continues at coordinate 596 of JBPCPS010000210.1, forward strand.
ACGGGAATGGTGTTCGGGCTGTGGCCGGCGATGAAGGCGTCGCGGCTCGACCCCGTCGAGGCGCTCCGCTTCGAATAGCCTTACGCCGCCGGTATCGCCTGCATCGTCGTGGTGGTGGTGATGCCGAGCGGGATCGTGAAGGAGAAAACGGTGCCTTCGCCCTGGACGCTGGATACGTCGATGCGCCCGCCGTGCGCTTCCACGATTCCCTTGGCGATCGTGAGGCCGAGGCCACTGCCCAGGTTGGCCGTCTTCTTCGCCTGCCAGTAGCGATCGAACACCCGGGGCAGATCGCCCGGCGGAATGCCTGGACCCGTGTCCGCGACGTCGAACTCCACGGCGTCGTCTCCCTGGCGAACCCGGATCAGCACGCGGCCTCCGCCGGGCGTGAACTTGATCGCGTTGCCGCCGAGGTTCGAGAAGACCTGAAATAGCCGGTCGCGGTCCGCATGCACCACCGGCAGCTCGGGCGGCGTCTCCAGCGCGAGCTCGATCTGCTTGGCCTGCGCGAGAGGCCTGAGCGTCTCGAGGACCTCGTCCACGAGCGGCGCGATCTCCTGGGCGGAACGATGAACGTGCAGCTTGCCCGCCTCGATCGCGTTCGTGTCCAGCAGATCGTGAATCAGCCGGTACATGCGCGCCGCCTCGCGCTTCACCGCCTCGAGCTGCCGCCGTTCCAAGGTGTGAGCCTCATCTTTCGGGACGATATCCTCGAGCAGGAAGCTCACCGCCATCTGGATCGTGCTGATCGGATTCTTCAGGTCGTGCGACACCACGGCCACCATCTTCTCGCGATCCCGCCCAGCCTCCTCCGCCGCGCGATACAGCACCGCGTGGTCCACCGCCAGCGCCGCCCTACGTCCGATCTCCGTGGCGAACATCACGTCGCTGTCCGTGTAGCGGCGGCCCGAATCGGCCGTGGCCACGAATACGAGCAACCCAAGTACGCGGCCGCGCGACACCAGCGGGACGCCGACATACGCGGTCGGGGCCAGCTCACGGAGGAGCGCCAGGTGGTCGTCGTCGCGCGCGAGAATGCGCAGGAATGCTTCGTCCACCGTGTTGATCAGCTGAGTCTCGCCGCTCAGGATCGCTATCGCGCCCGGGTGGGTCGATCGGCCGAAGTTGGGTGAATAGGCGCGGAGCTTCACGGCCAGCTCTGTCTTGGCAGGGTCCCGGTGCGCGGACGAGCCCCAGCTAACCACGCCGCGCTCGTCGAGCAGCCCTATCGCGCAGTAGTCCGCAACCGTCGGAACGCACAGCTCCACCACGGCCGCGAGCGTGCTCTCGTAGTCGAGCGACGCCTCCATGAGACTTCCGGCTTCCGCCAGAAACTCCCATTTGCTGCCAAGAATGGCACGTCGCCTACGCTCGGCGGTCGGGCCCATGCGGCGGAGCCGCTCTCTCCAGCTGTTCTCGTCGTCCATCCTGCTCTCAAACTATCCCGCACGCCGAGGCCCAGCCAAGGCCGGAGGCAAAACGCAGGCTTGTGCCGGTCACTTCCAGCCGATTTGTTTGGCGAATGAGGACACCAACCACATGACCGCAGGTGAAACCGCGGAGGTCGCGGCCGAGTACGCGGCACCCTGGATCGAGCGACTCGCGCGGGTCGGGTTCGCGGCAAAGGCTCTCCTGTACGGAACGGTTGGAATGCTCGCCGGGCGAATGGCACTGGGGACCGGTGGCCGTGCCACGGGCGCGCGGGGCGCGATGTCGAGCGTGCAGGACGCGCCCTTCGGACGAGTGCTGCTCGGACTCGTGGCCGTCGGACTCGTTGGCTACGCACTGTGGCGGGTGATTCAGGCTATCGTGGATCCGGAGCGGCGCGGGTCGGACGCGAAGGGTCTCGCGCTGCGCATCAGCTTCGCGGCGCGCGGGTTGATCCATGCGGCGCTCGCCATCAGCGCGCTGCGGCTGGCCGTCGGAAATCCTCCGGAGGGCGACGGCAACGATGCCGAGCGGTGGGCGGCGCGCGCGCTGGGCGTCACGGGTGGACGATCGCTGCTGTGGATGGTCGCCCTGTCGATTGGCGCGTTCGGGGTGTACCAGCTCTACCGCGCGTTCGCCGCCAAGCTGAGCAAGCAGCTCCAGTTCGGAAAGATCTCCGCGGAGCTGGGTCGCTGGATAATCGGCGTCAGCCGCGTCGGGATCGCGGCGCGTGGAATCGTGTTCGTCATGGTCGCGCTGCTGCTCGCGGGCGCGGCGTTCCGGCAGTCACCCTCTCATGCCGGAGGAATCGACGACGCGCTGGAGTCTTTCAGTGCGCTCGGCAAGTGGCCGCTCGTGGCGATCGCCGCGGGGCTGATCGCCTACGGAGCGTACGAACTGCTCAACGCGCGTTACCGCAGGATACGAATCACCTAATAGGACGGTATGAGGGTTTGACGGCTCGCTGCCTGCGGCGCTTAAGGCCCGGACCTGGGCTTCAGAAAAGAAATTCCGCCGACGTGTCGATTTGGGCAACCGTCGTTCGACGCACTGATAGTGCCGGCTGATCGGGCAATGGCCCGCGGACGCGGCTCCGACCTGAACTGAGAGGATATGACGATGCGATTCATGGTGCTGGTGAAGGCCGACAAGAATTCCGAAGCGGGCGTCATGCCGGACCAGAAGCTTCTTGCGGCGATGGGGCAGTACAACGAGGAACTGGTGAAGGCCGGCGTCATGCTGGCGGGGGAGGGACTGCATCCGAGCTCCAAGGGAGCACGCGTCAAATTTTCCGGCGATAAGCGAACCGTGACGGACGGGCCGTTCGCAGAGACGAAGGAGCTGATCGCCGGATTCTGGCTGTGGCAGGTGAAGTCGAGGGATGAAGCCATCGAATGGCTCAAGCGTGCGCCGTTCGGGGGTGACACCGAGGTGGAAATCCGGCAGGTATTCGAGGCCGAAGATTTCGGCGCCGAATTCACGCCGGAGCTGCGGGAGCAGGAGGAGCGGGTCATGCGGCAGGCCGCGGCGAACAGCAAGAAGTAACGCGCGAGCTTGCACACAGAGGGCGCGTCGCCCTGATTCACGCGGGTGACAGACGCGGCGCACCGTGCAGTAGAAGCAGTCTGGCGAATCGAGTCGGCCCGGTTGATAGCCGGGTTGACTCGAGTCGTCGGTGACGTGGGGCTCGCGGAGGATCTGGCGCAGGACGCGCTGGTAGCCGCCCTGGAGCAGTGGCCGGCCGGGGGCGTGCCGGATAATCCGGGCGCGTGGCTGATGGTTACGGCGAAGCACCGCGCAATAGACACCCTGCGCCGCAGCAAGATGCTGGAGCGCAAGCACGCCGGGCTCGCGCACGAGCTTGAAGCACTGCAAGCGACGGCGCCCGATTTCGATACCGCGCTGGACGACGAGATCGGCGACGACCTCCTCCGGCTCATGTTCATCGCATGCCATCCGGCCCTCGCTACCGAAGCGCGCGTAGCTCTCACACTCCGCTTGCTCGGCGGGCTGACCACGGACGAGATTGCGCGCGCGTTCGTCGTGCCGGAGCCGACGATCGCCCAGCGGATCGTGCGCGCGAAGCGCACGCTCTCGCAGGCTCGCGTTCCGTTCGAGGTGCCGCGCGACGCCGAGCTGGCCGCGCGCCTGTCCTCGGTGCTCGAGGTCATCTACCTCATCTTCAACGAGGGCTACACCGCGACCGCGGGCGAGGACTGGGTTCGCCCGGAGCTGTGCGAAGACGCCCTCCGCCTCGGACGCATCCTCGCGGAACTGATGCCGTCGGAGCGCGAGGTGCACGGCCTCGTTGCGCTCATGGAGATCCAGGCTTCGCGTCTGCGCGCGCGCGTCGGCGCAGCCGGTGAGCCGGTACTATTGCTAGAGCAGGATCGGGGCCGTTGGGATTACCTTCTGATCAGGCGCGGGCTGGCCGCGCTGGCGCGCGCCGAGACGTTGAGCGACGCTCGCGGACCGTACACTCTGCAGGCAGCGATCGCGGCGTGTCATGCGCGCGCGCACACAGCGGACGAAACCGACTGGCAAGCGATCGCGGCGTTGTACGGGGAGCTTGCTCGCGTCACGCCGTCACCGATCGTCGAGCTGAACCGCGCGGTCGCGGTGGGAATGGCGTTCGGCCCGGACGCCGGGTTGGAGCTCGCGGACTCACTGCAATCCGAGCCCACGCTGAAGAATTACCACCCTCTTCCCGCGGTCCGCGGCGAGTTTCTCAGGCAGCTCGGACGGTTCGGCGAGGCACGGGAAGAGCTGGAACGCGCGGCCGCTCTGACGAGGAACGCGCGCGAGCGGGCTGTTCTGCTCGCGAGGGCGGCAAACTGCCAACCGCATTGAGAGCATCTTTTTGGAATGGGTCCGGGTGACAGATGGTGGTGGGTCTATGTTGGCGCGGCGACTCGGACCGAAGATCGGACGCATCGGTGCCGTTGCTGGTCGGGGGCGGTGCCGGGCAGCGTGGGTGTCTCATGCAGGCGCGTCTTAGCG
>JBPCPS010000001.1:0-9298 GCA_050998915.1 Gemmatimonadaceae bacterium
TCTCTAGAAGCGGTACCGCAGCGCGAACTGGAGCTGAAAGGCGGACTCGGCCTGGATAGTCGTCCACTCCGGTCGCGTTTCGTCGAAGCGGAAGATGGGCTGCGTCGTTCCCGCCGTGCCCGTTGTCTGGCCGACGTGCTCGAGGATCCGCGGAGCAGCAATGCGATAGCGCCCCCACCGTCCGTTCAACAGGTTGAGCACATTGAAGACCTCGAGCTGCGCCTCGACCGCGCGGGTGCCGATTGGGAGCTTGTGTCGCACCGAAGCGATCGAGGTGTGCGACCACGGCTCGCGGCAGCTGTTGCGCTCGAGGATCCGCCCGCGCTGCCGCCTGAGACACGGCGTGCGCTCGATGCGTCGCTCGAACGCCTCCGCCTGCTCCGCCGCGGTGATGGTATCGATGGGTGCACCCGGCTCCGTCCCCGTCTTCGGCACCGGAAACGGCGCGAACAGGATCTCGGCCGGATCGCGCGCGTCGCGGGGGACGTAGATGGGATCGTTGGCGTTCGAGCCGTCAGCATTGAGGTCACCGCGCCGGTTCACGCCCGTCGCGAGGTACGTGAAGGGGCCGCCCGATTCCCCGACATAATAGAATGCAAACGTGGTGGAGCGGCGCAGCCAGGGCGCGGTGTACGCGAGCGCCGCCGTTGCGCGGTGCGGTAGGTCGTTCAGGGAAATACCGCGAGCGGCATCCTCGTGGCGGTCTGACGTAGCGCGTGCGTCCGCCCACATGAGGATCCCGGGCATGTTCACGCGACTCGGTGACTGCACATCTCGAGTGCGCGAACGCGTGTACGACACGCTCGCTCCGACTCCGTCCGCGAACCGCCGTTCCACGCGCGCCGAAAATTGCTGTGAGTAATTCCTGCCAGTGTTCCTCAGATCTATCACCTCGGAGAAGCGACCCGCGCGCAGCGCGGGCTCGGGAATGCCGTTCGCGCCGATGGTGCCGTACAACACCCGGCCGAAGCGATCCACCGCCTGCGGCCCGCGCAGATTCAGGTTCACGAACATGAAATCCGAAATAGCGCGGCTGAGCAGGACTTCACCGGTGGCAAGCAGTCCCCATGGCAGCTGCCGGTCGTACGCAACGGAGCTTCGCAGCGATTGCGCCATTCTCAGCTTCCGATCCAGCAGATCGACTTCTCCTGAACGAGCTGCGAGCGGGCTCGGTCCGGAAGCGCACTGCGTCGGAGCTGCGCGATAGTCGGGGATGAATGCCGGCGCGGGGCCGGCATCCGTCGGCGACGGTCCGCATCTGAGGATTTCGATTCCGAGCCCGTAGCTCGATAGCGCCGGTACGAACCAGGCGAGCGGCGGTCGCCCGGTGAAGACGCCCGCGCCGCTTCGGATCCGGTCGCGACCGTTGCCGAAGACATCCCAGGTGAATCCGATGCGCGGTGAAATGTGCGCCCTGCTGCCGGGCATCTCGTCCGTGCGGCGCGCGAAGATCGAGTCCACCACGGGGTTGTACGGCGCGCGCGAGCCGAGGCGCATTACGTCGGCGCGAACGCCCGTCGTTATGGAAACTCGATCGCCGACATGCCATTCATTTCCCACGTACAGCGCGTACTGACTTCCATCCAGCGGCGCGCTCGCGCTTCCCAAGTCCTTTCGCAGCTCGAACCGCTCGGCACGTCCGGCCGCCAGGTCATCCAGGGTCGCGAACGTCCAGGTCCCGTACCCTCCGCGTACTCCGCCGCGCTGTACCCGAAAGCGCTCGGCCTGCACGCCCAGCAGGAGCATGTGCCTGCCTCCCCACGGAAGACTGAGCTCGTCCCGAATCCTGAACGACCGCGCGCGGCCAAACCTTCCTTGCGCTTCCTCCGGCGTGCCGGAACTGATCGTAACGACACCGCCGCTCGCGCCCGGCACCAGGACGCGCACGAGCGGCTGCGCGACGTCCACGACAAAGTCCGTGCGGTCCGCCGCCTGGGACACGACGAGCTCGTTGTGCGCACCGCCTAAGCGGGGCAGAGTGGTGTGCACCTGGATGGAAGTGAGCAGCACTTCAGTCGCCGCGGCGAACTGATAGCTCGACAGATAAAACGTGTCGCGCGCGGCCCGCGAAAACTGATCGTTCTCCATGCGGCCATAGCGCACGAATCCCATGGCCCGGCTGTTCCAGCCGGGAATCGCGGCGTCGATCCGAGCGAAGAGATTTCTCAGTGGCGTGTCGTTTTTGACCGCGCCCGCCGACCCGGGTGCCAAGCCGTACCCACGCAGAATCTGCCCCATGCGGGCCAGATCCTCCTCGCGGACCGGGACTGCCGGCGCCGCCGTGGGAGGCTGACCCGCGTACGGTCCCGGCGCCGGGGAAGACAGGCGCTGGATTTCCGGCGCGACGAAAAAATGCGCGCGGTCGCGCAGGATGGGCCCACCGAGCGAGAAGCCGTACTGCAGTCGCTCGTACGGCAGGGATGGCGCCAGATCACCGCCACGCGCGAGCCGGTCGTTCCGCCAATATGCGAACGCGGAGCCGTGCAGCTCGTTCGTTCCGGATTGAGTGACGGTGTTGACCAGAGCGCCCGCGAAATCCCCGTACCGGACGTCGTACGGTGCGACCAGCACCTGGAACTCCTTTACCGCGTCGAGGGGGATAGATTTGCCGACGCTGGCAGCCGCCGAGACGCTGCCGTTCACGAAGCGCTCGTCCGCGCCGTTGATGAGAAAACTGTTAAATCGAAGATTCGTGCCCGCGCCGGAAACGCCGCTCCGCTGCGAGCCGACTTTGGTGGAGACGTGCGGCGTCAGCGCCACGAAATCATAGAAGTTGCGATTCAGTGTCGGCAACCGGTGCACCAGCGACTCCGGGATCACCGTCGTGGCCCCGCTCCCGGACACCCGCGCGTCGCGCGCGCGACCCGCGACCACCACCGTGTCGAGCGCGACCGGCAGTGGGCGCAGCACGAATCGAACTTTTACCGGCTCCCCGAGCGTGACATAGACGGGCCCGCTCCGCTGAGGGACGAACCCGATCCGGCGGATCTCGATGACATACGGGCCACCCACCTCGATCCCCTGGACAAGGAAGCGGCCGCGCCGGACATGCGTGTCGACGACAAATCCGGTGGCGGACGAAATAACGCGGACCCGCGCTCCATCCATGCTGGCGCCGTCCTCGGAGTCCACGGTTCCATGAATGGCGGCCGTGGTGATTCCCTGAGCGGACGCCGCTCGCACGGCTGTGGCAAGCGCGCCACCCCACAGTGAGACGCCGCATGCAATCGTTCGCAGGCGAACCGCATTCCGAGCCGTCGTGCGCTCGCGGCGTTCAGCCATTCGTCGGACCTCCCGTGCGCGACGTTAGACGGACGGTAAATGCCTGTCAAGAAAAAGCGACCACCACGCACCATCAACTACTACGAGATGCCGGAGGGTCGGGAAGTTTTAGACGTCCCTCAGAACGGCACTCGCGGCACGTCCCCCGCTCCTTCCCAAGGCACCGAAGGGTGTGTGCCTTTACGAACTCGACGCTCTCGCACGGAGCAACCCTGGAGTCCGTCGCCCCAGAGGAAGCCGACGACCTTCACCGAATCGGCGGTCGCCGCGGAATTGTCGGACGGCCGTGCTGCGCGGGATGAATCCGCGCGGATGCGATACCCCCACTCGTGCCAGAAAAGCTGGAGACCCTCGCCCCCGAATTCGGCGTCCGAGAAATACCGCCAGTAGGGCTTGCCGAGCACAGCCTCCACGGAGTCCTTGCTCGAATGGCACGCGGTGAGCCGCGCGCCTGCCGAATGCTGCACGGCGTATTTCGTGATCTCGAAACAGCCCATGCCAGCCATGACCAGACCGATGGTTAGCGCGCACATCGCGATTCGTTTACCGCCGGCAACCACGAACGGCATATCAGGCGGGCGGAGGCCCCGCGTACTCGAACGGCCCGACCCCCATGTACTTGCCCGAGTGGTCGTGCTCGATCCCCTTCGTGACCCGGAACCGCGTCGTCGTGCCAAGGTCGCCGCGCTTGAAGATGATCCCCTCCGGCAGCACGACGCCGGGATGCACTTCGGCGCCTGTCACCGGATTAGTGATCGCGGCGCATTCCACGTCGAGAATGTCGCCGGCCTTGATCCGCGTCTTCATACCGTCGAAAGTGAGGTCGTACGCGACGGCGAACGGCCCGTGCACCGTCGGCCACGTCCAGCCCAGCACTCCCCACGGCCCGCCCACCTTGCCGTCGAGCAACACCTCGATCGCCGCGCGCTGCGCTGCATCCGCGCGCTCATCTATCAGGACCACACCCTCGCCGTTCCCTTCGTGGATCGCGCCCGGCCAGTTGACGTACACCGAAAAGCTCAGCCCGTCGAGTTTGGTGTCGCCGTAGGCGCCCTGCTCGACATGCCACGTCCAGCCGCCCTCGCATTTGCCGGTGGTAGGCGGCGCGTTGAAGTTGCAGGGACAGCCCCAGTCGCAGTTACACGTGACGAGAACTTTTCCGTTGAGCTGCCAGCGCTCAGTCATGTCAGCCTCCGAAATTCTTGTCAGGTAACGATAATCACGCCGGCGATGACAAGCGCAACGCCGGCGATTCGGGCGAGTACCGCGCCGCCCGGAACCGTTTTCTCGAGCAGCACGACCACCGATAGCGCTGCCACCCACCAGAGATTCATCACGCCCGCGACGAACAGCAACGCCATCAGCAGCCAGCAGCACCCCACGCAGAACGCGCCGTGCTCGATGCCCATCCGCACGGCGCCACCCCGCCCTTCCCGCCACGATGTGGTCAGGAATCCCAGCGGGCTCCGGCAATGTGCGAGACAGCTGTGCTTGAGGGGGAGCCACTGATATATGCCGGCGGCGATCAGTATCGCCGCTCCCACGATCGGGCTCGCGGCACGCATCCCCGGTGAGAGAACCGCGAGCGAATGCAGCGTCCACTGGACCAGCGCGGCCACACCGCTGAACGCCCACCACACGGTGAGATAGCCGGCGGCGAAGAACAGCATGTGAGTGTCACGCGGGCCATCGCCGGACCGCGCACCGCCGATGCGCGAAAAGAGGAGCAACATCGGCGCGGCGGACGGCAGCATCATCGCCACCATCATCACCGCCCACATCGCGAACAGCAGCAGCGCTTCCCTCCAGCTCCAGGGCGCGAACGAAGCAGCGGTCATGTCCATTCCCGCCATCGCCGTCATCTGTCCCGCGCTCATCGAACCGGGCATGGGAGCCGCGAGGAGATAAATCCACGCCGCGACGACAACGAGACCGACCGCGGCGAGCGCTGCCAGCTGCGGCCTGCGCATCGCTGTCTCGATGATGCCCGAAGGAAAAGATCTCACGAACACCAGGGTTGATTTGAGAAATCGTCCCGGTAAAATATTGCCCGTGATCGAAGCAAGGCATCGGGAGTATGGCTACTGGCGGCGGCTCCTCGCCTGGTTCGGGGCAGGGGTCGCTGCCGTCCCGCTCACGATCCTTACTCATGAGCTGGGCCACTTCCTCGCGGGCCGTGCATTCAATCATCCGCGCGTAGCTCTCCACTACGCGTCGGTCAGCTCCGATGCCGCGAAGGCGGGCTACCCGCCGTGGCAGCTGGCAACAGTCGCGGCCGCCGGCCCGCTGGTGACGATAGTGACCGTGCTCCTATGCTGTTACCTGGCAACCCGGTATCGGCCGCGCCCGTTGATCATCGCGCTGGGCCTGTTCGCCCCGGTCAAGTTCTCCGTTGGACTCGTCTTCATCTACTACTGGCTGACAGGTGTCCGGAACTCGACGCCGAACTTCGACGAGTTCAATGTTGCCAAGCACGCGGGCATCTCTCCGCTCGTTCCTTCCCTGATCGGCGCAGCGGTCCTGCTGGGCGGCTGGTTCTGGCTGGTCCGCAGTATTCCCGGAGTCGAACGAGCGCGGGCGCTCACGGCATTGATCCTCGCGATGGTTGCGAGCCTCGCGCTGTACGCAGGTTTCGTGGGGCCGCTGTTGTTGCCATAGCGGGTGAAGCGCGGGCGGATTACGAGTGCATCTACCCGTCGTTCAGAGACCCCGGTCGCGAGCCGGCCAACTTAGCCCTTTGGAGCACACGGCCGACTTCCGGCGGCTTCCTCGCCCGGCGGCCGCTGCTCGGATGACGAACCAAGTACATATAGTAGTAGTGCTCGCGAGACCCCTTTAACCACCGCCAACAGACTGAGCACCGCTCCAACGCCAGTAACGTTCCCTGATAGCCGCGAGACCTAGAGCCCACTCGACCCAGCCTAACTCCCAGCCGTATGTAGAATTTGAAACATTTGGCGCGTATTGTGCGTTCGGTCGGTCCATGCGAGACGACCGCCTCCCGTCGCCAGACGCCTTTGACCGCTTCGAGCACTTCGGCATCACGGCCGGAGCGATCGTGGTCGCTATCGGCGGCCTGGCTCTGCTCGGGTGGGCGCTGGACGTCCGCATCCTGCAGAGCTTCTACCCTGGCTGGGTAACCATGAAGGCGAATACCGCCTTCGCCCTCACCCTGGGCGGCGGTGCCCTTCTTCTGCACGGCAGGGAGCGGTCGCGGTCACGGCTGGGAACTGTGGTCGCGCGGACACTCGGCGGGATTGTCGCCATCATCGGCGCCGCTACAGCTGCGCACTACATGTTTGGGATCGACCTCCGGGTCGACCAACTGCTGTTCAGCGTTCCGACCGATGCCCGGCAGAGTGCGACGCCAGGACGCATGGCGCTCGTGACCGCGCTTGCCTTTATGCTCATCGGAGGGGCGCTTGCCATGATAAGAGCGGAAACCCGCCGCGGGCGCCGCATCGCGCAGCCGCTCGCCGTGGGAGCAGGCGCACTTGGCCTCGCGGCGCTGCTCGGTTACATCTACGGCGCGATCCCGACGGTCGGGCCGGGTCAAGGCATCCAGATCGCGATCCATGCCGCGATAGCAATCGTCCTTCTCGCGGCCGGTACGCTGGCGCTCGAAGCGCGCGCCGGATGGATGCCGACGCTCGTCTCCCGCCACGCCGGCGGCGAGCTCGCCCGGCGGCTCCTCCCGCTCGCTTTCCTGGTACCGGTCGCGCTCGGCGCCCTGCGCGATATCGGAGAGTTCGCCGGTATGGCGGACGTTCTTGATGGTGCAGCCGTGGCGGTGGCTACGATGCTCGCCTTCGCCGCAGTGATATGGCGGACTGCCCGCGCGGTCAACGAGGTCGATGCCCACTGGCAGGCCGCGGAGCAGGAGCGATTGACCCTGGTCGCGCAGGAGGCGGCGGCCCGCGAGGTCGCGATTGTCGAACGTGCCGGGCGCGAATCCGCCGAACAGGCAGTCCACGCAAAAGAGGACGCGCTGCGGCTGCTCAACCTGGTGCTGGATAGCACCCCCGTGGGCTTTGCGCTGTTCGATCACGATCTTCGCGTGCGCCGGGCCAATCCGGCGTTCACGGAGATGACCGGTGCCGTGGAAAACGACCACCTCCTGGGAATGGTCGACGACGTCGTTCCCGAGCACTACGAAGCGGTCGCGAAGGAGTTCCGCCATGTGCTCACCACGGGAGAGCCGATCATTAACGTGGAACGGGTGGATCACGAACCGACTACGCGCAGACGCCGGCACTGGCTGACGAGCAAGTACCCTGTTCGCTCGCGCGAGGGACAGATCATCGGCGTCGGACTGACGCTTCTGGAAACTACGGAGCGCAAGGCGCTCGAGGCTCAGCTGCAGCAGGCGCAGAAGATGGAAGCGATCGGCCAGTTGGCCGGAGGAGTCGCGCATGACTTCAACAATGTCCTGACCGCGATCAAGAGCTTTGGAGAGCTGGTTGCGACCAGCCTTCCCCCGGAAAGCCACCTTCATGACGACGTAGCCGAGATCATCAGCGCGGCGGATCGTGGAACGGCGTTGACGCGCCAGCTCCTCGCCTTCAGCCGGCAGCAGCGACTCGAGCCTACGATCATTGATCCGAATACCGTCGTCGAAGGGGTCATGAAGCTGCTCTCGCGGCTCATAGGCTCCGAGATACGCTGCGTGACGTCGTTGGCGCCGGAGCTGGGCCATGTGCTCGCGGACCCTGGGCAGCTGGAGCAGGTGATCGTTAACCTGGCGGTCAACGCGCGCGATGCGATGCCCGACGGCGGAACGCTTGCCATCGAGACGAGTAACGTCACTCTCGACGGGCATCGCGTGAAGGCCCTCGCCGGATCCGAGGCCGCGCACCCGGGTGCGTACACTGTGCTCGCGGTAAGCGACACCGGGCAGGGGATCAGCGCGGCGACGCAGGCGCGGATGTTCGATCCGTTCTTCACTACCAAAGACCCTGGAAAAGGTACGGGCCTTGGGCTTTCGACCGTGTACGGGATCGTGCGCCAATCGCATGGATATTTGGGCGTAGCTAGCGAACTCGGTCGCGGCACCACCTTCAGCATCTACCTCCCTCGGGTAGACGGCGACCTGGACGTTCCGGTCGCGAAGCCGGCGAACGATACATGGCACCATGGCTCGGAGACCATTCTGCTGGTGGACGATGACGACGCGGTCCGCACAGTGCTGGTGAGGGTGCTCACCCGGACCGGCTTCAACGTCCTGCCGGCCGCGTCGCCCCGGGAGGCCGAGAGTATTTGCGCCGAGCACCCGGGACCCATTCACCTGCTCATGACCGACCTGATGATGCCGGGCATGACGGGCGATGAGCTGGCGCAGCGCCTGCTCGCTGCGCGCCCGGAGGCACGGGTTCTCTACACCTCGGGGTACACCGATGAGGCGGTGACTCTACGCGGGCTCGTTTCTCCCGGTACGCCGTTTCTTTCCAAGCCCTTTACGATTGAAGGCGTAGTGACGAAGGTCCGCGAGGCGCTTGCGCTGCGCAGCCGGGCAGTTGGTGGCGGTCAACCGGCGCGCTAGGGAGCGGCTCGCTCAACGGAGTGGAACCGAATGGGGCCTGGCACCGGCAAGCTGTGCGAAAGTCGCGCTCCAAGCTATCCGATTCCTGCTCTTGTCAACGGGCGGGGAGCCCGCGTCGCTTATGCGCTCGTGTACTCGCGTGGTCCGAGCCCTGCGCTTAGCCATTTGTCGGCCTCCCCTTATTGCGACGATAGAATCCCGGGGGAACCCCGTCAAGCGACCGGCCGCCAAATGATGTATCTCGCCGCCCATCCCGTCCCGGACCGGCGAACCATGGGTCGTGGCGACGCTTCGCGAAGCTCTCTCGATCACACCACGGCGACGGGCCGAGCGCGCTAACGGCGTGCGTACATCCTCTTACGCGAAGATTCATCAGGCCGTCAATTCCATGCGTGACCTCAACAGCTCCTGTACCGTGAGGTGCGCGGTGGCGGGCATCCTCCTCTGCGCGACAGCCCCGGCAATCGCGCTCGCGCA
>JBPCPS010000051.1:0-2949 GCA_050998915.1 Gemmatimonadaceae bacterium
GGCGCGAGCCAGAGCTTCTTCCGCTCGCGCATGAACGCCCAGAGCTCCCTGATCACGGACATCATGCGAAGGTCTCCATTAGAATTGGCGCTCGAGACGCGACTTTGGCGGTAGCGGGGGGCGGGCGTGCCAGTACGAGAGAGATTTGTCCGGCTTTCTCACAAACAATTGCCTAATCAAGCCAGTCGGAGTAAGGACCAGATAGTATACGATCGCCATCATGACCGGCGTCGTAACGCGGCCGAGCGCTTCTCCGAACGCCATCCAAGCCCGACGCACGGGGTCGAGCCTTCCCGGGATCAACAGGCCTGCGAGGAGCGACAGTGCGGCGAGTACGACGGCCCCATCGGTCAGCAATGCTACGCCACGCCATGCGCCCACGAGCGCAACGAAGGCAAAGCCCCCCGCGAGCGTGAAGGCGAACACACGCCCGCTCCGTCTCAGCTCGCTCGCGCCAGCCGGGGCGTACTCAGCCATTAGTCCAGCCCCATCGCGCCGGAGCCGGATCCCGCGGCGGCCAGCGTGGACTCGCTCTGCTGACCGCGCAGCACCACGAATGGGCCGATGACCAGCGCGTCCAACCGCGTCCGCGCGAAGCACGCGAACGCATCCATCGGCGTGCACACGATTGGCTCCCCGCGAACGTTGAATGAGGTGTTCACCACTACAGGGCACCCCGTGCGGGCGTCGAAGCTCGAGATCAAGTCGTGAAAGCCCGGGTTCGCAAGCCGCGTTACGGTCTGGATCCTGGCGGAATAATCGAGGTGCGTGACTGCGGGGATGTCGGAGCGCAGCTCGTGAACGCGGGGCAGTCCGGTGCCCCCGGCATCAACCGCGCGCCGCCGCGATTCCACGACAGGGAAAACGAACGTCATGTACGGCGAGTCCGCCTTCACGTCGAAGTACTCACTTGCGCGCTCGGCGAGAACGCTCGGCGCGAAGGGCCTGAATCCTTCGCGGAATTTGATCTTCTGATTGATCGTTGACTGCATTTCAGGATTGCGCGGGTCCGCGAGAATGCTTCGCGCGCCCAACGCGCGGGGACCGAATTCCATCCTCCCCTGAAACGAGCCGACGACCTTTCCGTCGGCTATCAGCTCGGCAGCGGCGTCGGCAGGCCCCGCGGCGGCCTCGCTGTAACTTGCTCCCACAGCATCGAGCGCACCGCGCACGGCGTCCGGTTCGAACTCCGGGCCGAGGAGCGCGGCTCGCATCGTGTCGCCACGCGGCTTCGACCGCGGCTTGCCGAAGTACTTGTGCCGGCCCACGTACGCTGCGCCCAAAGCTCCGCCAGCGTCGCCCGCCGCGGGCTGGACCCAGACC
Organism: Gemmatimonadaceae bacterium; assembly: GCA_050998915.1. Lineage (GTDB taxonomy): Bacteria > Gemmatimonadota > Gemmatimonadetes > Gemmatimonadales > Gemmatimonadaceae > JACDCY01. The sequence goes on from JBPCPS010000051.1 coordinate 1,324, forward strand.
TCCGAGAACGGCCCCTCGCGCGCCAGTCGCCCATTTGCTACGGCGTTGAGGGCAACGCCTCCGGCCATGCACAGTTTCGTGAGTCCGGTTCGTCCGTGGGCGTAGGTCGCCATCTTAAGCACGATGTCCTCGCAAACGACCTGCACCGACGCAGCGAGATCCATTTCGCGCTGTGTTATCGGGCCTTCCGGCTTGCGTGGCGGTCCGTCGAACAATCGGTCGAATTTGCCGTTGGTCATCCGCAGTCCGCCGCGGTAATCGAAGTATCGCTGATCCAGGCGGAACGAGCCGTCGTCGCTCGCATCCATGAGGTGCGAATAGATCCTGTCGACGTATCGCGGTTGCCCAAAGGGGGCGAGCCCCATGAGCTTGTACTCTCCGCTGTTCACCTTGAAGCCCGTCTGATATGTGAATGCGGAATAGAGCAGCCCCAGGGAATCGGGGAAGCGGAGCTCTTCCAACAGCTCGAGCTCCGCCCCGCGCCCTACGCCTATTGTAGCGGTCGACCATTCACCCACGCCGTCGATCGTGAGAATCGCGGCCTCATCGAACGGGGAAGGGTAGTAAGCGCTCGCGGCGTGCGACTCGTGGTGCTCGGTGTACAGCGATCTTCCAGCGTACCCTCCGAGTCCCGCGCGAATGTCGCGTTCGGCGAAGAGACGCTCCTTCATCCAGAGCGGACCGGCGCGGCGGAATGAGCTAAGCCCCCGCGGCGCCAGGTCGAGGTACGTCTCCAGCAGGCGCTCGAACTTGAGGAGGGGCTTCTCGTAGAAGACCACCGCATCGAGGTCGGCGTGAGTGATTCCCGCCGCGCTCAGGCAGTATTGCGCGGCATGCCGCGGAAATCGCTCGTCGCCTTTGACGCGCGAAAACCGCTCTTCCTGCGCAGCCGCTACAATGCCGTCGTCACCGAGAAGACAGGCGGCGCTGTCATGGTAAAAAGCGGATATCCCAAGGACGAATCCGCTGGCCATGCCCTGCTCCTACTGCACTCCTCCGCCTACGGAAGTCACGTTCACCAAACGGCCTTGCGAAGCGACACCCTGGGCCGTGGCGGTAATGAGGGTGCTGCCGACTGCCACGCCGGTGACAACGCCCGTACTGGAGACCGTGGCGAAGGCCGGGTTGGACGACTTCCAGGAGCTGACCCGCTCGTCCACCCGCGTGCCGCCCCACGTGACGGCGCGGCCTTCGAGTTGAAGCGTTTGTCCAACTGCAACGGAATAGCCGACAGCCGAGAAGACGGTGACTTGCGCGACCTCGTTGAACATGGGGTCGGTCTTTTCGGAGCAGCCTGCGAGCGAAATGAGGGCCGCTACGGCGGCCGTGCTTGCGAACATCTTTCTGACCATTTTCCCTCCCATGGAGACAGGTCTATTATTCCAAAGATACCCATGCCGCACACCATGAACAGGACTCTCGGCGTTCTCACGCTGGCTGCGCTGCTGGCCGTCACTCAGGGCTGCTACCTGGCTCGGGCGGCGGCCGAAGAGGCGCGAATTCTCGCGGGTCGTCGGTCAATCCGTGAGCTGATCGAAGATCCGCGGCTCGCTGACTCCGTGAAGCAGAAGTTCCGCGTGGTGCTGGCGGCGCGGCGGTTCGCCGTTGATTCGCTGGGGTTGGATC
>JBPCPS010000082.1:0-4033 GCA_050998915.1 Gemmatimonadaceae bacterium
GCTTGAGATCGGGGCGCAGCCGGCGGAGCTCGGCCGCGACTCCCGACGCGTGCAGGTCTCCCGAGGCCTCACCGGCCACGAAGAAGACTTCAGCCAAGCGCGGTCGGCTCCGCGTGCGAGCGACCGAGCCCGCTCCGGACGGATCCCGAGAGCTGCGGCAGCGTCCGCTCGATCTCCTGCACGATCTTGAGCGCGACTTCCAGCGCGCGGCGGCCGTCTTCCCCCGTCACCACCGGCGGCGCCTCTCCGGCCAACGCGCGGGCGAAGCTCTCGAACTCGAGCTTGAGCGGCTCGCCCGCCGGAGCCGTCAGCTCGACGCGCTCGACGAACTGCGAGAAGTCCAGCGGCGCGACCGCGAGCTTCTCGAGCGAGAGATTCTTGTTGAGCCGGAAGAACTCGCCGGTCCCCGCAGCGAGGTCGAGCGAGAGATACCCGGTCTTCTGAAATATCCGGATCTTCCGTACGCGCTCGCGGGAGATGCGGCTCGCCGTGATGTTGGCGACAGCTCCCGACGCGAACGTGATCCGGGCGTTGGCGATGTCCACAGTGGGCGTGAGCACCGGCACGCCGACCGCCGCGATGGCCTGCGCATCGCCCACGGCCAGCGTCAGGATCAGGTCGATGTCGTGGATCATGAGGTCCAGCACCACGGCCACATCGGACCCGCGCGGATTGAACGGCGCCAGCCGCTCGCTCTGGATAAACCGCGGCTCGTCGATGTGCGGCAACGCCGCGCGGATCGCGGCATTGAACCGCTCGACGTGCCCTATCTGCACGATGACTCCGTTCCTGCTCGCCGCAGCCAGCAGCTCGTCCGCCTCGGCCACCGTCGTCGTGATCGGCTTCTCGATCAGCACGTGCTTCCCCTGCCCGATCGCGCGGCCCGCGACGTCGAAGTGAGCCGGCGTCGGCACCGCGATCGTCACCGCGTCGACCCGCGAGAGCAGCGCATCGAGCGAGTCGTGCGCGGTCAGGCCCAGCTCGGACGCGACTGCCGAAGCTCGCGCCGGGTTGGAGTCGTAGAATCCGCTGAAATTGACCACCGGCAGATCGCGCAGGATTCGCGCGTGATGGAAGCCGAGACCCCCAACGCCCACCACTCCCACACGCGGCACTCGCGCGCCGGGATTGCTCAGACTACGACTCCGCGACCGCTGGCCTCCAGGAACCGCACCAGCTCCTGCACTTCGGGGCGCTGGTCCAGATCCTTCTCGGCCCGCTCCAATGCCTGACTGATGTTGAGGTCCGAGTTGAAGAACAGCCGGTACGCGCGCTTGAGCTCGCGCAGCGTCGTCTCGTCGAATCCGGCGCGCTGGAGTCCCACCGTGTTCAGCCCGTACAGCTTGACCGGGTTCCCGACGGCCTTGAGAAACGGCGGAATGTCCTTGGACACCCGCGAGCAGCCGCCGATGAAGGAATGCCTGCCGATCCGCACGAACTGATGCACCGCGCTCAGTCCGGAGATGATGGCGCGGTCCTCGATCCGCACGTGCCCCGCCAGCTGCACGCCGTTGGCGAGGATCACGCCGTCGCCCAGATGGCAATCGTGCGCGAGGTGCACGTACGACATGATGAAGCAGCTCCTGCCGACGGTCGTCTTGAACGATTCGGACGTCCCGCGATTGATGGTGCTGTACTCACGGATCACCGTGCCTTCGCCAATCTCGACGCTCGTCTCCTCGCCCTGGAACTTGAGGTCCTGCGGATCGCCGCCCAGCACCGCACCGATCCCGACGCGCACCTTGCGGCCCAGTTTGACGTTGCGCTCGAGCGTCGCGCGCGGTCCGAGGACGCACCCTTCACCGAGCTCACAGCCCGGGCCGACGATCGCGAACGGCCCGATCTCAACGCCGCTTCCCAGCCGGGCGTCTTCCGAGACTATCGCGGTCGGGTGGACCTGCTTCATCTGTCGCGCACCATCGCGGCCATGTCCGCCTCGACCACTACTTCGCCGTCCACCCGTCCAACACCGTGCATCTTGCACACGGTCCCGCGGATCTGCGCGATCTCGACTTCGAATATGATCTGATCGCCTGGCCGCACAGGCTTCCTGAACTTCACGTTGTCGAGCGACATGAAGTACACGACCTTGGACTCCGGGACTTCGATCGGCCCCATCAGCAGCATGCCGCCGAACTGCGCCATCGCCTCGACGATCAGCACGCCGGGCATGATGGGGTGACCTGGAAAATGCCCCTGAAAGAAGGGCTCGTTCATCGTCACGTTCTTCAGCCCGACGATGCGCTTCTCCTCCACCTCGATTATCCGGTCGACCAGCAAAAAGGGATACCGGTGCGGAAGAACCTTCATGATCTCTTCGATCGAGTACACGCGCTTTTCCTTGGTTGCCACTTTGGTTGCCACTTTGGTTGCCACTTTAGTCGCCCCCTTCGCCACCGTTGCTGTAGCCGCCTTCACCATCTCCCGGACGAGCGTAACCGTGCCCCGGTGGCTCGGCCGCACCGCCACGATTCGCGCCCGCACGCGCGCGCGCGCCAGAGCGAGGTCGCCCACTATGTCGAGTGCCTTGTGCCGCACGAACTCATCCTTCCACCGAAGTGTAGCGTCCACCAGGCCAATCTCGTCCAACACCACGGTGTTGGACGTCGAGGCCCCTTGTATCAGACCTTTTGCGCGAAGCGAATCTACCTCGCGGACGAAGCCGAAGGTGCGCGCCGGCGCCAGCTCGCGCTCGAACACGGCCGGATTCACGTCGTACACGCCACTCTGCCGGCCTATCAGCGGGTGGTCGAACTCGATGGTAACGTCCAGGCTCAGCCGCTCGGCGGGATATGCCTCGTAGATCGAGTCGCCGTCTATGATTCGAACCGGCTCGACGAGAGCCAGCACGTCAGGGGCGGCTGTGTGCAATTGGACCCCTGCCTCTTTCAGCGAGCGGAAGAACGGTTCCGAGCTGCCGTCGAGAATCGGCGGCTCGGGGCCATCCATCTCGATCATCAGGTCGTCCAGCTCGAGCGCCACCACCGCCGCAAGCACGTGCTCCACCGTGTGCACGGCACGGTCGCCGTGCTCGTCGCCTAGATGCGTGCGCCTTTCCGTCGACGCGACTTCGCTCAAGGCCACGCGAATAATGGGCTTGCCCGGGAGATCGATGCGGCGGAAGGCGACTCCCATCCCTGACGGCGCGGGCACGAACGTGAGGGTGCATTGCTCGCCAAGGTGCAGCCCGACGCCGGACACTGAGACCACGCGCTCGGTGGTGCGGCGCGTCATGGCTCTTCGTGCTTGTCTGCCAACCTCTCCAGCTTCTTGATGATACCGGCGAGCCTGAACAGTGCGCTCGACGCGCGCAGCGACTCGCGGTGGGGGCGCGCCGGATACCCGGACCATGTCTCGCCCGCGGGCACATCGCTTATGACGCCGGCCCGCGCCGCGATGCGAGCTCCCGCGCCGATGGTCAGGTGCCCGGCGGAGCCGGACTGCCCTCCCATGACCGCGCCATCATCGAGGTGGACGGAGCCTGAGATGCCCACCTGCGCCACGATGAGGCAGAGCTTCCCGATGCGCACGTTGTGCCCGATCTGCACGAGATTGTCGATCTTGGTGCCCGCGCCTATCACGGTATCGTCCACGCTGCCGCGGTCGATCGTCGTGTTCGCGCCGACGTCAACGTCGTTCTCCAGGACACAGCGGCCCACGTGCGGGATCGGCTGGTGCGCGCCGTCGCGGAACACGTAACCAAAGCCGTCGCTCCCGATGCGCGCGCCGGACTGGATCTTCACGCGCTCGCCTAGCTCGCTGCCTGAGTAGATCGTGCAGTGCGCGTACAGCACCGAGTCCTTCCCGATCTTGGCCCCGTCGCCAACGACGGCGTGCGGGCCGATCCACACCCCGTCGCCCACGACGGCTCCGGCGCCGATGACTGCGTACTCCTCGATCGCGACACCGGCACCTACGCGTGCACCGCGTCCGAGCCGGACAGTGGGGTGCACGCCGGGCAGGGGGAGGGGCGCGACATCCACATTTGCGGGGGGGGTTAGAACGAGTGGGTGTGGATTGTCTCTTCAGATAG
>JBPCPS010000096.1:0-31070 GCA_050998915.1 Gemmatimonadaceae bacterium
AGTGTCGCGAGCGGGAGCGGCCGTGTCGGCCGGCGCCCCTGCTTGCGCCACGGTATCAGCCTGAGCAGTGGCGGGAGCCGCGGCGCGCGCCGCCGGTGAATTGAAGTACGGCGACGGCCGCGTCGGACCCGTTCGCGTCGCGCCCGGGACCTTGTCGCCAGTGACTCCCGGAGCCGCAAGCGGGCCGAATTCCACCGCTCCCCCGCTCTGCAGGGCGCGCACGTAGTTCACCACGTCCCACCGATCCATTTCTTCGATCCGGTTGTACGTCGGCATGAGGCCGCGCCCGTTCCGGATCATCCCGTAGATGTAGCCGTCGCTTCTCGCGCGCGTGGCATCGCCCGTTATCGCGATGCCGGCCATCCCGTACTTGGTCACGGGCCCGTCGCCCATCCCGCGGTCGCCGTGACACACGGCGCAGTTGATCTGGTAGTACATGCGGCCGTTCGCGAGCGACGCCGCGTTGGCCGGCGTCGGATTCGCGAGCCCCGACATCGAGTCCACCGTGGTCGGCATGGCGCTGTACGATATCTCGAATCCGCTCACGCTCGTACCCGAGGTGGTCACCGACCCCTGCGGGTTCCCGCGCGTGGCAGTGAGCGTGTCCGGACTCGCCCAGGGATAGATCACCGGCTGCTTCTTGAAGTCCGAGAACCACTCGCACCCGCCGAGCGGCAGGAGTAACGCGAGCAGTAACGTCCGGGACGCGAGCCTGCGATAGCGCGCCGACGCCGGCACAGCCCGGCGCGCGGGCCATGGCAAGCTAGCGCTCATCTTTCGCGCCTCACTTCGCTCGCGCCCTTCGCGCGCAGCAGATCTTCACACTTGGAAACGTCCTCGGGATCGCACTCGACCCACACGCCGAAGTCCCCGTGACTGAACCGAGCATCGTAGCCGACCGTGTGTGTCACCTTCGGCAGGCGGGAATTGATGAACATACCCGCGACCGTCGACAGCGCGCCCACGAGCACCATTACCTCGAATCCAATGATCGTATACGGCACCCACGACGCCACCGGCTTGCCGCCCACCACCAGCGGCCAGTAATCCGATACCCAGATCGCGATCCAGTAACCGAACGTCACGCCCAGCAGCCCGCCGATCAGCGTGAACTTCCGCACCGCGCTCGGTGGCGCCGCGATCACGTGCTCCAGCTCGTGCCGCGGCGTCGGCGAATACACGGTGATCGCCCCGAAATCCGCCTGCTTCAGCTCCTCGATCGCCTCGACCGCCATGTCCAGCTCGCGAAAATGCCCCAGGACGCCGCGCATTACTCGTGCTCTCCCGGAGTCTCACGCTCGAACGCGAGATGCTGCCCCGACATGTCGATGCCGTGATCGTGCGGCTTCCTGAGACGCGGCCGCACGATCTCCTTCACCTCGGAGATGGCGATCACCGGGAACTGCTTGATGAATAGCAGGAACCACATGCTGAACCAGCCGAAGCTTCCAGCCAGAATCGCCATATCGACCCACGTCGGCCGGTAGCCCGACCACTGCCACGGCTCGAACTCGTGCGACAGCGAGGGTACGACGATCACGAACCGCTCGAACCACATCCCGATGTTGATGAAGATCGAGAGAATGAACAGCCACGTCGTATTCCGCCTCAGCTTCTGCGAGAACAGCGACAGCGGCAGCACCATGTTGCACGTGTACAGGATCGCCGACGCCCACCACCACTGGCCGAAGATCCGGTTCCAGAAATAGTCCTGCTCCACCTGCAGCCCGCTGTACCAGGCGATGAACCACTCGACCATGTACGCGCAGCCGACGACGAGTGACGTGAACAGGGCAAGCTTCGCCGCAGCGTCGAGGTGGTTGAGCGTGACGTAGTGCTGCAGCCGGAACCACTTTCTCACCGGGATGATGATCGTGAAGACCATCCCGATGCCGGAGAAGATCGCGCCGGCCACGAAGTACGGAGCGAAGATCGTCGTATGCCAGCCGGGCGGCAGGCCCATCGCGAAGTCGAAGGAAACGACGGAGTGCACCGACAACACGAGCGGAGTCGAGAACGCGGCGAGGAACAGGTACGCCCGCGCGAAATGCCGCCACTCGCGATCGGAGTTTCTCCAGCCGAGCGACAGCACTCCATAGATGCGGCGGCGGATCGGGTTCCTCTCCCGGTCGCGCAGCACCGCGATGTCCGGAATGAGACCGATGTACAGGAACGTCGTCGAGACCGTGAGGTACGTGAGGATCGCGAACACGTCCCACACGAGCGGACTCTTGAAGTTCGGCCAGAGGTAGCGCCAGTTCGGATACGGGATCAGCCAGAAGAACTTCCACGGCCGGCCCAGGTGCAGGATCGGGAACAGCCCCGCGGTCATGACCGCGAACACCGTCATCGCCTCGGCGCAGCGATAGATCGTCGTCCGGAATCCGGCGCGGAACAGGTACAAAATCGCGGAGATCAGCGTCCCCGCGTGACCGATACCGACCCAGAAGACGAAGGTGATGATGTAAACGCCCCACATCACCGGCGGGTTGTAGCCCGCGACTCCGAGCCCCGAATAGATCTGGTACATCCACGCCGCGATGCCGATCAGCAGGAATCCGACGGCGGTGAACAGCCCGATGTACCACGCCGCGGTCGGACTCAGCGTCGCCGATATCTCGTTGTCTACCTGCTCGTAATCCCTGACGGCCGGGAGCTGCACGTCCGCCGACGCGATATTCGGCCGGTGCAGCACCTCGAGGTCGCGCGCGTGCACCGGCTTCGCGGAAGCTGCCATTGCTAGTGCCCCGCCTGCGGAGCCGCTGCGGCTCCGGTCGGCGCGCCCGGAAGAGCCGCCGCGGTCGCAGCTCCCTCGCGCGGATGATTCACCTTCTTCAGATACACGACCGCCGTGTAAGTGTTGAGCTCCTCGAACACGTGGTATGCGCGTTCGTCGTCGATCAGCTTGGTCACGGCCCACGATGAATCCGCGGCGTCGCCGAAGGTGATCGCGCGCGACGGGCACGCCTGCGCGCACGCCACGGTGAACTCGTCCGCCTCCAGCGGCCGCTTCTCCGACGAAGCCCTGTGCTCCGCCTCGCGGATTCGCTGCACGCAGAAGGTGCACTTCTCCATCACGCCCTTGCCGCGTACCGTGACGTCCGGGTTGAGCTGCCAGTTGAGCGGCTCGGGGAACGCGTACTGCGGGCGGTTCGGCTCGCCGTATCCAAACCAGTTGAAGTAACGGACCTTGTAAGGGCAGTTGTTGGAGCAATACCGCGTGCCGACGCAGCGGTTGTAGACCTGCACGTTCAGACCGTCCGGCGCGTGATACGTAGCGTACACGGGACACACCGGCTCGCATGGCGCGTTGCCGCAGTGCTGGCACAGCATCGGAATGAACCGCGTCTCAAAGTCGCTCTCGCCGTTCAGCCCGCCCTCGAAGTACCGCTCGAGGCGGATCCATGCCATCTCGCGGCTGCGCAGGATGTTGGCGCCGAAGCCCGTACGGTCCGGAAAGACTTTCGCGCCCTGCCACTCGGCGCCGACTGTCGGGATGTTGTTCTCCGCGTAGCACGCAGTGACGCAAGCGGAGCACCCCGTGCAGCGCGCGAGGTCGATGGTCATCGCCCAGCGCCGCTTCGCCATCCCGCTCCAATGGTCGGGATGGTACATCCCCTTGTCGTTGGAGTTGGGATCACCGAGGTCGCCTTGCGCGTCGTTCGCGACCGGAGCGCGCAGCCCCGGGAGGAAATCGCGGCTCGCCATCCCCTCCATCTCCGGTACCACGTGTCCGTCTTCGTGGTGACCGCCCGCGTCGGCGCCGTGCGACGCCTCGGCCGCATCGGCCGCATCCGCCGCCGGCGCGTGGCCCCCGCCGAGCGACGCCGCTGCAACAGCCCGCGCGATCCCGCGCCCGTGCTGGCGAGCCGAGCCTTCGGTCGTGACCAGCTCATGGTGACCGCCGGCCTTGCTCACACGCGCCTTCGTGCTTGCGTAGGCGATGCCGCCGCTCGCGTCCGACGCCGCTGCAGGCAGAAGGTCCAGCGCGTTCAGGCCCGCGATCGCGTACCGCCCCGCGCCCTCGCGACCCCGGCCAACCGCGATCGCGACCGTGTCGTCGCGCACGCCGAGGTACAGCAGTGCCGGCAGAGTGAGGGAACCGGTCGTCGTCGCGACGGTGAGGAGGTCGCCGTTCTCGACGCCCATTCGCGCCGCCGCGCGCGGATGAATCTCAGCGACCGTCTGCCAGCAGATCTTGGTGACGGGGTCGGGCAGCTCCTGCAGCCACGGCTTGTTAGCGCCGCGCCCGTCGCCGAGCAACGGATGCTGGTACAGCATGAGGTACATGTCGCCGCGCGTAGATTCGATCGACGGACTCGCCACCGCGGTGACCGCAGCCGTCGAGGCCGCGCCGGTCGCGATGGTGCCGGCCGTCACGCCGGCGGGCAGGGCCGCTGTGAGGCCGCGCGCCCCGCCGGGGAACCGGGAGATCAGCCAGTTGCGGTAGCCCGGCTCCGGGCTCTGCGCGGCCGTGGTCGGGCTGCGGCGAGCCAGCTCCAGCAGAACGTCCGCCGTCGCGCGAGTGTCGAACACCGGCTCCATCGCGGGCTGCTGCAATCCGATCGTCCCGCGCACCGGTGCAGCGTCGCCCCAGCTCTCCAGCGAATGGTTGTCCGGCAGAATGAGATCGCACAGCTCCGTCGTCTCGTCCGGCACGCTGGAGAAGCTGACCTTGAATGGAACCTTGCCGATGGCCTCCGCAACGCGGGCGGCCCTACCGAACGCGTGCACGGGGTTGGCACCACGCACGAACAGCAGAGGAACGCCTCCGGCGCGCATTCTCTCGATCGCAGCGCGCGCTGCTGCCGGCGAATCCATGCCGTCGTACGCCGTCACCGCTTCCGCGACGTTTACGGTTGTGCCGACATTCCCCCCGTTCAGCGTGTTCACCGCGAGCGCGAGCTGCATCGCTCCGGGCCCGGTGCCGCCGGCCAGCGCGAGGTTCGGGCGCAGCGAAGTGAAATCCCGCTGCAGATTGGCGAGCTGGTCCGCCGGCACGCCCGAGGCGTTGGCGGCGTCTGCGACGGACGCCTGACCGCCCAGCATGCGCGCGATCGCGACCTCGCTCCCCGGCTTGCATGGAATCCACTCGTCGGCGTTGAGCCCCGTGAGCGAGCGGCGCGGCCCCACATATATGAGGCGCGGAGCGCGCGCGACGTCCGCACGGGCATCAGCCCAGTCGAGCTGCTGCGATACGCTCGGCCCCCAGCTGTCGAGGAAGTCAGCGCCGAAGGAGACGACCAGACGCGCCGCGCGAAAATCGTAGCGCGGCCAGGAGACGCCGTATGTCTGCCGGTTGGCGGCGATCGCGGCAAAGTCGCTCTGCGTGTCGAAGCTGATGTGCGGCGGCATGCCGAGCGCATTGAGCCACCCGTCGAGGAAGCCGGGGAAGCTCCCGCTCTCGTGCTGATTGATGAACACCGAGGATGATGCGCGTCCGCCGGCGCGGGTCTCGCCGAGCTTTTGCGCGAGCAGCTGCAACGCCTGCTCCCACGTCACGCGCTCGAGCGTCCCGTTCCTCCGGACCATCGGGCCACGGAAGCGATCGGGGTTGTACAGCCCCTGCACCGCCGACTGCCCGCGCGCGCAGATCGCGCCGCGACTGAGCGGATGCTGCGGATTGCCCTCGAGCTTGATGACGCGGCCGTCACGCGTCTCGGCCAGGACACCGCACGCCGCGGCGCATTCACGGCAGGTCGTGGCGTAATAGTTCGACACTCCGGGCACCGTCTCGTCGGGCGAGACCAGGTACGGAATGAGCCGTTCGACCTCGCCGGTACCGCAACCCACGGCAGCGGCTGTCGCCGTACCAGCACCGAGGACTTTGAGAAACTCGCGGCGCTTTACAGGCATAGGGCGCTATTGGCTCTTGGCTCTTGGCTATTGGCTTGAAACGGTTGTCGGTTGGCAGTAAGCCAACAGCCAACAGCCAATAGCCAACAGCTAGCTTTTAGTAGTGGCATGTCGCGCAGTCATATCTCGCCCTGAGCGGCGGGTTCGATTGTCCAATGTGACAGCTCACACACCAGCCCATTCCCAACGACTGGGACTGCGAGACCTGTTGCATGTTCTGGACGTCGCCGTGGCACGTCTGGCAGGTAACACCGGCGCCCACGTGCCGCATGTGCGGAAACTTCACGTACTCGGGAAGCTTGTGGATGCGCACCCACGGCACCGGCTGCTTCCGGGTCCAATAGCCGGTGAGCTTCTGGATCTCGGGCTTGCCCGCGCCGACTACGGTGTGGCAACCCATGCAGGTGCTCATCGCAGGCATCCCGGGATCGGGCGACTTGTTGGCGGCGAAATGGCAGTACAGGCAATTCATCTTCAGCGTCTCGACGTGGACCGGGTGCGGAAACCGGATCGGCTGCGTCGGACTGTTCCCTGCGCTCGACGAGGCTCCGCTGTACGCGGACACAAGTGTCGCCAGGGCTGCGAGCGCAAAAAAAGCCGGCACCGCCCAGTGTCGCCGCAGTTTCATCTATGGCCGAAGAGTGAGTTGCCGGAGGCCCTTGTGAAGTTTTTCACAAGGAGTCGGAATGAAGGTTAGTCTGACCCCCGGTACGCGCAAGCGTCCGGAGCACCTCGATTGCCATGGCGCGCAGCAGATCCAACTCCCGCGCGTCCGGCGCGGCGCGAAACACCAGCGTTCTGACCGACCGCATGATGTGCTCGTGATTCCTCGTCTTGAAGAAGTCGATCGCATCCAGTGCCCGCTCGGAGTCCGCGAACATCAGCTCGTAGTGCCCGGCTGTCGGAGGAGGAGCCTGCTTTCTGGGAGGAGGCAGATTCCTCGTTGCGTCGGATGCTCGCAGGTGCAGCTCGTAGCATGCGAGCAGCACTGCCTGTGCCAGGTTGAGCGAAGCGTGACCGGTCGTCGGGATCGTGACAACCACATGACACAGGTCGAGCGCATCGTTGGGCAGGCCGTGGTCCTCGCGGCCGAACAGTAGAGCCACGGGGCCGCCGCGCTCGAGCAGCTCACTCGCGGCCTCCTTCGGGGTCGCGATCCGCCATTTTGCCGCCCGTCTCCGCGCGGAAAAGCCCGCGACCGCTACGCAGTCGGCTATCGCCGTTTCCAAAGTTTCGAAATGCTCGATGGCGCCGATGATGTCGGCGGTGTCGTGAGCGATGCCCTCGAGCCGCCAGGGATCGTATTCGACAGGGCGCACGAGCCGGAGCTTCGTGACCCCCATGTTTTTCATCGCGCGCACTGCGGCGGCGATGTTGACCGGGTCCTGCGGCTCGTACAGAACGATGCGGACTGCGTCGAGCGCGGACCCGGTCACTGCTTCATCAGCTGCGGATCAGGGGATGGGTTTGCGCCCTGTGATGATGCGGTAAAGCACGACGATGATCGCGATCACCAGGAGGATGTGAATGAGGCTTCCTCCGACCGGCATCACGAACGCACCCAGCAGCCACAGAATGAAAACGATTACGGCGATCGTCCACAGCATGACCGAGCTCCTGTAATTAGGTGGGAACAGCGCGCCAGCAGACAGCGGATGACGCAATGGCAACAGTCGTACCGCGAAAACTGCAGTGGTTAGTGATTGGTGACTAGTGCCTAGTGACGACGAACGCTACGAAGACGGTTCAGGTAGTCACTAACCACTAATCACTAATCACTAATCACTGCTTCACCTCGGCCCCCGCTCGACGAACTCCTTCTTCGCGGCCGGCGCATCGCCCTGGTGCAGCTGGATGCGCCCGAGCAGGATCCGTCCCGCGCGAACGTCGTGGCCCATGTCGATCAGGAGAATGGCGAGATCTCCGCTCCCCCACAATAGCCCGGCCAAAACCACGAGGCGGCTCATCTCGGCCAGCAGGGTCGGGACCGCGGCCATTCCCTGCGCCATCAGCCCCGTGATGATCTCCGCCACCAGCAGCAGCAGCAGGATGATCGCCATCAGCTTGAAAAGCTTGGACAGATACCGCAACCCCACGTACGGCTCGAGATCGTCCGCGCGCACCTGCATCGTCGGATCTCCCGGATGGTCGCGCTTCGGGGAATTCCGGTGCTCGTCCTGCCCCGCTGCTGCGAAATCGCCTGTCATCTTTGTTCTCCGATTGCGGTCACCAACGCGCCCTGTACCCGCGCGTATCGATGTGAGTGAAAGGGCCATGGGCGGCGTTCGCCCGGTACACTCCTATCCCGCCTATCAGCGAAGGATGTGCCCGTTCGACGCGCTCGCCCGCGGAACGAATGAATTGTGCATCTGAGATGTCGACCCGGCCGTCCCTGTTCAGGTCGTCCATGGCGCCGTTTCCATCGTTGTCGATGTAGATGTCAGCCGCGTCGCCATACATGTGCCTGCTGAGCGACGCGCGGCCGCGGGTATCCCCCACCCCGCTGTTGTACTGGGGCGTCCGGAAGCCGCTCATCACCCGAACGCCCCTCGTATTCACACCCTGCCGGCGGAGCTCCTCCAGCACCAGCTCGAGCTTGTCCAGCAGCTTGGTCTCGAGAACGAGGTACTTGGGCCAGACATTGAACTGATCCTTCGGAAGAAAATCCCGGAGGCGAAAGTGCTCCGATACGTATGTATTCTGGTTGGCCGAGGTGACCTCGATGAAGCCGCGCGGCGGGGCGTAATTGCCCTTCGCGGCTGCCCCACCCCGCGCGGAGGGCCAGCTTCCTATGAAGTACAGCCCGATCCGCCCGGCCCTGGCCTCGCTGGCGGGCTTGAGCGTTATCACGCGGAAATCAGTCATCGGCTTGATCGCGTTGCCGACCTTGATCGCTACGCTCCAGACGCCCGGGCGCCGCGGAGCGCGAGCGGCGGGCGCCTCTTCCCCTGCGACGGTGACGATCGCTCCGCTCGGCAGCGTATCTCGCAGGATGGGCGCTCCCTCCGCCGAGAACTGCGCGCGCAGCCGGCCGCTCTCCCCGCGCAGCGGCACGAACGCGTTGAGCACGGCGTCGGTCAGGTACGCCGTGGACGGCGCGTTGCGCTCCGTAATCGCGGCCGCTATGACCGAAGCGCTGGGGGCAACGGCCGTGCTGTCGCCGCTGCCCCGTGTCGGCCGCGCGGTGGCGATGGACCATGACCACCCGATGGCGACCACCAGCACGAAGACGCTCGACAGCACGTTGAACGTGCGCTCGCTACGCGACGAAATCCCCGCGCGATGATACCAGCGGGCCGGCCGGGGTGGCACGCGAATCGCCCAATCAGACATACTTCGCCGCCACCTGCATGACGAGTCGCGGCTTTCTCTCACTACGGGCAGCATTCACCGCATGGATTGGCTTCGCGAGCTGTATCATCTGCTGTCCGATCTCCCAACGCTGATCAAGTGGGGCGGATACGTCGGCCTGACGACCATTGTATTCACGGAAACGGGCCTCCTCATCGGATTCTTTCTGCCCGGCGATTCGCTGCTCGTCACCGCCGGGTTGCTGGCCTCGCAGGGATTTTTAAACGTATACATCATGGGCGCTCTGCTGACAGTAGCCGCGATCGCGGGCGACTCCGTGGGATACTCGATCGGCCGGGCCGCGGGTCCCCGACTGTTCAAGCGCGAGGACTCGTTCTTCTTCAACAAGAAACACCTCTATCGAGCCCACGATTTCTACCTCCGCCATGGGGGCAAGACGATCGTCATTGCGCGTTTCGTGCCTATTCTGCGGACTTTTGCACCCGTAGTGGCGGGGGCCGCCGACATGCCCTACCGCCGGTTCATCTATTTCAACGTGCTCGGCGGCGTGCTCTGGATCTGGAGCATGCTGATGGTCGGGTACGTTCTGGGCCGGTACATCCCGGGGATCGAGAATCACATCGAGCTGGTGATCTTCGCGGTGATCGGGCTGTCGCTCGTGCCGATTCTCGTGGAGTATCTGAAATCGCGCGGCCGGAGTCACGATAGCGATCAGGTATCAGGTATCAGCGATCCGGCAAGGACATCTGGTCCTCCGGTTCCACCATGAACCGCGGCTTTTTTCCGATATCTGATACCTGATACCTGATAACTTCCAGCATTCCCACGCAAGGAGCCATCATGCCTCACTCTCTGCCTTCCCTGCCCTACGACTTCGGCGCGCTCGAACCCCACATCGACGCGAAGACGATGGAGATTCATCACGGAAAGCATCACCAGACGTACGTGACCAAGCTGAACGAAGCGCTGGAGAAGGCGCCGGAGCTCGCCAGCAAATCACTCGACGAGCTGATGCAGAGTGTGAACAGCGCGCCCGACGCGGTGAAGACCGCGATCCGCAACAACGGCGGAGGGCACTGGAACCACAGCTTCTTCTGGCAGCTCATGGGCCCCGATGCCGGCGGCGAGCCATCGGGCAAGCTGGCCGACGCCATCAACTCTTCGTTCGGCGACTTCTCCAAGTTCAAGGAGCAGCTCGCCGCCGCCGGCGTGGGCCGCTTCGGATCCGGCTGGGTTTGGCTCCTCCGCGACGGCAACAAACTCACGATCACCAGCACACCGAACCAGGACAACCCGCTCATGGAAGGCAAGCGCGCGATCCTCGGCCTCGACGTCTGGGAGCACGCCTACTACCTCAAGTATCAGAACAAGCGCCCCGACTACATCGCCGCGTGGTGGAACGTGGTCAACTGGGACGCGGTCGCGAAGAACTTCGGGTCGTAGTTTCGAGTTGCGCGACTCAGGTTAGTCGCGAGGTCGCACTGCCGGGGGTTCCTCGCGTGGCGGCTACGCGCGCAAACTACGCGCGCTAAGACGCCGCCTGCGAGGAACCCCTCGGCGCGTGCGACCGTCGGGCAGATGAGCATCCGCCGAAACTCGTACCACCCTCGCTCGCGCGCCCATTTCCCAGAATTGCCTTTTAGCGCTAGGAGCGGAAAGAGCAGGAAGCGCGGCGGACGCGAGGGGGAACGCTTACGATAGTTAGCCGCACGCCGCACGATGCTCATGGTCAGGCTCGGGATCCGGGTGGCTCTCCAGGACCGTCTTAGCGCGCGTAGTTTGCGCGCGTAGGTCCAGGAGAGGCACCGGGACCCGAGCCTGACACCGGAACAAAACCGCTAACGCGCGGCTTCACCCTCGAGATACGTATAACCCTCGAGCCCGGCCACGTAATCGGCGATGAAGGTGTTGGCCTCTTCGCGAGTTATACCCGTCGCGGCGCCGACCTTTCTGCGGAAAGTGGCGAGCAGGTCGGGCGCGCGGAACTGCACGTAGGCCAGCACTTCCGTCACGGTGTCGCCGTGCACCAGGTCCGTGATCTCGTAACCGTCCGGCGACAGCTCGACGTGCACCGCGTTCGTGTCGCCGAAAAGGTTGTGCAGGTCGCCGAGGATCTCCTGGTACGCGCCCGTCAGAAAGATTCCCAGGATGTACTGCTCGTTGTCGTCGAACGTGTGCAGCTCCAGGCTAGGGCGCGGATCGCGGGAGCCCACGAACCGGTCGATCTTCCCGTCCGAATCGCAGGTGACGTCCTGGATCGTCCCGCGACGCGTCGGCTCCTCGTCCAGCCGGTGGATCGGCATGATCGGGAAGAGCTGATCGATCGCCCAGCTGTCCGGCAGCGACTGAAACAGCGAGAAGTTGCAGAAGTAGCGGTCGACCAGCGTCGCCTCGACGTCCTCGAGGATGTCCTGGTATTCCTCGACGTCGCGTTGCGCGATCCGCGCGACCGCGTTGACGGTCGCGAGATACAGCTGCTCCGCCATCGCCCGGCCGCGTAGCGACAGCACGCCGCTGTTGAACAGCTCCTGCGCGCGCTCCTTGGCGAAGATCGCGTCGTGGTACACCTCGCGCGCGCGGCGCTTGCTCACGCGCTTGAGCTCCACGACCATGTCGTGCAGCAGCGGATGATCATCCTTCTTCAGCTCCGGGACCGCGACGTCGCCCTGCGACTCCACCTCGATCACGCTCAGCAGCAGCAGCGAATGGTGGGCGGTGAGCGCGCGGCCGGACTCGCTGATGACGTGCGGCATGTCCAGCGAGCCGCGCCGGCACGTCTCGGCGAGCGTGTACACGACGTCGTTCGCGTACTCCTCAATCGAGTAGTTCACGCTCGCGTGGGCCGTGGAGTTCGTGCCGTCGTAGTCCACGCCCAGCCCGCCGCCCACATCAACGTGCGTGATCTTGAGCCCCAGGTTGCACAACTCGGCGTAGAACCGGCTGACTTCCTGCAGCCCCGCCTTGATGTAATGGATGTCGGTGATCTGGCTGCCAAGGTGGAAGTGGATCAGCTTGATGACGTCGAGCCGGTCCAGCTCCGTGAGGCGGTCGATCAGCTTCACCAGCTGCGCAGTCGTCAGCCCGAACTTCGACTTCTCGCCGCCGCTCCGCGCCCACCGTCCCGCCCCTTCCGCGTACAGCTTGATCCTGACCCCGGCGGTCGGGTTTATGCCCAGCTCGTCGGCGACCTTGAGCAACACCTCGAGCTCGCTCACCTGCTCCAGCACGATGAAGACCTGGTGTCCCAGCTTCTGCGCCATGAGCGCGAGCCGCATGAACTCCTCGTCCTTGTAGCCGTTGCACACGATCATGTGATCCGTGTGCGTCGCCAGCCCGAGGATCGCCTGCAGCTCGGGTTTGCTCCCGCACTCGAGTCCGATCCCGTCCTCGTGGCCGAACTCGACGATCTCCTCGATCACGTGCCGCTGCTGATTGACCTTGATGGGATACACCGTGGTGTAATTCCCGGTGTAGCTGAACTCCTTGATGGCGTCGGCGAAGCTTCGCGACAGCAGCCGGATGCGAGAGCGGAGAATGTCCGAGAACCGCAGCAGCAGCGGCATGCCGATCCCCTGCGCCTCGAGGTCCAGCGCCAGCTCGTACAGGTCGAGCTCCCGCGCCGGCGTCGACGCGTCGGGTCGCACGACGATGTGCCCCTGGTCGTTGATCTCGAAGTAGCCTCCGCCCCATCCCTCGACGTTGTACAGGGCGCGCGAGTCCTCGACGGACCAGGTGGGCCCGGGTGCAGTTTCTACTGATTTACTTGCTGTAGCCATGTGCGGATTCTAACCGGTTCAAAGAGGGCTGTTGGCTGTTGGCTATTGGCTGTTGGCTATTGGCTGTTGGCTATTGGCTGTTGGCTGTTGGCAACGGCGGAACCGAACATGGGCGAGGGGCTGTTAGCCAACAGCCAACAGCCAACAGCCAATAGCACAGCGCCGTTACGGATACAGCGTCTCGACCTTCCAGCCCGCACCGTCTCTCGTATACCGGGTCCTGTCGTGCAGCCGGTTAGCCCGGTTTCGCCAGAACTCGATCGTCTCCGGCCATACGCGGAATCCGGACCAGAATGCCGGGCGAGGTACTGCCCGCCCCTCGAACTTCTTCTCGTAGCCGGCGACCCGGGCATCGAGATCGCCCGGCGCTTCGATCACGGAGCTCTGACTCGACGCCCATGCGCCGATCTGGCTCCCCCGGGGGCGCGACGCGAAATACTCGTCGGCCTCCTCGTCGGTGACGGGCGTCACGCTCCCATCGATCCTGATCTGCAGGTCGAGCGCGGACCAGTAAAAGCAAAGCGCCGCCCGGGGCCGCACCCGCAGATCGCGGCCCTTGCGGCTCTCCAGGTTCGTATAAAAAACGAATCCGTTCTGGTCCACGCCCTTGAGCAGCACGATCCGGAGCGACGGCGACCCGTCCTCTCCCACCGTCGCGAGGCTCATCGCGCTCGGCTCGGCCAGCAGCGCGCGGTCGGTGCGCCGCGCGCGCGCAAACGCATCCTGGAAGATCGCGATCGGATCGGTCAGAGCTTCCGTCATGCGCGGTCAATACCTCGGAACGGAGGAATCGACTTCGGCGGACCAGCGGGAAATCCCGCCGGTGAGATTTCCGACCTTGGCGAATCCCGCGGCGGCGAGCTGCGTCGCCGCGGCCATGCTCCGCATCCCCGACTTGCAGTACACGATCGTCTCCCGGGTGGGATCGAGCGTCTGCATCCTGTCCGGCAAAGTGCCAAGCGGGATGTGACGCGCGCCCGGCAGCCGCGCGATCGCCCACTCGTAGGGCTCGCGAACGTCCAGCAGCTCGAGGTCGTCGCCGCGGGCGATGCGCTCGGAAAGCTCCACCGGCGTGATCTCCCCGAAGACCGGGTCGCGCTGCGCGTCCGGCGATTCGGCCTCGCTACCGCACCAGGCGTCATAGTCCACCAGCTCGCGGATCTCGCGCGTGCCGCACATCGGACACTCCGGATCACGCCGGACTTCCATCATGCGAAACTTCATCGCGAACGCGTCGAACAACAGCAATCTCCCGATGAGCGGCGAGCCCGCGCCGGTGATCAGCTTGATCGTCTCCGATGCCTGGATGCTCCCCATGATCCCCGGCAGCACGCCGAGAACTCCGGCTTCGGCGCAGTTCGGGATCAGGCCCGTCGGTGGCGGGTCCCGGAACAGACAGCGGTAGCACGGGCCCCCCGGCGCGGCGAAGACGGAGGCCTGCCCCTCGAACCGCAGCACGCTCGCATACACGTTCGTCTTGCCCAGCAGGACCGCGGTGTCGTTCACCAGATAGCGCGTGGCGAAATTGTCCGTGCCGTCGACGATGATGTCGTACTCGGCGGCGATCTCGAGCGCGTTGTGCGAGGTGAGCCTCGTGTCGTACGGCTCGACGTGGACGTGCGGATTGGCCGCGGCGATCCGTTCGGCGGCCGCGCGCGTCTTGGAGCTCCCTACGTCGGCTTCGGTATACAGGATCTGCCGATGCAGGTTGGTGACGTCGACCGGGTCGAAATCCACCAGGCCGATCGTGCCTACTCCAGCGGAGGCCAGGTACAGCAGCGCCGGCGAGCCGAGCCCGCCCGCGCCGACCACCAGCACGCGGGCGCGCTTGAGCTTCCGCTGGCCCTCGATGCCGATGGACGGCAGCGAAAGCTGGCGGCTGTACCGCTCGAGCTCCTGTTGTGACAGATCAGCCTGGCTGTCCGCTATCATCCAACTCCGGCCGTTGGTGCGCGACACCGTGGCCGCGCACTGTTAGGTACTAATATCGACCCCGACCGCCTGTGACGCACCCGCCCACCAGCGGATTCATTCCGCCGACCCGACGCGACACCCGCGAAGCTACCTGGCATGAGCGCCTGGAGGCGCTGCGCTACGTTCCCGCGCTGGCGAAGCTGGTCTGGGAGACGCACCGCGGCCTCGCTATCACCATGGCGGCGTTGAGAATCGCGCGCGGGTTCGTCCCGATTCTCACGTTCTGGATCGGCAAGCTGATAATCGATTCCGTGCTCGAGGCGCGGGCCGGTCGGGGAGACTTCAGCGACGTGTGGCGCTATCTGGCCATGGAGCTCGGAGTCGTAGTTGCCGGCGAGGTGCTCGCGCGTGCGTCCTCGCTGGCGGAGAGCCTGCTTGGCGATCTCTTCTCCAACAGGATGAGCGTCCGGTTGATGCAGCACTCCGCCACGCTCGATCTCGCGCAGTTCGAGGACCCGGGTTTTTACGACCACCTCGAGCGCGCGCGACGGCAGACGGTCGGGCGAATCGCGCTGCTCACGCAGCTGCTCGCGATCGGCCAGGATCTCATCACGCTCCTCACGGTCGGCGCTGCGCTCGTCGCGTACAATCCGCTGCTGTTGCTGCTGCTCGCGGTCGCGATCGTGCCGAGCTTCCTCGGGGAGACGCACTTCGCGTCTCTGGGATACTCGCTGCTGTTCCGCTGGACTCCGGAGCGCCGCCAGCTCGACTACCTGCGGTACGTGGGCGCGAGCGACGCCACCGCCAAGGAAGTGCAGATGTTCGGGCTCGCGTCGTGGCTCACCGACAGGTATCGGACGCTGGCGCAGCGCTTCTACGAAGAGAACAAGAAGCTGTCGATCAAGCGCGGCGTCGTCGGCACGCTGCTCTCGTTACTGGGGACCATCGGCTACTACGCCGCCTACGTGATCATCGTCCTGCGCGCGGTCCGCGGCGAGATCACGATCGGCGACCTGACGTTCCTGGCGGCGTCGTTCGCGCGGGGGCGTGACGTGATTCAGGCGGTGCTGCTGGCGGCGAGCGCCGTGTACGAGCAGGCGCTCTTTCTTCGTGACCTGTTCCTCTTCTTCGACATGAAGCCGACCATCGTGTCGCCGGAGTCCGCGCCGCCCGTGCCCCGCCCCGTGCGCCAGGGCTTCGTGTTCGAGAGCGTCTCCTTCCGCTACCCGGGGAACGAGCGCTGGGCGGTGCGCGACTTGAACTTCACGCTCAATCCGGGTGAGCGGCTGGCGTTGGTAGGCGAGAACGGCGCGGGCAAGACGACGATCACGAAGCTGATCGCGCGGCTCTACGATCCGGGCGAGGGGCGCATCCTGCTCGACGGGCGCGACCTCCGCGAATACGATCTCGCGTCACTGCGGAACGCCATCGGCGTGATCTTCCAGGACTTCGTTCGGTACGATCTCCGCTTCGACGAGAACATCGGCGTCGGCGAGATCGAATCGGTTCGCGCCGGCCTCGAGGATGGAGACGCCGTTCCCGAGACGATCCGCCTGGCGGCCGACAAGTCACTGGCGTCGAGCCTCCTACCGCGATTCCCCAACGGCTTCAAGCAGATGCTCGGGCGCAGGTTCGAGGAAGGCGTGAACCTCTCCGGCGGCGAGTGGCAGAAGATCGCTCTCGCGCGCGCCTACATGCGGGACGCGCAGGTCCTGATTCTCGACGAGCCGACAGCCGCCCTGGACGCGCGTGCCGAGTACGAGGTCTTTCTCCGCTTCTCCGAGCTGGTGGCCGGCCGGATGGCCGTTCTTATCTCACACCGCTTCTCCACGGTTCGAATGGCCGACCGGATCATAGTCCTCAGCAACGGCACCGTGGAGGACGAGGGTACCCATCAGCAGCTCGTGGAGCGCGGCGGGCTGTACGAGGAGCTGTTCCGGATGCAGGCGATAGGGTACAAGTAACAGCTAGCAGCTAGCTGCTAGCTACTTGACCGCCAGCGACCAAGGCCATCAAGAGCACAGTCCATCGCCCGCTCTGTTTCAGCGACTGTAACCGTTCCAGTGCGTCCGTAACCGTTTTTCAACGACCCTGACCCCGGGAAGGCCAGGCTTGCGCGCCGCCGTAATGGATGCCGTTGAACAGCAGCTTGAACGTGCCGTGGGGCTGCGCCCGGAACAGGACCTCAGGCCCGTACAGCACCAGTGTGCCCTGCCCCACGCGTGCCTCGATGATCGCCGCCGCGTCCCGCAGATGGTGTTGGCCCCACGCCCAGCCGCTGCGCAGAGGAGCAGCGGAATCGAACCAGGCCACAGGCCGCACACCCTGCCCGGCAGCCGAAGGACCAAGCCGGAACGAAGGGCTGTTATTGAAAAACACGTTCGCCCGCGCGGGCATGCCGTGAGCCAGCGGATGCGTCGCGTCGACGCGAACCTCCAGCACCGAGCCAGGGACGTAGTAGGCCGACCGCGGGAGCTCGCGCGCCGTGGAATCGGTTAGCGCGTCATCGATGGGAAGGCCGAGCGAATTTGCGAGCTCGGTCGCGCTTCCGATCGCCAGGACGCGCCCGCCCCGCTCGAGGAATTCGCGTAGCCGCGGGATCGTAGCCGCTTTCGTCATCACGCCCCCGCGGGCGCGCCACTCCGGGGGAGCGTCGTCTGGAGGGGTCGCGGATGCCCGCACCTCCGCCGCCCGCCGTCGCTCGTTTTCGATCGGCCGCGCTCCGTCGGGGAGAATCAGCACGTCGAAACGTGCGCGCAGATTGCCCGAGTCGAGCTCGGGTGGATATACGATCTCGAAAGGGAACTCGAACTGCTCGAGCAGCCATCGCGTCCAGCCGGCCGGCATCGAACCGCCGTAAATGTCCGCCAGCCCGACGCGCACGGGACTGAGCTTCACCGCGCGGCCCGCCGCCGGAGCGCGCTGCGCGGCGAAAACCGTCAGGCCCTTTTCGCTGGCCACCCGCCGGAGAATCTGTGACGCAGCGCCCGTAGCCGGGATGTAATACGCGCCTTCTCCGAAGCTCCGCGCCGCGGTTCGAACGCTGTCGCGCAGCCAGAACACGTCGTGCCCGGCGGCAAGCAGCCGGTTGACGGCCACGAACGCGTCGTTGGCCTCATGCCCAAGCAGATAGCCGGGAGCTCCGGCCAGTTCCGCCACGCTCCCCTGCGGGACGGGAGCGAAGCCGGAGATCCGCTCGAACGGTCCGGTGAATCCGTCGAGAATCCGGTCGAACGAAACGCCCATTTGATACGCGAGAGTCCAGCCCGCCGCGTCATACGGCGGCGTCGGCGTGCCGCCCGGGAAAGGAATGTCGTTGGGATGATTCTGCGGCTCGAACATGTCCCGCACGTGCGGACGGAACGCCTGCGAGGCAAGCACCACATACGAGCCCGCCGGATACGTCTTGCCCGCAACCGAGAACGGCGCCGTCGCGCGGTGCACGGTGACGCCCGTCTTGATCAGCGTGTTGACGAACTTGGTCGCCGTCGCGAAATCGCGCTGGTCGGCGCTGAGGATGTAGCCGCGCGGATCGCGCTCCTCGGGTTTCCTGAATGCCGCGAGGTACCGCTCGATTTCCGCCGGAGTCTGGCGGATCGTATCGCCACCGACCACTTCTGCCAGCTCGGCGACCCGGTCGGGTGTGCTGGTCCAGTGGTCGCGGCTGCCGCGTTCGATCGAGTTGCGGCCCATTCTATAGATGTTGTACAGCAGCTCCTCCCGGTGCTTCGAAGCGAAGTCGAGCACCGCGCGATTTGCCGTGCGCTCGTAGTCCATAGACTGGCGAAAGCGCCACAGCTGTGGCTGCACCGGGTACGGCAGGCTGCCGCTGGGCAGCAGCCGGCGGGGTCGAAGCTCGACCCACGACGGCGTGGGGTGCCCAAACGTCTCCGTCAGCAGCCCTATCATGTTGTGGAAGTACACCGTCGTGCGCAGGCCACCGTTCCACCAGGTGGAGAAGTTCGCGCCGCCGCGCATGACGGTTCCCGGCTTGCCCTCCGCGATCATCCTGCTGTGCATCGCCGATCCCACCTGATCGAGCATCGTCACGACGAGTGGATCGAAGTTGTAGTTGAAGGGATCCCGGAACGGCGGAGCGAACATGATCGTTCCGTCCGGCGCCGTCTGATGGTGGTTGTACATGATCTGGGGGTGCCACGCGCGGAACATCACGCTGTCCATCGCGCGCGTCTCCAGCTGCGACGCCATGAAGGAGTCGCGGTTGTTGTCGTGCCCGACGTACTTGTGGTACAGGCGGGGCACGCCGCGCGTGGAGCGCTGGAGCGTGTCGCTCCGGCGCATGTACCAGTCCGCAAGCAGGTCGTGGCCGTCCGGATTCGCGTGCACCGCCAACACGATCACGTCGCGCAAAAAGCGCGTTGTCTCGGCGTCGGTTCCGCTCGCAAGCTCGTACACCAGCTCCATGAGCTGCTGCGCGCCAAGCACTTCACTGGCGTGCAGGCCGCCGTCGACCCACACCACGGAGCGCCCCTCGGCCGCGAGCGCGCGGGCCTCGCTGTCCGTCAGCTCCTCGGCCAGCGCGAGCTTGCGGGCTATCTCCTGGAAGCGCCCGAGCCTGGCATGATTCTCCGGCGAAGTGATCACGGCCATCAGCATGGGCCGTCCTTCGCTGGTAGTCCCGATCTGCTCCAGACGAACCCTGTCCGATTCGGCATCGATCTTCCGCCAGTAATCCACGAGTTGGCGATAGTTGGCGAGGAAATAATCATCGCCCAGTCCGCGACCGAACTGCTGCCGCGGAGTCGTGATCGGCAGCTGAGCCGAAGCGGGGAGCCATGCCACCAGGGCGAGACCTGCGACGAGCGAAGACCGGAAGATGAGTCGCATCATGACGGGGGAAACGGTGGGTTATCCGACTGGTTCTGTAGTATAAGCGGCTGCATCGCTCCGCTTGGCGGGCCGCTCGCCGACGACGGTCAGCACTACCCCCGCGAGTATCACGACGCCGCCGGCGAGCGTGGATAGCGGCGGTATCTCGCGGATCCCTGGCAGTGCCGCGGCAATCAGGGTCGCGCCGATCGGCTCCGTGAGCACCGTGAGGTTGACCACATACGCCGGCCTGTAGCGGAGTGCGTAGTTCATCGCGGTATGGCCGAGCAGCATGGGCCCGGCCGCCAGCCCGATGAATATCCAGATCTCGCGCGCCGGCTGGGGCGCGAGATCGACGCCGGACGCGACCGCCATCACGCCCAGCGCGGCGAAGCACGATCCGTATGCGACCGCGACGTATGGCCAGAGCCCCAGGCCGGTCCTGAGCCGTCGCCCACTCAAGTAGTAGATCGACGCCGTGACCGCGCCGAGTAACGCGAGCGAATTACCGAGCGGCGCGTTGGGACTGACCGCCGCGGAAGCCGAGAACAGCGCGGGCGTACTGATCACGAACGCCCCTGCCAGCGCGATCAGGATGCCGGCGACCTGCACCGCTCTCGGTCTCTCTCGCAGCAGGATTGCCGACATCACCGCGACGATTGCGGGCTGAAGACTGACGAGAGTAGTGGAAGCGGCGATCGTGGTGAGATCCACCGACGTATTCCACGACCAGAAATGCACGGCCAGCATGACTCCAGCCGCGACCCCGATGGCAAGCTCGCGTCGAGAGAGCCCTCTGATCTCCCGCCACGTGCCCGTGAGCAGGAGCGCGGCTGTGACGGCGGCGAGCGAGAAAGCGAGCCGCCAGAACGCGATCGCGATGGGGTGTGCGTCCGACAGCCGGACAAGCGGCGCCGCGACGGAGATTCCGAGGACAGCTAGTGCGAGCGCGGCCTCGGGGTGGGGCCGTTGCATCGCAGAATTATATCCGGCAGTCGAGCAGGGGCCGTTGGGGCGGGTGCCTCGTGCAGGTCCGTCTTGGTTGGCGACCCGAGCCATCGTAGGGTCGGGCTGCTGGGGCGGGTGCTCCGCGCAGGCCCGTCTTAGCCGGCGAGCAAAGCGAGCCGGCGTAGGGCTGGCGCGGAGTACCCGCCCCGGCAGCCCGGCTCACCGTGACCCGCCTAGCGCGAGATCTTGATCTCGCCGAGCACGACCTGCCGCGGCACCTTGATCGGCGCCGGCTTCGACACGGCTCGCGGACGGGTCGTCCGCGCGCGCGTGGCACGCTTGCTTGCGGTGCGTGTAGCAGCGGCCCGCTTGCTCGCAGTGCGTGTAGTGGCGGCCCGCTTGGCGACCGCCCGCCGGGTCGTGGCGCGTTTGGCCGTGCGCGCCTTCTTCGGCGCGGCCGGCGCACTGTACCGGCGCACTTCGGCTCCACCGATCGAAGCCATCAGCCGCGATGCGTTGTTCGCGTGCTTGTAGACCTTGGACGAGTACGTGTGGCAGCGCGGCGTGTTCGTGCCCCGGACGCAGCCGTTATAGCGTAGCAGCGCCTTGTGAAGATTCGTCGGCGAGCGACGGACGTAGTCCGCGAGAATCGCGACGCCGTGACAGATGTTCGACTCGACGTTGACGAGATTGTCCGAGCCGCAGCCCCACTCACCCGCGTGGAACGGCATCACCTGCATCAGTCCGGTGGCGCCGACGTTACTCTTGGCCAGCGGGTCGATCCCCGAGTTCTCGGTGATCATCAAACCGACCAGAAGCACCGGGTCGATGTTCTTCTTCGCGGCTTCGCGCACGA
This sequence comes from Gemmatimonadaceae bacterium, assembly GCA_050998915.1. GTDB lineage: Bacteria > Gemmatimonadota > Gemmatimonadetes > Gemmatimonadales > Gemmatimonadaceae > JACDCY01. Next base: position 21,493 of record JBPCPS010000096.1, read on the forward strand.
GTGCCGTCGCCGCACGGTCCGCCACACGATCGTCCTTGGCGAACTTGCGCAGGACGAACGCGATTCGCTGCGTGACGGGCGCGGAGAGATCCGGCGTCGCATCACCGATGAGCAGCTGCTCCGGCGTCATGGTCGGCTTCACGACGGTCGCCGGAAGCGCGAGCAGATCGCCCGGCTTGGCGTAAACCGTGTTAGTCCGCGTGCCGGCCCAGACCACGCCTCCCAGCATCATTACGCCCGCGAAAACGGCCTGCGATACGGTACGCAGCGAGCGCACGTGCGGGGATCTCACGCGCGATGAGGACTCGGTCGTGCGACGTTCGTAGCTGGAGCTCATATCCATCCTGGTATGCAAGGTTGAGAAATCCTTCAGGCGGCAGGTACCAGAATTCGGCCCTTGTCGTCCTTGAATGCTCTTCCGAGGCGATGCGCATAACGCTCCAACACCGCCATGTCCCGCTCCAGCACTTCGTATTCGGCAGCCGTCGTAGGCGCCCGCTTCAAACCGGTCCAGCTCAATGCCTTCTTCACCAGCTTCCGCTCCCGTACCCGGGAGGCTCCGCGGGCGCTGGCGAAGCCCCACATCCGCCGCCCTATCTGCGAGTTCGTCAACGGACAGTCCGGATAGCTCTCGCGAATGATGCGGATGAAGTGGTCGCTCGAGACCACCTGCTTCGCACCCTCCGTCCATGCCTGCGCTTCGACTTCCCGCGGCTCCAGCGTGATCCGGACGTCCGCGCCCAGTACCTGAGCGATCTGACCCAACAGGTCGAGCGAGACGTTGTACTGTTCGTCATGCTCGATGTTGCGGATCGTGGAAACGGACACCGGCTGCCGGAGCTGAGCGGCTACATCCTGGCGGCGCATCCCTCTAAGCTTCCGAAGACGCTTGAGGTCGCGCCCGATCCACTCGGCCATGGGTAGTGCAGTTGTTGTTATACGTATAAAGGTAGTGCCGCTAACCCTTTAGGGCAATGAGAACCTCGCTGGCTTTGCTGGGTCCTGTGGCGCTTAACGGCCGCTGTCAAACATATTTGTGATATGGAAGGAGGTATGGAGCTTGCCCCTGCTCTACACCGATATCGCCAAGGGAAATCCCGTTAAATGAAAGAATCAGAAGGGCTGTACCGCTCGTTCAGGTTTGTCCGGCGCCTGGCGATCGGGACGCTCGTGCTCGTGCTGGGGATCGCCGTGTTCGGCTACCTCTTTTTCATGCGCGGCGTGGACGTCCCCGAGGCACGGGAACTGGCCGAACGGGAGCTGGCGACCGGCACGCTCCGCTTCGGCGAGAAAGTGCAGCGGAGTGCCCACGTCTACATGCGCCGCTCGGCCGACTACTTTCGCGGCACCAACGGCGTGCTCGCGGCGACCGACGAGCGGGTGATCTTCATCGGCGTCGCTCCCAAGGACAACCTCGAGAGCACCGACGCGCCGCCGGCTATCATCGTGCAGGAGTTCGTCAACGACACGCTGCTGGAGATGGATCCCGGCCGCGTCTTTTTCCTGAGCACCCCGGGCGTGACGGTCAGTCGCGACGGGCAGTCGGCGACCTTCGCCGCGACGGGGGCCCACCGGCTCGAGCTGGACTCCCTCGAGAGCTACGTCAACGACTCACACACCGCCCAGCGGGAGCTGGCCGCGCGGGAAGCGCGGCTCCGCGCGAAAGTGCTGGAGATATCGAACGCCCCGCTCCACTACGTGATTCGAAGGGGCGACGCCATTTCCACGATCGCGAACACCTTCGGAGCCACCGTCGAGCAGCTGCAGGCGTGGAACCGGCTCGACGGTACGCGGATCCGCATCGGCGACCGGCTGATCGTGAAGCCACCCGGCCCGCGTCCCCGCTCCGCCGCCGCGGCTCCTACAGCCAGGAGATGAGCAGGGTGATCGCGCCCGCGCCCATCAGCAGCGCGGCCGCGATCCCGCCTGAGTTTATCAGCCAGCCGTTGCGCTTCTCCCCCATCACCTTGCGGTTGTTGCAGATCAGCAGGATGATGACGATGAGCGGGGGAGCGAGCACGCCATTGACGACGGCGGCGCCGAACAGCATCCGCATCGGGTTTATTCCGGCAAAGTTCAACCCCATGCCGATCAGCATCGCGAGCACGATCACGATGTAAAAGTGCCGGGCCTGTGTCGGCTTCCGATTCATCCCGCGCCGCCACTCACCGGCTTCCGCGACGGCGTACGCGGCGGAGCCCGCCAGCACCGGAACGCCGAGCATCCCGGTCCCCATGATTCCGAGCGCGAAGATGAGCGAAGCTGCCTGTCCCGCCACCGGCTCGAGCGCCCAGGCAGCGTCCGCCGCCGAATCGATGGTGGTCATGCCGGTCTGATGCAGCGTCGCTCCGGTCGTGAGGATGATGAAATACATGATCAGATTCGAGATCAGCATCCCCGCGCCCACATCCCTTCCGGCCGTTCGCAGCTCGCGCTCGATCGCCCGGCGCGGCCTGCCCGGCTCCGCCGCCTCGTTGTGCTGTTCGACGTTCTGCGCGGCCTGCCAGAAGAACAGATACGGCGAGATCGTCGTGCCCATGATGGCGACGATCGTAAGCAGGTATTCGCGGTCCCAATGAAGATGCGGACTAAAAGTCCCCTTCGCGACCTGGGCCCAGTCCGGGTCGGCCAGGAACGCGGCGACGACGTACGAGAACAGCGCCAGCGTCAGCCACTTGAGTATGCTCGTCATCTGACGATATGAAGAGAACATCAGGAACGCGATGATGAGCACCGTGAACAAGGGAACCCACAGCATCGACTTGTAGCCGGTGACGAGACCGGCCGCTGCTCCCATGCCGCCCAGATCCGCGGCGATGTTGACCGTGTTTCCAAAGAGGAGCAGCGCGCACGCCGACCAGAGCACGTATTTGGAGTAGTGCTCTCTCAGCACCGCGGCCAGCCCCTGCTTCGATACCAGACCGATGCGCGCGCACATGAGCTGCACGGAGGTCATGAGCGGCAGAGTTATCAGGCTCGTCCACAGCAGACTGTACCCGAACGCGGCGCCGGCTTGCGAATAGGTAGCGATCCCGGACGGATCGTCGTCCGCGGCGCCGGTGATCAGCCCCGGGCCGAGCTCCCGCCCGAAGCTTCGCAGCCGTGAAACGATGGTGCGCTCGTACTCGCGCTCGGGGCGGGCCTCCTCCCGTCTGTCTTCTTTCGGCGTGTCAGGCATGAGGCGGAATCCTAGCCGATGCGCCGCCGTAGCGCAGCTTGGGGGCATGTTGCAGGGGAATCCAAGTCTGGAGTGTGGCAGTACGGAGGCGTGGGCAGTTGCGGAGTACTCCCTACTGCCTCACTCCCTACTGCCTCACTCCCTACTGCCACACTCCAAACTCGGATCCCCCGTAGCGCCAAGGCAAATGATTAAAACGCGAACCAGTAAGTTGCCTTTATCAGGAAGATGTTGTCGGCATGCGCGCAGAAAAGCGCGCGTCTATCGCGGGGCCACTAGACGCGAGTCGTCGAAAAATGGTTTCACTCCCCGCCGGGACGGTCTACAACCGGCTGCGGAGAAACTCCGGTGTCAGGGGCTGGAGCCACTGCGACATCACGGTCATCATGTCCGTGAGCATCAGCAGGCCGACCGCGATCAACAGCGCGCCCGCGATGCGGGACATCCACACCAGCCCGCCGCGATAGCGCTCGAACACGGCCACGAACCGGTCCACCATCAGCGCCGCAGCGACAAACGGAACCGCCAGGCCCAGTGAATAGGCAAGTAGCAGCACGAGTCCGCGGTTGAGGTCGGCCGAGCTGGCGGTGTACGTGAGGACCGCTCCGAGGATCGGGCCGATGCACGGAGTCCACCCGGCGGCGAAGGCCATGCCGACCACCAGCGTTCCGAAGTAGCCGAGCGGCTTGGTTGCGAGATGTACGCGCCGCTCGCGGGCGAACGGCCCGAAGTTGAATGCGCCGATCAGGTACAATCCCAGCAGCACCACCAGCACGCCGCCGATGCGTCCAACCCAGACGCGATGATAGCCGAGCATCCGTCCGAACGCCGTGGCCGTCGCGCCAAGCGCGACAAAGACGAGCGTGAATCCGGAGACAAAAAGCAGGGAGTGCGCCAGCGCGATTCTGCGCGAGCGCTTCACGTCCTCGAGGCCGAGCCCGGTGATGAAGGTTACATAGCTGGGAATCAGTGGCAGCACGCAGGGCGAGAGAAAGCTGAGCACACCCGCGGTGAAACTGATGGCGATCCCGACCGAATCAGATCCCTGCATCAGCTCCCGAGCGCCTGTTCGATGGCGCTGATGAGCGTTTCGTCCCCGGGCTGAATCGGGCCGGTCTTCCGCCAGCGCAGCACGCCCTCCCTGTCGATCAGGAACGTCGCCGGTACGCCCACGATGTGAAACTGCGCCGACACGCGCTCACCCGGATCACGCCATACGGGATAGGTCATGTTGAAATCCCGCATGAACTCCCGGATCACGTTGTCAGCGCCCTCCGTATCCACGCTTACCCCCACGAGCTCCAATCCGCGCGCGGCGTATTTCTCGTGAATGGCTTGCAGCTCGGGAATCTCATCACGGCACGGGTGACACCAGGTGGCCCAAACGTTCAAGATGACGACCTTGCCCCGCTGCGCTGCGAGTGAGACGCTGTCACCGCTGAGCGATACGGCGCTGTATTCCGGCACGGGAGACCCTACCTCGACGCGCGCGGCTCCGGCCCCGTCCCCGCTCGAACAGCCGCTCGCGAGCGCCACTGCCGTCATTGCCAGCACCGCGCTGCGCACTCTCGCGCTGCTCATCGGCCCGCGCTCGCGAGCTTGGCCAGCCGGATGACCGACGGGGTGCCCGGCTCCGTCCAGGCGAAGAATGCGTCGTCGCCGCGCATCACCATTCGCGGAAATCCGCTCGCGCGCGCAGCGGATGAAGCTGCGATCGTGACGGGCGCGGCCGGTTCGCCGGCGGCGGAGACGCGCCGCACGCGCACCGCAGCCGTATCCCCGCCTGTCCGCTCGATCCAGCTCACCAGCGCACTGCCGTCGCCGAGCAACGCAACGTCCACGCGCCCCGCAGGCTGTCCGTCGTCGATGCGCACCGGTGCGCCAAACGTCGCGCCGGCGTCGGCCGAGAAAGCGACTTTCACCTTCGCGCTGTCGTTGGCTGAAGTGAACCACGCGAGCGCGACCCGCTTCCCGGACGCGGCGAGAGCCGGCCCGTTCACCGGACACGCGGCGATCTTCCAGCCGTCGGCGTGAACCGGCACGGGCGTCGTCCAGCTCCCTCCTACGCGCCGCACGACGTGGATGTCCCGGATCTCGTCCGGGGATCTGTCCCGGTAGGCTACGACCGGACCGTCCGCTGTCATCGCCACTGCGGTCTGGCAACAATCACAAGCGCGCTCGTCGAGAACCATTTCCGCGCCCAGCTCACCGCCAGCCGCGATCGTCGTAGCTCGAACCGTCATTTCATTCGTCGGAGAATGCCCTTCGGCATTGTACTTTCTTCCGTCGAGCCAGACGGCTCCCATGCCACTGTCTTCCCGCCAGAGCGTGACGAACCCGTGCTCCGTATCCGAGCTGTCACGATGAGGAGTCACCGGGTCGCTCCACGTGGCACCCCCATCGCCCGACTGCGCCACGCGGACGCCATACGCGTAACTGGCCTTTCCCGTTTTCTGCAGCCAGTGCGCGGCGAGCCGCCCGTCGCCAAGCACGCGGATCGACGGGAAGTCGGCCCAGTTCACGAAGAAGTCGCGTCCGCTGCGAATCGTCTTCGGCGCCGACCACTCAGTCCCATCGAAGCTCGCGAAGCGCAGCGCGTGCGAAGAGTCCGCGGCCGGCTCCAGCCAGCTGAGGAACAGGCTCCCGTCAGGGCCGGTGGACAGGAACGGCTCGCCCGCGCCCGGGCCAGCAGGACTTCGTAGTTGTGTTACGGACGGCTCGGATCGGGACTCCGACGTGCGTGGTTCCGGAGCTTTCTCACAAGCGAGAGAATTGCCTGCGACTACCACCACAAAACCCATTACCAAACGCAGTGTCATTTGGAACTCTCCGATTGACGACAGCTCGGTCGCGACGGGATACAGGTTGCCTGCGCGCGCTCGGCGCAGCGAAATATGTCACGATCGCCACCTAGCGGTACGCGGGTGTTTTAGCTCCGGCTGTGGAACTTTCGCCCGCGATCAAGTATCCTATGAAGCCATGACACGACTCGCCTCGACCTTTGCGCTCCTGGCTGGCGCCGCGGCACTCCAGCTATCCCTCCTCGGGAACGCGCTGGCTTGCCCGATGCCGTCCGGTGGTTCCGCGGTCGCCGCGACTGCGGCGAACCCAGGAACGGCGGCGTCCATGGCGGGCATGGATATGTCATCTGGAGACGGGACCTCTGAACCGCACCCGGCGCCGTGCGAAGACTCGAGCGTGCCGCTGGCGTGCTTGGCTATGGCCACGTGCGGCTCCGCTGTCGATGTCGCCATTGCCACTACCCATCGTCGGGTCGCATCTCATCAGTACGACGTGCGCCCGGGCGAACAGCTGGCCCCCCGTTCAATCACCACCCAGCCCGAACTCCCCCCTCCACGGGCGTAGTCCAGTCACAGCGTAGCTGATCATTCCGGGGTAGCCGCCGATACGGGGCGATCCCGGCAACCGCCACGTACGTGGGCACACGCTCACGTGCAGACCTGGACCGGCCCACAATGCGATACCTCAACGCAACATCGCGCGCAGCGAGTGTCTTGGCGTCTGCGCTCCTGATTGGAATACAGGTGAAAGTGCTCGGCGCGCAGGACGCGGTTCGACCCGCGCCCCCGTCAGATAGCGCTGGCACCGCTGGGCATTCGACGGATCTGTCGGGTCTCATCGCGCGCGCGATCGCGACAAATCCCTCTCTTCGAGCTGCGACCCGGCGCGTGGATGCGGCGGAAGCGTGGGCGTCTGCCTCCGGCCTGCTCCCGGATTCCATGCTGATGCTGGGAATTCAGAACTTGCCGCTCGGCGAAGAAAAAATGACAGCCGCGCACGCCGGTCCAATTCCTGACGCCGGCCCGGATCCGATGACTATGAACATGATCGGACTGAGCCAAACAGTTCCGTTTACAGGAAAGTTGCGTCGCGAGCGGGCCATCGCGCGGCACGAAGCGGAAGCAGCCCGGGCGGCATTGAACTTCCGGGCACGGCAAATAGAGCGTGAAGTTCGCGACGCGTACTACGAGCTCGCGTTCATCGATCGGGCTCTGCACGTTCTTTCGGATAACGCCGGCATCATTACCAACACCGTCCGCCTGACTGAAGCGCTGTACGGCGCGGGAGGGGCGAGGCAGAGCGACGTGCTACGGGCTCGCGTGGAAGCCGGCAACCTCGGTGGCCAGGCAATAGCCCTCAACGAGCAACGGCAGAGCGTGCTCGCGCGGTTGAATGCCCTCCTCGATTTACCGTCGTTGACGCCGGTTGCCGAGCCCGTCATTCCAAGCAGAATCGTGCGGGCCGCAATTCCAGTTGCGGCGGACCGCGTGCGTTTCACTTCGGCGACGCTCGGAGCCAGGGCCGCGGACTCGCCGATCCCGGCACCAGCCGAGCTCCAGGAAATCGCTCTTCGCCGGAGCCCCGTCCTGGCAGAGCAGGCAGCATCGCTTGCGGCTCAGGCGGCGCGCGTCGAGCTCGCTCGCAGGCAGTACCTTCCCGATTTTGATTTTTCACTGCAGTACGGCCAGCGCGACGACCGGCCGGACATGCTCACGGCGACGGTGTCGCTGCCGCTGCCGTGGCAGAAGCGGCGGAAGCAGAACGCGCTGGCCTCGGGAGCACGCAGCGATCTCACCGCACTCGAGCTCGAATATCGCGCCAGTGAGAACGAAATCCGCTCACAGGTGGCGCGACTGCACTCGGAGCTGGAACGAAGCCGCTCTCAGCTGGCGCTGTATGTGGGGTCCATTCTTCCCCTCGCGAGAGCTTCGCTGAACTCCGCAACCGCCACCTACAGCGCCGGACAGACGCCCATGCTGGCGCTGCTCGACGCGCAGGCGACGGTATTCAACCATGAGCTCGAATATTTCCGCCTGCTGACGGAGTTCGCCAGATCGCTGGCCGAGCTGGAACAAGTGGTAGGAACGGAGGTGCTCCCATGAAACGCCAGTTGAATAGTGGTCTACGCCGCGTTCGCGCCCTCCCGCCCAAGCGACGCGCGGTAATCGCGGCCATCGCGCTGCTGCTCCTCGCGGTGGTGGCCTTCATCGTCTTGCGTAACGGGGATGATTCCGCCGAGGCCGGCGCCCTGGAAGACGTTTCGGTGATGAGCGACATGCCTGGCATGAGCGGCTCCTCCGATGGCTCGGTCGCGCTGACGCCGGAGCAGGCCCGCACTTTCGGCGTCACGTACGGGACGGCGGACTATCGCACGCTGTCGCACCAGGTACGAACGGTCGGCATCGTGGCGGTTGACGAGCGACGAACAGCACAGATAGCCCCGAAAATCGGCGGATTCGCCGAGCGTCTTTACGTCACTTTCACGGGACAGCAGGTGCGACGAGGACAGCCCGTGCTCGAGCTGTATTCGCCGGAGCTGATAGCCGCTCAACAGGAGCTCCTCGTAGCCGCGCAGATCGATCGCGCCGTCGGCGGCAGCAATGTGCCCGGCGTTACGTCGACTAACGTCGACCTTGTTCGGGCCGCCCGCCGTAGGTTCGCCGTATGGGACATCTCCGCGGCGCAGGTAAGCGAAATTCTCCGCACCGGCCGGCCGCGTCGCACGTTCACGATATTCTCGCCGGCGTCGGGAGTGGTTCTGGAAAAGCGGGTCGTTGCCGGGCAAGCAGTCATGGCCGGCGAGACGCTGTTCAGACTGGCCGACATGTCGCAGGTATGGATCGAAGCAGAGCTGCGCGGAGTTGATGCCGGGCTCGTGCGCGTGGGCTCGGGCGCGGACATCGAAGTAGCGGGTCTTTCGGGGCGCAGCTGGAAGGGACGCGTGGAGTACATCTATCCCACCGTCGACAGCGTCGCGCGAACGCTGCGGGCCCGCATCGTAGTCTCAAACTCCGGACAGATCCTCAAGCCAGGCATGTACGCCACGGTGCGGCTCTCCTCGCCGTCGCGCTCGGCGCTAACGGTGCCGGGCTCCGCCGTCATCAGCACCGGAGAGCGCAGTCTCGTCTTCGTCGACATGGGTAAGGGCATGCTGATGCCCCACGACGTAAGGCTCGGTGGTACCGCCGGTGAGTACGCGGAGATTCTGTCCGGGTTGGAGGCCGGACAGCGGGTAGTCACGTCAGCCCAGTTCCTGCTCGAGTCCGAGTCGAACGTCGGCGAGGTGATGCGCGGCATGATCGGACAGTCGGGCTCGGCCGCCATGCCGGGGATGAAGCCATGATCGAGCGGATCATCGGCTGGTCCATAACCCACAGACTTGTGGTATTGCTCGTGACGACCGCCGTGACGATCGCGGCAGCGTGGGCTGCGTTTACGACTCCGGTGGATGCTGTTCCGGATTTGTCAGACGTGCAGGTCATAGTCATGACGGAATGGCCCGGCCAGGCGCCACAGATCGTGGAAGACCAGGTGACGTATCCGCTCTCGACTGAAATGCTCAAGGTGCCGCGGACGAAGTTTGTCCGCGGGATGAGTC
>JBPCPS010000135.1:0-12487 GCA_050998915.1 Gemmatimonadaceae bacterium
CCAATAGCCAATAGCCAATAGCCAATAGCCAATAGCCAATAGCCAATAGCCAATAGCCAATAGCCAATAGCCAATAGCCAATAGCCGCTACTTCCTCCGGTACGCCCGCGCAAGCGCGAGCAGCATCACCGACGCTGCCGCAACTATAAAGAGAATCAGAAACACCGGGTTCCACGTGCGCCGCGGCGAGGGAATGTCGATCACCGCGACCGCGTTGCGCGGAACCTCCTGCGCCAGATAGCGCCGAAACGTCCGGCCCTCCGCGGTGACGGCGCGCTCTTCCGTGAGTCCGGCGCCGCTCGCCACTCCGCGCGGCTCCTCGATCAGCACTTCATAGACGTCGATCGGTGTCTCCGCCGGAACGGACAGCGGAAATTCCCCCGCGGGAAGCGTGTAGCTGTACGCGAGCTGCTTCACGCCGGGTGGAACCGGCGCGATCACCCGCACTCGGCCTCCGACGAAGCTCACGGCCTCGGCCGGTATGTCGGCCGGCTCCACTTTCGGATCGCGCGCATTGTCCGGCAGGAGCGCGCTGAACGTCGGCGCCGCGGCCGGCCCGGGACTGACCAGAGTCACCGTCGTGTCGTTGGACAGCTCGAACACTTCGGTCACGGCCCTCACTCCGGACGACGTCGGCGCCGAGATGACGATGTGGCGGCCGCGGATCGTGATGGGCACCCTCCGCGACGTGGTGTCGAACACCACAATCTCCGCGGGTTCTCCGCTGACGCTGCTGAACGCCAGCGGCACGGTGAAATACGTCACGCCGTGGTGGGTCGCCGACACGAAGTAGACCGCGTCCGGGGATCCCGCGCGGCGATACCCGTAGGAGTACCGTCCGCGTGAATCGCTGAGCGCCGAATCGAGCGGCCCGGAGCCGCCGGGGCTGACGCGGTGCAGCACCGTCCACACACCGGCCACCGGCTCCATCACCTCCGGTCCCGGTCGCAAGATCCGCCCGTCCACGCGATCCGGAGGAGTGCCCGCCTGCAGAAGCAGGAGGGCGATGCTACATATTGAACTTGCCAAAATCTTCCGGGCGGAGATTCTCGAGATATTGCTTCAACGTCTCGGCGTCGCTGTCGGGAGCGTCTTCCTGCCGGACGATGGGGAAATCGGCCTCGTCGCCCTCCGCGTCCTCGTCCACCAGCAGCGCCGTGAGCAGCGAAGCCTGCGCGAATATTGGAGCGGCGAACCGCAGCGCGATGGCGATGCTATCGGATGGCCGAGCGTCCACCTGGACCATGCCGCTCGGCATCGCGATGTGGAGCTCGGCGAAGAAAGTGCGGTTCTGCACCTTGGTGATGTGCACGCGCCGGAGCGAGCCCCCCATGCCGACGATCAGGTTTTTGCACAGATCGTGAGTGAGCGGGCGCTCGCGCTTGATACGGTTCATCTCGATCACGATCGATTCGGCTTCGGGCTGCCCGATCCAGATCGGGAGCAGCCGCGAGCCGTCCTTCTCCTGGAGGATCACGACGTAGGAGTTGGACGATCGGTCGAGGCCGAGCCGCATGACGTCGACTTCGACGAGTTCCATACTGAATACTACACCGTGATTGGTGATTAGTGATTGGTGACTGGTAACGGCGATTCCGAAGTCACTAATCACCAACCACTAATCACTAAATCACCATTCAGGCTTTCACGGCTTTCTTCAGCGCGGCCACCCGGTCCGTCCGCTCCCAGCTGAACAGCGTCGAGCCCTTGGGGCCCTTCCTCGGCGTGCGCCCGAAGTGGCCGTAGGCGGCGGTCTCGCTGTAGATCGGCTTGCGGAGGTCGAGCGCCTGGATGATGCCGCGCGGAGTCAGGTCGAACACTTTCTTCACCGCGCGCATGATCGCCATCTCCGGCACGGTGTTCGTACCGAACGTGTCCACCATTATCGAGACGGGCTGCGCCACACCGATCGCGTACGCGACCTGGACCTCGCACCGGCGCGCCAGCCCGGCCGCGACGATGTTCTTCGCGACCCAGCGGGCCGCATAAGACGCCGAGCGATCCACTTTCGAAGGATCCTTCCCGCTGAACGCGCCGCCGCCGTGGCGGCCCATGCCGCCGTACGTATCGACGATGATCTTCCGGCCCGTGAGGCCGGCGTCGCCCTGCGGTCCGCCCACCACGAACCGGCCGGTCGGGTTGATGTGGTACTTGATGGACTTGTCGCGCATGTTCTTCGGGACGGTCGGCTCGATCACGTCCCTGATGATGGCCGCCCGGATCTTCTTGTTGCTGACGTGGTCGGCGTGCTGGGTGGAGATGACGACCGTGTCCACGGACACCGGGATGCCGTCCTCGTAGACCACGCTGACCTGCGACTTGCCGTCCGGGCGCAGCCATTTGCCGGCGCTGGTGCGGCGATACGCGGCGAGGGCCTCGGTCAGCCGGTGCGCGAGCTGGATCGGGAGCGGCATGAGCTCCGGCGTCTCGTCGGTCGCGTACCCGAACATCATGCCCTGGTCGCCCGCGCCGCCGGTGTCGACTCCCTGACCGATGTCGCGCGACTGCTTGCCGATCGTGCTGATGACCGCGCAGGTCTTGTAGTCGAAGCCGAATGAAGCGTCGTCGTATCCGATCTTCTGAATGGTGTCGCGCACGATCTTCGGGAGATCGGCGTACGTCGTGGTGGTGATCTCACCGGCGATGCAGGCTAGGCCGGTAGTGACGAGCGTCTCGCACGCCACGCGCGCGGCCGGGTCGTCGGCGATGATCGCGTCGAGCACGGCGTCGGAGATCTGATCCGCGACTTTGTCGGGATGTCCTTCGGTGACCGACTCGGATGTGAAGAGATAGCGGTCGAGCAAGGTTGTGTGGGCCGGAGAAAAGGGAAAGCCGGCAACGGAGTCGCCGGCGGATTCAAGGTGCTTGGTTCGAAGGTGCGTCGCCGGGCCGGCCTACGGCCCAGCCGAGCTTTCAAAGATATGACCGTCCACCGAAACGGGCAAGCCGTGCCGCAGGAACGGTGCGTCACCGAACGCCGAAAAGAGCCGCTCGGCGAGGGCGTCGTAAGCCGCCTGCGCTGTGTCCGCCGCCACGGCGGCGGCCGCCGCCTCGCGGGCGATCTTCGCGCTGACGCCGCGCACGATCTGCTTCACCAGCGGTACTGACCGCGGCGCTACGCTGAGCTCCCGCACGCCCAGCCCGATCAGGGCGAATGCCATCACCGGTTGTGACGCCATCTCGCCGCAGACCGCGACCTCGAGACCGGCTTCGTGCCCGATCTCGACAGTGCGCTGGATCAGCCGCAGAACGGCCGGATGCAGCGGCGTGTAGCGCGACGCCAGGTTGGCGTTGCCGCGGTCCACGGCCAGCGTGTACTGGACGAGATCGTTCGTGCCTACACTGAAGAATGCCACGTCCTTCACGAGCGTGTCCGCCGCGATCACCGCAGCGGGCGTCTCCACCATGACCCCCAGCGGAATGTCGTGCCGGAACTCGACTCCACGCGCCTTCAGCTCGGCCGCGGCTTCGTCCAGCAGCACGCGCGCCTGCCGCACCTCGGCAACCGACACGATGAGCGGGAGCATGATGCGCACGTCGCCGTGCAGCCCCGCGCGCAACAGCGCCCTGAGCTGGGTCTTGAACAATTCCGGCTCGTCCAGGCACATGCGGATCGCGCGCCAGCCCAGGAACGGGTTGGCTTCAGCGGGATAGCCGCCGATCGGAAGCTTGTCGCCTCCGAGATCGAAGGTGCGGATTACCACTGGATGGCCCGCGAACGCGTCCACCACGCGGGAATACTCGCGATACTGCTCCTCCTCATCCGGCATCGTGGCGCGGCCGACGACGAGGAACTCGGTGCGCATGAGACCCACGCCTTCAGCGCCGCTGTTCGACGCTTGCTCGGCCTCCTCCGGAAGGTCGACGTTGGCGCGGAGCGTGATCCGGACTCCGTCCAGCGTCATCGGCTCGACGGCAATGAGCTGGGTCAGCTCCATCTCGTACGCCTGTTCGCGGAGGGCGCGATCCCGATACGCGGCGAGATGCTGCTCGGTCGGGTTGACGATCAGCAAGCCGGACGAGCCGTCGAGGATCGCCAGCTCGTGGCCGTGCAGCCGCTCGACGGCGTCGCGCAGACCCACCACCGCCGGCAGTCCGAGCGAGCGGGCGAGTATCGCGACGTGCGAAGTCCGCGTGCCCGCGTCGGTGGCGATCGCCGCGATCGCGTTGCGGTCGAGCTGCACGGTCAGGCTCGGCGTCAGATCGTGCGTGATCAGGATCGCGTTGGCCCCCGGCGGCAGGTCCACTGGATCGTGGTCGGGAAGGTCGAGCAGGATCGAGAGCACCCGGATGTGCAGGTCCACGAGATCGCCCACCCGCTCGCGCAGCATCGCCTGCGCGTGCTTGGCGAAGTGCTGCCGCCATTCGAGCATGACCAGGTCGAACGCTTTCTCGGCCCCGATGTTCTGCCGCACGAGCGACTCGACCTCTCCGACCAGATCGACGTCGTCGAGCATCGAGGCCTGCACGTCGAAGATCGCGGCCTCCTCGTCGCCGGCATGCTTCTCGGCGCGCCCACGTACCTCGTGCAGCCGGTCCTTCGCGCGCGCGATGGCGGCGTGCAGGCGCGCGATCTCGGCCGGGATCGCCTCGTCCGGGATGATCCGGTGCCGCACTTCCGGCACCTCCCAGCGCAGAACGTGCACCGGGCCGATCACTATTCCGCGCGATGCGGGTATTCCCGTGATGGTCTGCATCAGCGCTCCCTGAATTTGCCGGCGACGAGCGCGGCCAGCGCCTCGATCGCCTGCTCTTCGTCGGGCCCGTCCGCGCGGAGAGTGATCGTGGAGCCGAACTCGGCGGCGAGCATCATCACCCCCATGATGCTCTTGCCGTTTACCTCGAGATCGTCGCGCGTGAGGGTGATGTCGCTCTGGAACTTGGCCGCTGTCTTAACGGTCTCCGCGGCCGGGCGCGCGTGCAGCCCGAGCTTGTTGGCGATCTGCACCTGGCGCTCGATCATCAGGCCAGCACCGCGTAGAGGACGATAAGAGAGAGGACGCCGAGCGCGAGACGCCAGCCCACGGAATTGTTCGGTATGCGCGCGAGCACCACGCCGCCGATCAGGACGGCGCCGATCGCCGCCGCGCTCGCTTCCCCGCCGATGCCGACGGCGCGCTCCACTGCGGTCGGAATTGCGATCCCGGCGAGCAGCGCACCCGCGCGGTCGATCCACTCCGGGGCGCGGCGGAGAACCGGCGACGCGAGGGACTTCGCGACCTCCGTCCCGCGCGAGAACCCGACCTTGAGACCCCAGGCGCGAAGCGCCACATGGCCGGCGTTGTACGTGAGAAGAAACAGCGCGACCACCATCCCCGCGCTTCCGCCCACGCCGTACGCCCCGAGCGCGAGCAGCGAGCACAGGGGCAACCACCCCGACCAGACGAGGCGGTCTCCCACGCTTCCGAGTGGGCCGGCGAGCGCGGTCCTGAACCGCTCGATCTTCGCCGGCTCTACGCCCTCGAGCTCGGCCCGCGTGAGCGCGCCCACCGCGACCGCCGCGAGGTACGGATGCGCGTTGAAGTACCGCGACTGGCGGGCGAGGGCGCCGCGATACCGGTCGCCCCCGCGGCCGCCCGGTAACAACCGCAGCGCCGGCTCCGCGCAGAAGCCGATCCCGTTGCCCAGCAGGATCTCGTAGTTCCACGACCCCTGCACGGCGAACAGCCGCAGCCACGTCACCAGCCTGGTGAGAAACGGCACGTGAATGCGGGTCACTGTACCGCCACGAAGCCGAGTCCGACGACCAGTCCGGCGAGAAAGAGCCAGCCCGTCCTCGTTCCCGTCGTAAAGAATTTCCAGATGGATCCGCCCGCTACGGCGCCCGCTAGTCCGATGACCGCCGCGTTCGAGAACGTCGCGGGCAGCCCCCAGATCGCCACCATTCCCCGCGCGAGCGGAAGCGCCAGCGCCACGGCAAGCAGCGTCAGCAAGAATCCGCGAACAAGATCCGCGGTCAGACCGAAGAGCTGCAGTCCCACGACCGCGCGGTCCGATCCGGCCTCGATGGCCTCGCGGCTGGTCGCGGCGCGCGCACCGATCAGCTGTCGCAGCGCAATCATGCTCGAGCCGCTCAGCATGGCGGTCACGAGCGACACGAACACAGCCACGGCGAGCGATCCGGGGCGGCCCGCGCCGACGGCGGCGAATACCGCGCCGCCCGTGACGCCGGCCGTTCCCCACTCGGGGTACCGCGACGCTCCGAATGGACGCGTGTCGAGCGCCAGCAGCTCGAGTACCACGCCGATGAGCAGTCCCTCCGGCGCGGAGCCCATGATCGCTCCGCCCGCGGTCGCTCCGACAATCGGACGCGAGATCATCGCCTGCGGGAAGCTCACGAAGTCGAGGCCGCATATGGCTCCCAGCAGCGCGATCGGAAGAATCTCCAGGACGTTCACAGCAGATCCTCCAGCGCGACCGGCTTCCCGCCGGGTACGTCCTGGGCGGAGATCTTCACGCCGCCGTCCGCCAGCGCGCGGAGAGCGCGCTCCTCTTCCGGATTGAGAAAGACGTACCGCAGACGCTGAGTCCGGCCGGGCTTGTGATGAATGCCGCCGAGATTGACTTCCGCCACCGGCACGCGCGCCGCGAGGCGGGTCATGGTCTCGATGTCCGCGGTCAGGACGATCCCGGGACGCGCGTCGCTCGTCCACGCCGCGTGCTCGCGCTCGGCACCCGCCACGTCCGCGAAGTACAGCGTCATCTCGGGCGGAACGCCCATGCGGTACAGCTCCTGCTCCCACTCGGATGCGGCGACCGTGTCGTCCACGAGCGCTATGAACCCCACGCGCAACGGGCGACCCCACCCGACCACGACCTGGCCGTGAATCAGCCGGTCGTCGATGCGGTGAAGCACGATCGACAACCTACTCGCCGCCGCTGGAATTCATCGACGAGCGTCCCTTTTCGACCGCAGTGCGCGCCGCCGTGGAGGGACCGCATTGCTCGCCGAGCGCGAACTCCAGCAGGGCGGCGAGATTCGCGCCGGTGACCAGCACGAGCTTCGGGTTGTCGCGCATCACGCGCCGCGCCGCCGTCGCGGCGCTGCCGCCTGGAAGATCGGTGAAGATGATCTCCGCCCCGCTCGCCACATGGTGGCGGAGAACGCGATCGAGATCCTCCGCGGGATAGTCCCGGTTGGACACCGCGGCAAATACGTCGGCGAGACCGCAGATCTGCTGGACCGCGGACAGCAGCCCCGTCGCGAAGTCTCCATGTCCAACGATGATGCCCCGCGGCAGCTTGCTACTCATCGTCTTCCTGCAGGTATTTCTCGACGTCCGCCGCGCGCGCCATGTGCGCGATGAGGCGCTCGTTGAATGCCGACGCCGCGTCCACCCCGCTGTATTTCAGCAGGTGATTCAGCGCGATGACTTCCGCGATCACGGTGAGGTTCTTGCCCGGATTGAGCGGCACGCGAATCTTCGGCAGCTCCACGCCGAGTATGTCCGCGCTCTCCGTGTCGAGACCCGTGCGATCCACCAGCAGCGCCTGGTTCCACTCCTCGAGCTGAACGACGACCTCGATCCGCTTCTGCTGGCGAACGGCCTTCACTCCGAAGATGGACGGAATGTTGATCAAGCCGATTCCGCGGATCTCCATGTGGCCGCGCTGCAGCTCGTGCGCGCGCCCGATCACGACGTCGTTCCCGCGCCTCGTCACCATGACGATGTCGTCCGCCACGAGGCGGTGGCCGCGCTCGACCAGGTCCAGCACGCACTCCGATTTGCCGATGCCGCTCTGGCCGGTGACGAGCAGTCCTACGCCGAACACGTCCGCGAGCGAGCCGTGCAGCGTCGCCGCGGGCGCGAACTCCGCCTCCAGGAAGGGCTTCATCCGGCGGTAGAACTCGTTGGTCTTGAGCTTGGTGCGGAACAGCGCGACCCCGGCCTCCTGCGCGGCTTCCTTCAATCCGCTGGGGAGCGGCTGGTCCTTGGTGATGAACACGCCCGGCACCTTGAACGAGAAGAACTGCTTGAGCAGCCGCACGCGCTCCTCCGCCAGCAGCGAGGCGAGATACGACATTTCGGTCTCGCCGAGCGCCTGCAGCCGGTTCGGCACGAACCGCTCGACGTACCCCGCCAGCACGAGACCGGGACTGGATATCTCGCCGCTCTCGAGCTTC
The DNA here is from genome assembly GCA_050998915.1 of Gemmatimonadaceae bacterium. Lineage (GTDB taxonomy): Bacteria > Gemmatimonadota > Gemmatimonadetes > Gemmatimonadales > Gemmatimonadaceae > JACDCY01. The sequence goes on from JBPCPS010000135.1 coordinate 8,126, forward strand.
CTGTCGTGGCCCACTCCGTCCAGGAGGTCCTCCAACTCGAGCGACGTCTTCAGGCGGTCGAATAGCTCTCCGATCGTGAGGCTGTTGCTCATGCTGCGATTACCTGTTCGAGATGCCGGAGTGTCTCGTCGGCCGAGCGCTCCCAGGTGAACTGCTCCGCAAATCTCCGCCCACCTTCGCCGAGCGTGCGCACGAGATCGGGCTGCGCGACCAGTCCCCGCATGGCCGCGGCGAAAGCCGCCACGTCGGACGGCGGAACGAGAAAGCCGGTCTCGCCGCTGATCACGGACTCGCGGATGCCCGGTGAATCACCGGCGATGACGGGCGTGCCGCACGCGGCGGACTCCAGGTTGCTGATCCCCCACCCTTCCCTCGGCGACGCCAGAACGGTCGCCCACGCGCGGCGAAGCAGATTCACTTTTGCTTCCTCGTCGATGTAGCCCAGGAATTTGAGCCGGTCGCCGAGGCCAAGCGAGCGGCCAAGCGATTCGAGCACCGGCCGATGATCGCCCTGCCCCGCGATCTCGAGCCTGGCGTCGGCCGCGTTCAGCTGGGCGAAGGCGCGGATGACGATGTCCACGCGCTTGTATCGCTTCAATCTGCCGAGGTAGGCGAATGTCGGCTCGGGCGTGCGCATCGACCAGTGGGGCGTGTACCGCTCAGCGTCGACTCCGTTGTAAATCACGCGGATCATCCGGCGAGGGATCCCGCGCTCCACGAGATCGTCCGCCGTGCTCTCGCTCACCGCCTGAAACGGATGGCCGCCGTACAGCGACGCCAGCGGGCGCTCAGAGAGCCACACCGCCGCGGCAACGGGGACCGGAGCTTCGCGAAAGGCCGTCGCGCCGAACAGGTGGTGCACGAGCACGACGAGCTTCTTCACCCGCCAGCGCGGCGTGTACAGCGGAACCTTGTTGAGGTCTTCGATCACGACGTCGTAGCCGTTTCGCGCCAGCCCTTCCTCGTAGCAGTTGCGCGCATGCATCGGGAACGTGTACCGCGTTCCCGCGCGGAAGACACGGATCCCGTCGAGCACTGTCTCTGGGTCGGCACCGGGGAAGCCGCTGCACAGGAGGTCAACCTGATGCCCGCGCGCGACGATCCGCCCGAATACCTCATGCAAGTGGACCTCGGCCCCGCCGGCCTGCGGGTTTTCCCGGTCCTGCCAGTTGACGACCAGTATTTTCACGACAGCGAGCCGGCTCGGCGCGCGTACGCGTCCAGAATTCCGTTCACGAACTTCGCGCTCTCCGGACTGCCGTAGCGCTCGGCCAGCCGCACGGCTTCCTGGATGACGACGCGAGTCGGAGTCTCGCCGATCTCGAGCTCGGCGGCCGCCAGCCTCAACACGGAGCGCTCGATCGCGCCGAGCCGCTCCAGCCGCCAGTTGTCCGTGACTTCCGACAGCGATTCGTCGAGCTGCGCGCCGTCGCTGATCACTTTGCGAACGATGAGACCGGCGATTTTCCGCTCTTCGGGCCCGACCGCGAGGTCGTCCCAAACCCGGGACGCCACCCTCTCGAGCGATTCGTTGCCGCGCAGGTCCCACGCATAGAGCGCCTGCAGCGCACGCGCTCGCGCGCGGGTCTCAATCCGCATCGAGCGGATGCAGCCGGTCGAGCAGGTCGGCCATCTCGAGCGCGGCGAGCGCTGCCTCACGCCCCTTGTTCGCGTCCCCCGCACCCGCGCGCTCTTCTGCCTGCTCGTCGGTGTCGCAGGTGAGCAGCGCATACCCGACCGGGATGTCGGAGTCCGCCGTGAGCTGCGCGAGCGATTGCGCGACCGCGGCGCTGAGATGATCGAAGTTGGGAGTCTCGCCGCGAATCAGCGCGCCCACGACGACGAGCGCGTCGTACGTGTCGGCGGCCAGCGCGGCGCGGAGCGCCGTCGGCAGCTCCCACGCGCCGGGGACCCACACGAGATCGATGTCCGCCGCCGCCACGCCGTGCTCGACGAGCGCGCGCATCGCCCCGTCGGCCAGCTTCCGCGTGACCTCAGCGTTGAACCGGCTGGCTACGACCGCTACGCGGCGGTTGTCGCCGCGCGGCGTACCCGCGAATTCCGCCATTCAGGAAGCTAGAAGGTGTCCGAGCTTGGAGCGCTTCGTTTCCAGGTAGCCGGAATTTTCAGCGGTGGCCGCCGGGACGATCGCGACGCGCTCGTCCACGTGCAGCCCGTAGCCTTCGAGCCCGACGAGCTTGCGCGGGTTGTTCGTCAGCGGGCGGATGGACTTGAGACCGAGATCGAGCAGGATCTGCGCGCCGATTCCGTAATTGCGCAGATCGGGCTTGAAGCCAAGGCGCTCATTGGCCTCGACGGTGTCCGCTCCGGAATCCTGCAGCTGGTACGCTTGTAGCTTGTTGAGCAAGCCGATCCCCCTTCCCTCCTGGTCGAGGTACACGACCACGCCGCGGCCCGCGTCCTCGATCATCTGCATCGCCGTGTGCAGCTGCCAGCCGCAGTCGCAGCGCAGCGAGTGGAACACGTCGCCGGTGAGACAGCGCGAGTGCATCCGCACCAGCACGCTTTCGCCGTCCTGCACGTCGCCGTGCACCAGGGCGACGTGCTCGTGCTGGTCGACGTCGTTCCGGTAGCCGACGATCTTCCACAGCCCCATCTCCGTCGGCAGCCGCGCTTCCGCGACGCGGTGCACGAGCCGCTCCTTCTGCAGCCGGTAGGCGACGAGCTGCGCGACCGTGATGAACGTCAGCCCGTGCCGCGTGGAAAACTCGAGCAGCTCGTCGCGGCGCATCGAGGAGCCGTCCTCGCTCAGTATCTCGCAGATGACGCCGGCGGGATACAGGCCGGCGAGGCGCGCCAGATCGACCGCGGCCTCGGTGTGGCCGACGCGCTGCAGCACTCCGCCGTCGCGCGCGCGCAGCGGGAAGACGTGGCCGGGCCGGCGCAGCTCGGTCGGCATCGTCGCCGGGTCGACCGCGACCTGTATCGTCTTGGCACGGTCGTGCGCGCTTATGCCCGTCGTCACGCCGAAGCGCGGCGATGCATCGATGCTCACCGTGAACGCGGTGCGGTGCTCGTCCGTGTTCTCGCGGCTCACCTGCGGCAGCTCGAGCTGGTCCGCGCGGTCGCCGGTGATGGCTACGCAGATAAGCCCCCCGGCACGCTTGATCATGAAGTTCACGGTCTCCGCCGTGACCAGCTGCGCCGCGCAGATGAGATCGCCTTCGTTCTCGCGATCCTCATCGTCGGCGACCACGATCATCCTGCCCTTGCTTATGTCTTCAATGGCCTGCTCGACCGTCCCAAAGCTCATGGGGCGAAATCTACCGGATTTCGGCCCCGGAACGGTACGGCGCGACCATCCGCTGCACGTATTTGGCTATAACGTCGGCCTCCACGTGCACCCGGGCGCCGGGGCGGAGCTCGCCCAGAGTGGTGTGGCGGCGGGTGAATTCGACCAGCGATAGCTGGACCGTATCCGCCGAGGGCATGTCGTTCACCGTGAGGCTGACGCCGTCGATCGTGATCGATCCGAGCGGGACCACGAGCTCCGCGAGCCCGGCCGGGAGCGCGATGTTGAGCAGCAGCGCGTCGCCTGCCTGTTGCCGCGCCGATACCTCCGCGACCGCGTCCACGTGTCCCTGCACGAGGTGCCCGCCCAACCGGCCGCCGGCCCGCAGCGCGCGCTCGAGGTTCACCTTCGTGCCCGGAGCCCACTCGCCGATGGTCGTCCGCGGCAGCGTGGATGCCACCGCGGCGACCGTGAACGGAGAACCGGCGTCGCGGACGGTGAGGCAGGCTCCGTTGACCGCGACGCTCTCGCCCGGAACGAGATCGCGGTACGGCGATTCGATCGACAGCTCGCGGCCCGCATCCGTGGTGCGCGCGGAGACGATGGTGCCGACGGCGTCCACGAGGCCGGTAAACATCAGCGGCGCGTAGTGTCGTAGATCGTCATGACGTCGTCACCGACGTTGCGCCGCGAGACTATGCGCAGATTCCCCAGCTCGCGCGCGCGGGCGGCCGTGAGCCCACCGAACCCGGCCAGCGCGCCGTCGCCCAACAGCAGCGGGGCCTGAAAGATCACGAGTCTGTCCACGAGCTTCTGTTCGAGCAGCTGGGCCGCGAGACCCGCACCGCCCTCGACCAGCAGCGACCTGACATTGCGCGCCCGCAGCTTCTCGAGCGCGTCGGCATGCGACTTGGACGGAATGATCTCCACGCCCTGCGATTTGAGCGGCTCGAGCTGAGCGCCCACGACGCTGGCCATGATGAGAGTCGGGACCTGCCGGGTGGTGCGCACCATTTTGGCCGTGGCGGGTGTGCGCAGCTCGCGATCGAAGATCACGCGCAGCGGCGCGCGCCGAGGCGCCTCGGCGAAACGGACCGTCAGCTCCGGGT
>JBPCPS010000142.1:0-12864 GCA_050998915.1 Gemmatimonadaceae bacterium
AGGCCGTACCGCTTGGCGCCGGCGAGCAGGCACGCCTGGATCAGCTCGTCGTAGCCGATGCCGGCGGCACGCGCGGCATTGGGCAGACAGGAATTCTCCTCGGGGTTGGGCAGGATCCCGGGGAGCGGATTGACTTCGATCACATTCGGGACGCCCGCCGAGTCCAGGCGGACGTCGATGCGGGCCCAGTCGCGGCAGCCGGTCACGTGGTACGCGTCCAGGGTGACGCGCTCGATCGAGCGCTGCAGCGGGGCGTCGATCTTCGCCGGGCACTCGAAGATCTGCAGCGGGTTCTCGGGGACGTCCCAGATCCACTTGGCCTCGAAGCCGTAGATGGGGACAGCGTTCTCCGGGAGCGCGCCGAAGTTGATCGCGACCAGCGGGAGCACGCGCGCCTTGCTGCCGTTGCCGAGGATTCCGCAGGTGAACTCGGCGCCGGGAAGAAACTCCTCGGCGATCACCGGCTGGTCGTATTCCTCGAGCAGCTCGGAGATGCGGGCCATCAGGTCGGTCGGCGTCCGGCAGTAGTTGGCTTCGGTGATCCCCTTGGACGATCCCTCGTGGACCGGCTTCACGAAGACCGGGTAGGTGAGCCGGTCGAGTGCCTTGGTGATCTGGGCGGCGGTCCTGATGACGACGAATCGCGGCGTCGGGACCTGGTTGAAGGCCAGCGCTTCCTTGGCGCGCGCCTTGTCGAGGCAGAGCGTCAGGGTGAACGGGTCGCTGCCGGTGTAGGGGACGCCGAGGAATTCGCAGATGGCCGGGACGTGGGACTCGCGGTTCCGGCCGTTCAACCCTTCGGCGATGTTGAAGACGATGTCCGGGCGGGCGGCGCGGAGCCGCTCCGGAAAATCCTCGGTTGCCTCGAGGCGGATGACTTCGCCATAGGGGGAAAGCGCGTTTTCGACGGCGGCGATCGTCTCGGGCGAATCCCACTCGGCGAACTGATCGGCGCCGGCGGGGACGGTATCGCCGCCCGAGCTCCCGACCGAAGACGACGAAGCCCCCGCGCCCCCGCGCGAAAAAGCTTCTGCTGCTGGATCCGGTTTCTGGTTGAAAGCGAAACCGATTCTCGTCATCCGGTCTTGTCCGCTCTAAAGAATACTTCTCTTCTGAGCGCGGATTATAAAAGTTGCCGGAAAGCAATGCAACGAATTTTTTCGTCGCCGGCGGAAAGTTTTTTCCGAAAAAAATTTTCTATAGGGAGAATTTTTTCGGAGCCGGAAAAAAAGTTTTTGAAGATCGAGCGAGATGGGGCTCGCCGAGTCGCGCGGCTCGTTTGAGCCCTACACCTTGTGATAGGCGATCCGAGCCGCTTCCCGCCTGTCGTCGGCGGTGTAGATCTCGAAGTCGGAAAAGAACCCGGGCGCTTCCGCCTGCATGAGGCGAAGAGCGGCGACGGCGAAGCGGCGGATCTCCAGCTCGGCGCCCTCGCTGGACCGGAGCTCGAGCATGGTCCGCCAGGCGCGGGCGTTGCCGGTCATGACGATCTTGGTCTCGGTCGAGTTGGGGAGGACGCCGCGGGCGGCTTCGCGGGCCATCTTGCGGCGGTGGACTTTGTCGGCGACCCAGGAGTAGCGCTCCATGAGCTGCTCGACGAGGTGGATGTAGGATTTCTGGGCGGCTGTGACCTGATCCTTCCAGGCGGCCTCGAGGGTCTCGTCGTCGAGGATGGCAGGCGGGATGACGAACTGAGCTGCCGACTCATCCACATAGCGCTGCGACTGCTGAGAAAAACCCCAGCCGGCTCTGTGCCGGACGACCTCGTGGGTGAGCGACCGGCTGACTCCTTCCACGAGCATGGAGTAGTTGGCGTGTTCGAGGACGCTGCCATGTCCTTGCCGTTTGATGTTCTCCAGGTACTCCCTGGTCTGCCGGTTTGCGGGGTTCTTCTGGCTCATGTAACAGAGCCGACCCGCGAACTCCGCCAGCTTTTCGCCGTCGGTGGAATCGCCGAGCCAGGTGACCGGGAGGTGCGAAGGCTCGGTGAACACCGGGCGGGCGACGATGGTCAGCTTGGGAGCAGAGTGGAACACGGGAGCGGTTTCTGGTTGGTGGGTTTCGGGCCCAAAGCTATCGGCTTCCGTGAAGCAGCGACAGCCGATGCGAGGCGTACGCTTTGTCGCGCGAGACTTTCTCGAGGACGACCAGAGCGGGGACCGGCAGCGGCTCGAGAGTCGGATCGTACTTCACGGCTTCGAGCGGCTGCTGCCCGGAGAGCGCGAGCTTCACGCCGGGGTTCAGGATGTTGGAAGGGTCGAACGTTTCCTTGACCGCGCGGAAAAGGTCGAGGGCATTCGGCTGCTTCCAGGCTCTCCGTAGCAGCGGCGCGCGGAGTCGCCCATCGCCATGCTCGCCCGAGAGAGTGCCGCCGAGGGTGACGACGAGAGTGGTGACCTCGTTCAGAACCCAGTCGAGCTTGGAGCGCCAGCCGGGATCGCGGACGTCGATCAGCGGATTCACGTGTACGTGGCCGTCGCCGGCGTGGCCGAAGATGACGCCCTCCAATCCCTGGCGGGACAGAGCGGCGCGCACGCCGCGGATGTAGGCGGACATCTGCTCAGGCGGCACGGCGGCGTCCTCGATCACCTGAAACGATTTCAGTACCAGGTCCTTCGCGATTATCGGGCTCGCGGCGTGGCGGAGGTCCCACAGCTCGCGCTCCTCGGCGGGGAGCGACGCCTGCTCGACGGACAGCGCGCCGCACTCGGTGAGCGCGGCCTTCATCCCCCGCATTTGCATGGCGGCGCCGGCATCGTCGTCGGCTTCGACCTCGACGAGCAGAACCGCGGCGGCGCCGCGCATGAACTTCGGGAGCACGCCGCCCGACTCGGCGATCTTCAGGAAGCTGGCGTCGAGCAGCTCGCACACGCTGGCGCCGAGCTCGCGGACGGCGGTCGCGGCGGAGGCGACCTGGTCGAGGTCGGCGAAGGTCGCGCGGAGACTGCTCGTCGCGCCCACCACGGGAGCGAGCTCCAGCTCGACGCCCACGACCAGGGCAAGAGTGCCCTCGCTCCCGATGATGAGATCCAGGATGTCGCCGGTGCTGGCGAACTCGGCCACGGCGTAGCCCGACGATTCCTTGCGCACTCCCGGGTGGCGCACCGCGGCGCCGTCCTCCATCAGGCGGGTGCGAAGACTGCGCTCGAACCGGTCCAGCGGAGGAATGCCGGATTCAGACGGGTGCTGGTGGTCGCGGGTGATCGTGGCGCGCGAGCCGTCGGCGAAGATGCAGTCGAGCGCGGTGACCCACTCGCGGGTGGAGCCGTACTTGAGCGTGTGCGCACCGGAAGCGTTGGTCGCGACCATCCCGCCGATGGTGCAGAACTCGCCGCTCGAGGGATCGACGGGAAATCTCAGCCCCGCTGCCTGCGCGGCGCGCTCGATGTCGTCCCGGAGCGCGCCGGGCCCGCACCACACGCGGCCGGTCGCATGGTCGAGCGTGATCTCCTTCATCAGGGAGAGATCGATGATCAGGCCGGAGCCGATCGCGCCGCCGGCCATGGAGGAGCCGGAGCCGCGGGGGGTGATTGGCATGCCAGCGGTTGCAGCCCATTGGACCAGGGCGCGGACATCGTCAGCCGTGGTGGGGGCAGCTACAGCAGCGGGGATGATTCTGCCGATTCCGGCTGCCTCCGAGTACACGGCGCGGGAGGCGGGATCGCTAAGGACTGTTGGCGGCGTGGGGGAAATCACGACTCGTGGGGAGAGTCCGGGAACGTTTGCGGGGAATCCAAGTTTGGAGGGTGGCAGTAAGGAGCGGGCAGTAGGGAGGCCTTCTCACTGCCACACTCTCGACTGCCACCCTCCAAACTTGGATTCCCCTGCATCTACCTCGGACTTGCCATGCGGCCGACGGTCGAGCCTCGCCCCGAAAGCTGTAGTTCTCCATGCTCGATCCGGTCCAGCACCTGCTCAATGGCGAGCTGCACCCGGGCGGCGACGGCCCGGTGGCTCTCGGCGGTCGCGTACGCGGCGGAGCCGAAGCCGAGGAGAGGAACGAGCGCGCCGACGACGATGAAGATCGGCGCGGCGGTGATGGCGACTCCGAGCAGCGCGGTGCCGCCGGCGCCGACGACTCCCATCCCGCCGAGTATGGAGGCGTTGCGCACTCGGGCGGTGCGGCTGGGCGAGATGTCGGCATCGATGCGGAGATGCGTGCGGCCGGTGGAGACCTCGGAAACGGTCGCGGCGACCGACGCGGCGCGCACGAGATCGTAGCCGCGGCCGCTGATGTTCACCGAGCGCTTGACTCCGCTCCACAGCCCGCGCTGCGGCTCCCACACGATGCGCTCGCCGAACCGCCGCTGCACCTGGAGGCACTCCTTGTCGAGCATCCACCGGTCGACGGACGCGAGGACGTCGGCGGGATTGCCGGCGACGGTGCGACCGGCGAACGCGTAGCTAGGGCCGGCCACCTTCGCGACTAGCCCGCCCTCCTCCATGAGTTGAATGCGGGTGCGCTCCTCGGCCAAAGCTTGCCGGAGAACAGCAGGGACAAGCCCCACCTCTTTCCCGATCTCGATGATTTGAGTCTCGGAGATCTGCTCGCCCGGGTCACCGACCGCGGTGGCGAGCTGGATCTCGGCGGCCCGGGCGAGGACACGGTCCAGCGCAGCCCGGTCGAGCGTCCGAACGACGAGGTCTTTGGATGATGAAGAATCAGGCAATGAGCAGCCTACAGGGATTACTAATGGGGATCCGAGCTGTTAAAGGTGAGTGGACGAATCAGTTGTAAGTAGGAAGTAATACCTGCGGAGTTCCAGTGGTGAGTAAAGTTTACCGTAAAAACTCTACTCACAACTTGGCAGTCCCGCAGGTATGACTTGCTACTCGATACTGATCGGTCCACTCACCGCTAACAGCTAGGATCCCGTCAGGCCACCATCGTGGGCTGGCGTTAGCACTGCCCCTATTCAGATTCCACCCAGCACGACATCAAGCTGCCTGGCAAGCGCGGTGCGGATTGCTTCGGGCAAAGGAAAAACCGAAGCCAACGTCGTTTGCGGGTTAGCACCAGGGGACCGGTTAGCCGCGCGGAGATAGTACCGGGCGTATCCATCCGCCATCGACGGGATCGTCTTCTGCAGCAGCAGGAGTCCGCCCCGCACCGCCGCCGAGCTGATATAGCGATCCCCCGCGCCGTCGCGCTGCTCGGTCGGCGTGATGTTGTCGGTCACCGCAGTGTTCGCCGCCGCGAACATCAGCTCGTGCACTATCACGTAGATCGCATCCGCTGCGTCGGCCTCGCGGCCGGGGAAAGTCACCGCGGTCAGCGTATTGTTCCTCCCCTGCGCCATCGTGCGCCCCTCGCCGTTGAGCGGGAGCGAGAGGAAAACGACGCCATTGCCCTGCTGGCTGTTGCTCATGTACGTCTGCAGCGCGGGACGGCGCTGTTGCCAGAGCGCGTCCACGGCCCGCGTCACCAGCGCGCGGTCGGCCTGCTCGCGCAGCCAGTAGTCGTGATAGAAGCGCGTGCTCTCCTCATCGAGCGACCGCACGAACATGCGCAGCCAGTCGCGGTCCGGTCCCGTCGGGAAGTATCCGGCGAGCAGCGCGATGGCGTTCGCTCCTTCCTGCGACGTCGCCCGACGCGGATCGCCCTCGGCCCGGATGAACATGTCGATCGCCTCACGCATCGATTCCGGCGAGCCGAATTGCAGCGGGAGGAAGTGCGCGTTGCCGAGCTGCGGATTGATCACGAACCGCGCGCGGAGCGCGGCCATGTTGGCGTCGAGCTGGGTGGAGATGTTGGCGCGCGTGCGCACCGCCTGCATCTCCGCCTTGTAGCCGCGCCTGAACAGCGGCACGAGCGACGTGTCGTCCTGGATCATGGCGTAGCCGTGCAGCCATGTGTCGAGGTGCTCGCGCGTGCGGATCGGCCAGGTCTCGGCGGTGGACACCGTCTGGTCGCCGGGGCCGCTGCCGCCGTCGTCGGGGAGCGCGGTGGTTCCAGCGGAGGCGCACGCGGTTATGCCCGCGGCGAGGAAAAGGAGCAGAGTGGAGCGAATCGTATTTGACATGGCGTTTTTCCGGTTGAGCGTCAGCTGTTGGGGCGGCCGCAGCCGATGCAGAATTTCCAGCCCCGCTCCATCTCCGTGCCGCACGCGGGGCATTGGTTGACCGCCAGGTTCTGGCCGCAGTGCGGGCAGAAGACGACCGTCTTTCCTTCGGGGAGCGTGCCGCTGCAGTAGCGGCAGCCCTGCGGCTCGCCCGGCCGGCCGGCCGCGCCGGAGTCGGGAACCTTCCCGGGGCGTGCCGCGGGAGGAGTGGCTTCGCCGTCCTGCACGCGCTGGTCGAGCGTGGCGGTGTCTCTCACGGCCGACGTCGCTGCCACCCCGGCCGCGGTGCCCCCGCCCTGAGGTGCGGCAGCCGGACGTTGCGCCGCCGGTGTGCGTGAGCGGGTGGCTTGTTTCTCGAGTGCTTCCGGCGAGATCGAGATCTGCGTGGTCGCGAACTCGCGGAACGCGCCGGTGTCGGGGTTCCGCGAGGCGATCTCCTGCTTGAGCGAGTCCTGCATGGCTTCGTCGCCTACGATGTAATCGCGCTCGCCCGATAGCAGCCGCATGACGGCGATCTCGTAATCCTGGTTGGTCTCTATCCCCAGCTCGCGCCGGTTGTGCCGGTACGGAATCAGCTGCTCGTACAGCTCCGCGACCGTGAACGGCAGCGTGAGCTGCTCGGGCGAGCGCGACTTGATGTTCTGCACCAGCCGCTGAAATACACGATCGAGATCATCCATTGCGCGTACCGTTGAAAGTTGTCGCGGCCGGGAACGGCGCGACCGCGCCGAGCGCTTTCACACCCGGCTTCTTGCCGGCCATCCACTCGTTGAACCCCGAGCGCTGCAATCCGTTCGAGCTCGACTGCTCCCCCGCCGCCCGGAGCGCCAGGTAGTTGGCGTACTCGTTCTGCGGGTGTCCGGCGTGCCCCCGCACCCACTTCCATTGCACATCGTGTGCACGGATGGCCTCATCCGCCTGTTTCCAGAGCTCGAGATTCAGGATGACCCCCGTTTTGCGCCTCCAGCCGAGGGCTTTCCAGGAATGACGCCATTTGGTCATCCCGTCCACGATGTACCGGGAATCCGTGATGAAGTGAACGGTGAAGCTCCGCCCCTTGCTGGAGATCCCGCGGAAGGCCTCGATGACCGAGCGCAGCGCCATCCGGTTGTTGGTGGTGGCGGGCTCGGAGATCCAGTAATCCCAGCGTTTCAGGGTGCCGGTCCTGGCGCTCATCCATTCGATCACGCCGGCCGCGCCGCCCGGGTTCTCGCCCTCGCGGCCGTTGCCGAGGCAGGACTCGTCGGCGTAGATCGCGAGGAGCTCGCGCAGGTCGGGGTGTGCACCGGCGGGCTCGCTCACCAGACGACCTCGAACCAGTCGATCTCGTCGAGAAAGAACTGCATCATCTCGCCGGTGGTGGGGTGGATCGCGTCCAGCCGCTCGCGGCCGGAGGTGCCGACGAGCTGTTGCGGGACGACCGAGTACTCGCTGCCGCGGCGGCGGATGACGATCCGGCGCGAGTCGAGCACGGCGCGCTCGAGGGCGTCGTATTGGTTGGGAGTGAGGCGCGACATTGGATAAAAGCTAGCAGCTAGCGGCTAGCAGCTAACTGAGAACGGCCGCTCGTTACTAGCTACTAGCTACTAGCTGCTACCTGTCAGCTGCTGGCCGTTCCCCGCTCCACCGGCGCAGGAGGCGAGCCAGCACCGTCGTGGCGATCTCGATATCCTCGACCGAAACGTACTCCTCGGCGGCGTGCGCGAGGGCGATGTCGCCGGGGCCGAAGCAGATCGCGGGGATCCCGGCGGCGTTGAACAGCGCGGCGTCGGTCCAGGCGGTGAACCCTTCGATCCGGGGCTCGATGCCTTCATCGCTCAGCGCGGCGGAGAGCTCTCGCACGATCGGCGAAGATTCGGGCACGTCGCTCGGGAGCTGCGCGGTCTTGAGCGTGACTGTCGCGGAGAGGTTGGGCGTGCGCGACTGCACGCGTTCGAGCGCGGCTTCGATCTCGGCGATACCGGTCGTCGTCTCGCCGAAGAGCGTGCGCCGCTCGACCGACAGGAGGCACGAGTCGGGATAGGTGGACATTCCCGTCCCGCCGCTGATGAGCGACGCGTGGATGGACGCATGGCCGAGGAGGGGATGCAGGCGGTGCGCGAGAACTTTGTGGTTGTACGCGTCCAGCTCGGCGAGCACCAGTCCCGCGTGCGTGATCGCGTCGACGCCGATGTCGTACCGGCTGCCGTGCGCTGCGACGCCTTTGAACGCGATGTCGAGCCACGCGAAGCCGCGGTGCGCGGGCGCGATCGCGAGACGCGTGGGCTCGGTGACGATCGCCGCGTCGGCGCGGAGCCCGCCGGCGATGAGCGCGCGCGTGCCGAGGCTCTCGAATTCCTCGTCGCACACGGCGGCGATGGTGATGCGGACGTCATCGCCCGCGTCGTGCGAGCGCACGGCGGCGGCGCACATCGCGGCGATCCCGGCTTTCATGTCGGAGGAGCCGCGTCCCCAGAGCAGGCCGTCGCGTATATCAGCGTCGAACGGCGGATGCGACATCCCTTCCGTACCGACGACATCGAGATGTCCGTTGAGGATCAGCGAGCGCGAGCCCGTGCCGATAGTGGCGGTGACGTTGAGCCGGCCGGGCGCGGCTTCGGTGACGGTGGTGTCGAATCCCCATGCGTCGAGCGTGGCGGCGAGAAAGTCCGCCGCTTCGCGCTCGCCCGCGCCGCCGGGGACGAGCGTGGGATTGACGGAATCGATCCGCACGAGCGCCTGGGCCAGCGCGCGGGCGTCGCCGCGCGCGGGGAGAAATCTGTCCGTCACTCTGTCGCCGCGAAAACGAGAAAGTCGATGGCCTCGGCGCTGACGGCACGAGCCGCTTCCAACACGCGTCCATTCGCCCACGTGTTGAAGCCGAACAGCCTGCGCGCGTGATCCGGGGTCACGCGGCTACCTCACACCATCGCAGCCGCGGGCTAATGCGGCTGCTCTACGGTCCGGAGATAGGGCCTGTGCGTCTTGAAGCCCTGCGGGTACTTCTTCTTCGCGTCGTCGTCGGAGACCGCAGCGGGGATGATGACGTCCTCTCCCGGCTTCCAGTTCACCGGTGTCGCGACGGCGTGCTTCGCCGTCAGCTGGATGGAATCGAGCAGCCGCAGCACTTCGTCGAAATTGCGCCCCGTGCTCATCGGATAAGAGAGCGAGGCTTTGACTTTCTTGTCGGGGCCGATGACGAACACGGAGCGGATGGTGGAGTTCTCCGCCGCGCTGCGCTTCCCCGGAGTCGCGTTGGGATGGATCATGTCGTACAGCTTGGCGACGGCGAGATCGGAGTCGCCGATCAGCGGGTAATTCACCGCGGTTCCCTGCGTCTCGTGAATGTCGGACATCCATTTGGCGTGATCGCTCACGGGATCCGCGCTGAGGCCGATGACTTTGGTGTCGCGCTTGTCGAACTCGGGCTTGAGGCGCGCCATGTAGCCGAGCTCCGTCGTGCACACCGGCGTGAAATCCTTGGGGTGGGAGAAGAGGATCGCCCACTTGTCGCCGATCCAGTCGTGGAAGTGGAGGACGCCTTCGGTGGTGTCCGCACTGAAGTCCGGAGCTTCGTCGCCGATTCGAATCGCCATGTCGTCTCCCTCCGCCCGCGCGCGGGCGTTACCGCCGATTGGGTTACCGGCCGGGACTGCTCACCTTCGGAATCCTGCGGAGGTGCGGCGATCGACGCAAGGCACGCCCCGAGCGGGCATGCCGGTCAGCGGCGCGCTTTCTTGGCTGCGGGCTTCTTGGCGCCCGCCTTGGCAGCGGGCTTCTTGGCAGCGGGCTTCTTGGCCGTCGGCTTCTTGGCCGTGGCTTTCTTGGCCGTCGGCTTCTTGGCCGTGGCTTTCTTGGCCGCGGGCTTGGCTTTGTGCGCGGGCGCCGAGTGCTTCGCGGCGGGCTTCGACGCCGACTTCGCCGACTTCGCCGACTTGGCCGGCGTCGCGGGGCGCGACGGGCTCGACGACTTCCGCTTGCCCTGATGCTCCTCGACTTCGCGGATGAGCTTGTCGGCTTCTTCCTGCGTCATCTGGCCGCGGCGCACCATGTACTGCACGAGGTCGCGCGCGCTCTCGGCCACGAAGCCGGTGAGTCCGGCGGCCGCGCCGATCACGTCCTTCATGGCGGCGGCCATTTTGCTGCCGGCCTCGAGACTTATCTCCTGCGCTTTCGCCGTCATCTCCGCGACGGTGTCGCGAACATCCTGGCCGCGGTGCCCGGGGCTACGGCGCGGCGGGACCGGGGGCGCGCCGGGGACCGCGGGCGCGCCTGGTACGGCGGGGGCTACTGGAGCGATTGGAGCGGAGGCTTTGTCAGCCATTCCTTTATAGTATGAGAGAGTGGTTCGCCTAGTGACTGGGAACTAGTGACTAGAGGTTGGCAAACCGGGTGAGGTTGAGCGCGCGTAAGTTTATGTCGCTACGGCAGCTACGCAAGTGACTCCACATTCAATGTGGACGGGCGTGAAGAGTGACTGTTTCACTCTATTTATAGGCCATTATACCAACAGTAGAACGCCAGTATACCATCAATAAGGCGAGTTTTCCGCAGTTTACGCGATTTGCTCGTCGACACCCGTCAAGCGGAAAATGACGGTGATTCCGCGAGAATCGTCATCATCGACCTGCTGAGCTGCTGGTAGCTACAGGCTGGCAGCCGGCAGCTATTCAGTTCGCCGTGGTCGTTCATGCCGCGTTGCGCGTCCCTGCTTGCCATCGTCCATCAACGTGAGACCCGCTCCCGCTCCCGCCCGCGCCCCGCAAAGTCTTTCTGCGACTCATTCGCAGCGTTACACTAGCGCTGTGGACCAAACCGCCGTCGCCGGGCAGCCGGAGTACGATGATCCCGATGCCGCCATCATCGCTCGCGTTCTCGACGGCTCGAAGGATGCCTTCGCGCTCCTGATCGCGCGCTACAGCGATCCGCTCTACCGTCACGCGCTCGGCATGACCGGCAGCCCCGACGTGGCCGAGGACATTCTGCAGACGTCGTTCATCAAGGCGTTCCAGCATCTGGGCGAGGTGCGCGGCCGGTTCGACGCGTGGGTTTTCCGGATCGTCGCGAACGCGTGCAAGGACTGGCTCAAGAACATCCGCCGCACTCATCTCAGTTACGATGAGGACGACCAACCGTCTTCTCTTACGACACCCGATGAGGAGATGGATCGCAGCGAGCTGCGCGGAGATCTCGAGGGTGCGCTCGCCGCGTTGGCTCCGTCACTGCGGGAAGCGTTCGTGATGAAGCACGTCGAGGGGAGGTCATACGAAGAGATGGCCGTGCTGCTGGAGACGACCGTCGGCGCGTTGAAGATGCGAGTGCATCGGGCGCGGGAAGCGCTGCAGGCGCTGTTGGAAGGCAAATATGCTTGACCGGGGACGGTAAGGGGATGAGCAAAATGGATGACGAGAAAAATCACAAGCTGGAAGACACGAGCACGTCGCCGATCTGGGACAAGATCAACGACGAAGCGGAGATGCTCCGGAGCCGGACCACGCCCGTGTACATGAAGCAGCGGATCATGGACGCGCTGCCGGAGGCGCCGGAGCCCTCCAAGCCCTGGTACAAGAGGGTGTTAGACAAGTAACACGGATTCGGCGGCTGGCGCGTTTTGCGTTGTCCGTCATTCCGTCGGTACGTTTTTCCGCTGAGGGCCTGAAGATTGCCTCCTTTTCCGGCATGTGTCACGAACCCGGAAGGAGGCAACATGAAGTGGAAGCTTCTCGCGCTCGTAGCCGTGTGCGCTGCTTTGCCGGCACAAGCGAATGCCCAGGGCCGCGGCAATGACGGCCTGACCAAGATCGAGCTGCTCGCGCTCCAGCAGGAGATGCGCGACAGGGGGTGCGGCAACAAACGCGCGCCCGGAGTGATGAACGCGGAGACTCGCCGCGCGATCAGAACCTGCTCGCAGCGGCTTGGAGTGACGGGCGGCGCGCGCGCACTGCTCGCGGCGTTCAACAACGGCTTCGCCAGCAGCGACGGTCCGCCGCCAGAGCGGAACGATCGCGCACCGGTAATGGGCGAGCTGGGGACGCATCCGGTACGCGCGGGCGAGGCGAATCGCGCGACGCCGGCGACACGTGCGACTCCGGCGGTACCGGCGCGGGACGGACGGCCGGCAACGCCAGCTCGACCCGCAACGCCGGCGACTCCGGCGAAGAAGCCGACGACTCCGTAGCCAGTTCAAGCGTCCGGACGGACATCTGTCCTCTTCGCGCGCTGCGCTACCTCCGCGCTCCGCGCGTCGCTCGCGAAGACGCGCGCTGCGAGGGCAGATGTCCGTTCGGACGCTTGAACGTCAGCCGTCGAGCAGCTCCAGCTGTAGCAGGTCCTTCTCGCCAGGCCTCGGCGGCTCCGTATCATCTTGGTCCGCGTCGTCCATGCGCGACGACCCTCTAACTCCGTACTTCGCGCATGTCTTCTCGAAGAACCTCGCGAGGCCCTCGCGGTACTTCTCGCCAGCCTGGTGCCCCCGGCCGTACACCGCGCGATAGCTCGGCGCCAGGTGCGGGAACTCGGTGTCGATGAACGGCAGGTACCGCTGCTTCGCTGAATTGCGCAGCCGGAGCGCGCAGGCGGCGACGTGGGTGGCGCCCGCTTCGGCCACGCGCTTCACCAGCGCGTCCAGATCGGCAGGATTGTCGGTGATCCCCGGCAGCACGGGCATGCAGTTGATCCCCGTCTCGATCCCCGCGGCGCGGAGCCGGGTGAGCGCGCGGATGCGCGACTCGGGAGTCGGCGAGCGCGGCTCGAGCCGGCGCGCGAGCTCGCGGTCGAGCGTGATCAGCGAGATGTGCACCGACAGCTGGGAGTGCCGCGAGAT
>JBPCPS010000146.1:0-13158 GCA_050998915.1 Gemmatimonadaceae bacterium
ACGCTCGTGATCGCTGGAAGGCCGCGGCGCTTTTACACCTATGTGGCACGCGGGGTTGGCGGCACGGAGGCGATCGACGATGGGACGATCGCGCCGACGGCTGCCGGTGGCTCGGTCGCGTTCGCCCCGGAGATCGCAATCCCGGCGCTCAAGACGATGCGGCGATCCTATGCCGGCCAGCTGTTCACCAGTTACGGATTCGTGGACGCATTCAATCCCACCTTCACCTTCGCCCAGGTAAAGGTCCGGCACGGCCGGGTTGATCCTGTGCACGGCTGGCTCGATACCGACCACCTGGGGATAGACCAGGGTCCCATCCTCGCGATGGTGGAGAACTACCGCAGCGATCTCATCTGGCGCGTGATGCGGAAGAGTCCATACATCAGACGCGGCCTCGAGCGGGCGGGCTTCAGCGGCGGCTGGCTCTCCCCACCATGAGAGCCGCGTTTTTTACCTGCTCGGGATCCGTCCTCACCATCATGCCGGTGATGCTCGTGTTCATCTATCTGCAGCGCTACTACATCCAGGGAATTACCGCAGGCGGCCTGAACGGGTGACAATATGAGAACCGCGAAGCTGTTCACGTTGGCGTTCATTCTCGTGGTGGCCGGGCCGGCCGGCGCGCAAGAGCGGGTTCTCGACGATTTCGAGAGCGTCGCGGGGTGGACCGCACAGCCATCAGATGGCGTGTCGCTGAGCATCACGCGCGACAGCGGGCGTACAGGTTCGGCCATGCGTCTCGACTACGACTTCCATGACCGCGGCGGATACGCCATCGCCAAACGTGTCATCACGCTGGACCTGCCCGACAACTACGAGTTCTCGTTCTGGGTGCGGGGCGAGGCGATGCCCCAGAACCTGGAGCTCAAGCTCCTGGATTCCACCGGGGAAAACGTGTGGTGGACTAACCGGCGTGACTTCGTTTTCCCTCGCTCGTGGACGCGCGTGGTCACAAAGAAACGGCACATAGAGTTTGCCTGGGGTCCGGTCCGAGTCGCCGAGCTGCGGCGGGTCTTCGCCTTCGAGCTCACGATCACGGCTGGGTCCGGTGGCAAGGGCACCGTCTGGGTGGACGACTTGAGGCTGACGCCGCGCCCGGCCGTCACGGCTATCAGCAGCACGCCATTGGCTACCGCCTCATCTTCCGTCCCGCGCAGCATGCCGCACCTCGCGGTTGACCGTGATACGTCAACCGTGTGGCGGAGCGCCCGCGACGGAGCGCAGCATCTGGACGTGGACTTCGGCGCTGTCACGGAGTTCGGGGCTGCTGTGCTGCGCTGGGCGCCCGACGCCCACGCCACAAGCTACGAAGTGCTGTCTTCCGCCGACGGTCGAACGTGGAACTCCATACGCACTGTCCAAACCGGAAACGGCGGTGCTGACTTTCTGTATCTGCCCGAAGGCGAGGCGCGATTCATCAGACTCCTGCTACATTCGAGCGCGCGCCGGCAAGGCTACGCTCTGCGCGAGTTTGAGTTGAAGCCCATCGATTGGGCGCGCTCGGCGAATGCGTTCTTTGAGCAGCTCGCCCGCGAGTCGCCGCGCGGCCAGTTCCCGAAGTATTTCCTTGGTGTGCAGTCGTACTGGACAGTCGCCGGCGCGCAGGGAGACAGTCTCGAAGTCCTGGTCAACGAGGAAGGAGCGATCGAACACGGTTCCAACGACTTCTCGCTCGAGCCGTTCCTTCGCGTCGGGGACCAGCTGATCAAATGGAGCGACGTGCGCCTCGCACAACAGCTCGAAGGCGGCGACCTTCCCATCCCGTCGGTCCGCTGGGAAGGCGCTCCCGTCGCGCTCGAGGTGACAGCCATGGTGACCGGGCGATCGGACGCCTCGACGCTCTGGGTCCGCTACCGCGTGGGTAACCCGGGAAACGCTCCGCAGCGCGCGACACTGTACCTCACGCTACGGCCGTTTCAGGTTAACCCGATCTGGCAGTCTCTCAAGGGCCCCGGCGGTGTCGGGCGCATACAGGAGATTGCCTACGACGGCCGCACGCTCAAGGTGAATGGCGACCAGGCGGTGATTCCGGTCACCGCACCGTCCGCATTCGGCGCGGCTGCGTTCGACGAAGGAGATGTCACCGATTTCCTCAGCCGGAACGTGCTTCCTCCTAATGCGAGCGTCGGCGACTCGACCGGTTGGGCATCGGGGGCGTTCTCGTACGTGCTCGATATTCCGGCTGGTGGCTCGCTTGATGTCTGGGTCGCGCTTCCCCTGCATGCGGCGAGCGCCCGCCCGCCGGCGCAGCTTACGCCGCGGCAGGCATCGCTCAAGGGAGACTCGGCGTTGGCCGCCGTCGTGCGGGAGTGGACCGGCACGCTCCGCACGTTCCGGATCACTCTGCCGCGGTCCGCGGAGCGCGTCGTGCGCTCGATCCGCAGCAATCTCGCGTACATCCTGATCAACCGCGACGGGGCGGCCATCCAGCCGGGATCGCGGTCGTATTCGCGGTCCTGGATCCGTGACGGCTCGCTCACCTCCGAAGCGCTACTGCGGCTGGGCCACGAGCGGGAAGTGCGCGAGTTCATCGAGTGGTACGCGCCCTTTCAATATCCATACGGGAAGGTGCCATGCTGCGTGGACCGCCGCGGCGCCGATCCAGTGCCGGAACACGACAGTCACGGCCAGCTCATATTTCTGATCGCCGAGTATTGGCGCTTTACGCGCGACACCGCGTTCGTGCGGAAAATGTGGCCGCACGTCACCGGCGCTGTAGCGTACATGGACTCGCTCCGCCAGTCACGCATGACGCCGATTTACCGCACCGACTCCATCGCCTATTACGGCCTCCTCCCGCAGAGCATCAGTCACGAGGGTTACTCGGCCAAGCCGATGCATTCGTACTGGGACGATTTCTTTGCGCTGAAGGGACTGAAGGACGCGGCCGCTCTCGCGCTGGTCATCGGCGACGCGCCGCGAGCTCGCAGCTACGCCATCCTGCGCGACGACTTTCGCTCTAGCGTGCTCGCCTCCTTCCGCCACGCCATGAGCGCGCACCGGATCGACTACCTGCCGGGGGCGGTGGAGCTCGGCGACTTCGACGCGACATCCACCACCGTCGGAATCAACCCGGGAGGTGAGCTCGCGCACCTGCCCCGTGAGGCGGTCGCAGCCACCTTCGACCGCTACTGGCGCAACTTCCGGGAACGGCGGGACAGCGACACGACGTGGAACGCCTACGTACCGTACGAGCACCGGGTAACCGGGACGTACGTTCGCCTCGGACAACCGGAGCGTGCGCACGCGCTGCTAGATTATTTCTTCCGCGATCAGCGCCCGGCAGCCTGGAACCATTGGGCGGAGGTCGTCTGGCGGCGGCCGGAGACGCCCAGGTTCATCGGCGACATGCCGCACACGTGGGTCGGCTCGGATTTCATTCGTTCGGTGCTCGACATGTTCGCCTATGAACGCGAAGCCGACTCGTCGCTCGTCCTCGCCGCCGCTGTCCGGCCCGAGTGGTTGGCGGAGAAGCCGGGAATCGCGGTTGAGGGGCTGCGTACGCACTACGGGCCTGTCAGTTACACCATGCGGCGGTCGAGCGATCGCTCCGGCGATGTTGTGAGAATGCGCATACATGGAACCACACGCATCCCTCCGGGCGGGATAGCGGTGGTACCACCGCCCGGTAATCCGCCGCGGACTGTTATGGTGGCTGGGCGCGCTGCCCACCTCTCCGCGGGCGGAGATGTGATCATCCGCAGCCTGCCGGCGGAAATGGTCTTCCGCTACTGACGCGCCTGACAATCGGGTTCATCGGCGGGTGGCTGACGCCTGCCGCCGGGACGAGTGCGACACTACGCCCGGCTCATCGTCGCGCGCCGAGATGGTCTCGCGCGCGCTGAGAGCGGCCGGGCTGGCGGGCTGCGCGCTCGCCATCGCCTCCTGTTCCAATGGCGCCGCGTCCGACGCGGTTACGCTGCGCCTGTGGGCCATGGGGCGAGAGGGGGAAGTCGTGTCCGAACTGGTCCCGGCGTTCGAGCGTGAGCATCCCGGGATACGCGTGGAAGTGCAGCAGATCCCCTGGACCGCGGCGCACGAGAAGCTGCTCACCGCCTATGTGGGAGAAGCCACGCCCGACATCGCGATGCTCGGCAACACCTGGCTGCCGGAGTTCGAAGCGCTGGACGCGCTCGCGCCGCTCGACGAGCTGATCGCGACCTCGCCGGCCATCGACCCGAACGATTTTTTCGCGGGCATCTGGCGGACGAACGTAGTGGATGGGAAGACGTACGGCATCCCATGGTATGTGGACACGCGACTCGTTTACTACCGGTCCGACATCCTCGCGCGAGCAGGCTACAGCGAGCTGCCGGACACGTGGGCGGAATGGATGACCGCCATGAAGAAGATCAAAGCACAGATGGGCGCGACCCAGTATCCGATGCTCATGCCCACCAACGAGTGGCCGCAGCTCGTGGGGTTCGCCCTCGAGACAGGCTCGCCGATTCTCGCGCAGGGCGGCCGCTACGGCGCCTTTCAGGAGCCGCGGTTCAGGGAGGCGTTCGATTTCTACGTGCGCTTCTTCCGCGAGGGGCTCGCGCCGCCGGTGAGCAGCTCGCAGATCTCGAATCTCTTTCAGGAGTTCGAGCGCGGGAACATCGCGATGTACATCTCCGGCCCGTGGTACATCGGCGAGTTCAGAGATCGCCTCGCCGACAGCGTCCAGGGCAAATGGGCGACCGCTCCGATGCCGGGGAAGGACGGGCCGGGCGCTTCCATGGCGGCGGGCGCGAGTCTGTCCATCTTCGCCGGGTCGCCGCACAAGCGCGAGGCGTGGCTGCTGATAGAGTATCTCTCGCGCCCGGAGACGCAGCTCGAGTTCTACAAGCTCACGGGCGATCTGCCGCCGAGGAAAGCGTCGTGGCAGGACACGCTGCTCACGAACAACAGGCATGCGCGCGCGTTTCGCGATCAGCTCGAGCGGGTGGTGCCGCTGCCGCAGGTGCCCGAGTGGGAGGAGATCGCCACCGCCATACACGAGCACGGTGAGCGGGCGATCCGGGGCGCCGCGACCGTGGATCAGGCGCTGGCCGCGCTCGACCGCGACGTGAACGCGATGCTCGAGAAACGCCGGTATCTCCTGGCCCGGATCGGCAACCGCGAATGACGGCGCCGGCGATCCCCTCGCGAGCTCCGGCGCCGCAGCTTCCGCCAGGCACCGGGAAGGCCGCGTGGCTGTTCCTGGCTCCGGCGCTGAGCCTGATCTTCATCTTCTTTTTCCTGCCGGTGCTCGCGTCGCTTTTGCTGAGCCTGACGGACTTCGACATCTACGCAATAGCGGATCCCTCCACCACCAGGTTCGTCGGGCTCAGGAACTACGGCAGGCTGCTGGAGACACCGGAGTTCTGGCAGGCGCTGCGCAACACGCTGTACTTCACGCTCGCGGGCGGGCCGCTGACGATAGCGCTGTCGCTGGGCGCGGCTCTGCTGCTCAACGCGAAGCTGACGCGATTCAAGACGGTGTTCCGCACGATCTACTTCATCCCATTCGTCACCACGCTCATCGCGGTGTCCATCGTGTGGCGATACCTGTACCATACCCGGTACGGGCTGCTGAACTACGGGCTCGGCTTCCTGGGAGTAGAGCCGATCGACTGGCTCGGCGATCCGCGCTGGGCGATGCCGGCGATCATCCTGCTCGCCGTCTGGAAGAACTTCGGCTACAACATGCTGATCTTCATCGCCGGACTGCAGTCGATCCCGTCGGAGCTGTACGACGCGGCGGAGATCGACGGCGCCGGCCCGGTGCGCCGCTTCTTCAACGTGACGCTCCCGCTGCTGGGCCCGACGCTGCTGTTCGTGGGCGTCGTCACGCTGATCGGGTACTTCCAGCTGTTCGCTGAGCCGTACGTAATGACGATGGGCGGACCGCTGCGCGCGACGACGAGCGTCGTGCTGCTCATGTACGAAGAAGGGTTCCGCTGGTGGCGGATGGGCTACGCGGCGGCCATCGCGTTCGTGCTCTTCCTGGTGATCCTGATCGCAACGCTGATCCAGTTCCGGCTCCAGAGGGAGCGAGCGTGACGCCGCAGCGGCGCGTGCTCATCACGTCCACCATCCTGCACACGGTGCTGGTGCTCGGGGCACTCGTCGCGCTCATGCCGATGATTTGGATGCTGTCGGCGTCGGTGATGCCGGCCGGCGAGGCGACGGCTTATCCGCCGCGGTTCTTTCCGAGCCGCGTGACGTTCGAGCACTACGGCCAGCTTTTCACGCGGCTCGACCTCGGCCGCTACCTGTTCAACAGCGCGTTCCTCGCGGTCACCGTCACTGCGACTTCGCTGGTTATCAACTCGCTGGCGGGATACGCGTTCGCGAAGCTGAGATTCCGCGGGCGCGACCGCACGTTCCGGCTGCTGTCGCTCGGGCTCGTGCTGCCGGTGCAGGTGGCGATGCTGCCCCTATTCCTGCTGCTGAAGCAGCTGCACCTGGTCAACACGTACTGGGGCGTGATCATCCCGGGGATGGCGAGCATCTTCGGAATCTTTCTCATTCGGCAGTACGCGCTGTCCATTCCCGACGACATGCTCGACGCAGCTCGCATGGACGGCGCGTCGGAACTCACCATCTATTGGAAGGTCGTGGTGCCTGGGATTCTTCCCATTCTCGCGACGCTCGCGATCTGGACCTTCCTGGCGACGTGGAACGACTTCATGTGGCCGCTGATCGTGCTGAGCGACGCGTCGCACTACACGCTGCCCGTCGCGCTCGCGAGTCTCTCCGGCGAGCACGTGCAGGACACCGAGCTGATGATGGCGGGTTCGGTGCTCACGGTGCTGCCGGTGCTGGCGGTCTTTCTCTTCCTCCAGCGGTACTACATCCAGGGGATCATGGCGGGGAGCGTGAAGGGATGAGAGCGAAGCTTACCGCCGCATTGGTCTCGTCCCGGCTACTACTCCGAGAGGATCTCTCCGTTGCTGGCGATGACGGACGCGTAATACCGTCCGCTCGACTTGATCGTGCGCGATTGCGTCTCGTAATCGACGTGGACAATGCCGAACCGCTTGGAGTAGCCGCCGGACCACTCGTAGTTGTCCAGCAGCGACCAGGCAAAGTACCCGCGGAGATCCACGCCGCCGCGGATCGCGTCGTGCGCCGCGCGCAGGTGGCGGCGGAAATACTCCACGCGCTGCGGGTCCTCCACCTTGCCGTCGATCGGCTTCGGCGGATCGTCGAAGGCCGCGCCGTTCTCGCAGATGTACAGCGGAATGTCGCCGTAGCTCTCCTTCACGCCGCGTAGCAGCTGCGTGAGCGCGCGCGGGTACACTTCCCATTCGGTCTGCGTGGTCCAGGCGTGCGCCTGAGGCACGGGCTTCATGCGAAGCGGCAGCTGCTCGCTGGCGAATCGCTCGACCTTCCTCGTGTAGTAGTTGATCCCCAGGAAATCGATCGGCTGCCGGATGAGCCGCATGTCGGCGTCGGGCCAGTCGGGCCATGCCTCGCCGAAGATCTCCTTCATCTCCGCCGGGTACCGCCCGCGCAAAACCGGCTCGAGATATTGCCTGTTCATGTACGCGTCGGAGCGCTTCGTCGCCGCCAGGTCCTCGGGCGAGTCGGACGCAGGCTGCTTGGGCTCCAGGTTGACGACGATGCCGATCTTGCCATCCTGGGCGGCGCTGGATCCCCGGAAGCGCTGCACCGCCGTGCCATGCGACCGCAGCAGGTTGTGCGTCGCAATCGGCGCCTCGAACAGATTGGCATGTCCCGGAGCGAGTCCCCCGTGCAGGTATCCGCCATCGGTCACGACCCACGGCTCATTCAGAGTCGCCCACATCTTCACCCGGTCACCGAGCGCGTCGAACATGGTGCGCGCGTAATCGCCGAACCATTCGGCGATGTCCGGGTTCAGCCAGCCGCCGCGGTCGTCGAGCGCTTCGGGGAGGTCCCAGTGGTACAGCGTCGCGTTCGGCATGATGCCGTTGCGCAGCAGCTCGTCCACGAGCCGCGAATAGAAATCGAGTCCCTTCTGGTTGACCGTGCCGGTGCCGGACGGATGAATGCGGCCCCAGGCGACGCTGAAGCGATACGCGTTGAGCCCGATCTGCTTCATCAGCGCGACGTCCTCGCGGTAGCGCTCGTAGTGATCGCACGCCACGTCGCCGGTCTGCCCGAGCCACGTGTTGCCCGGTGTGTGGGAGAAGCGGTGCCAGATGCTGCGGCCGGCCCCGTCGGCGGTAGGGGACCCTTCTATCTGGTACGCCGAGGTCGCCGCTCCCCAGAGGAAGTCGGCGGGGAAGCGATAGGAACCACTCATTCAGGAATTGCCGGAGGCGCGATGCACGCGGGGGCGGAATCATGGCGAGCGTAACGCTCGAAGGTTTACGCAAAATCTACTACGAGGGTGGCGAGCACGTCGCCGTCGCGGGTGTGGATCTCGAGGTCGCCGACGGCGAATTCGTGGTGCTCGTGGGGCCGTCCGGCTGCGGCAAGAGCACGACGCTGCGCATGGTCGCGGGGCTCGAGTCCATCAGCTCGGGAACGGTGAAGATCGGCGGCCAAGTGGTGAACCATGTGCCCCCCAAGCTGCGCGACATCGCGATGGTGTTCCAGAGCTACGCGCTGTACCCGCACATGACGGTGCGCGAGAATCTCGGCTTCGCGCTGAAGCTGCGGAACATGCCGCGCGCCGAGATCCGCGAGCGCGTGTCGGCCGCGGCCGCGACGCTCGGCCTCGAGGAGCATCTGGACCGGAAACCGCGAATGCTCTCCGGGGGACAGCGGCAGCGTGTGGCGCTGGGACGCGCGATCGTACGCCAGCCGAAGGTGTTCCTGTTCGACGAGCCGCTGTCGAATCTGGACGCACAGATGCGCGTGTCCATGCGGCGCGAGATCGCGCGGCTGCATCAGGAGCTCAAGGTCACGATGATCTACGTCACGCACGATCAGGTGGAGGCGATGACGCTCGGCGAACGGATCGTCGTGATGGAGAAAGGTCACGTCATGCAGATCGACACGCCGCTGAACCTGTACGAGCGGCCCAGGAACCTGTTCGTGGCGGGATTCATTGGCAACCCGGCGATGAACCTCATGACCGGTACCATCGAAGGCACGGACAAGCCACGGTTCGTCGCGGAAGGAGGAGAGCCTGAGCTGAGCCTCCCGCCGCGCGTGGCAGCGCGGCTCGGATCCGCGCGCGGCGCCCAGGTCACTGTAGGCCTCCGGCCGGAGGACGTGTCGGTAGCGTCGGAGCCCGGCGCTGGCGGCGCTACGGCCACGGCCCGGCTTGACCTCGCCGAGTCGCTCGGCAACGAGGTGTTCGTGTATGCGCGCGCGGGTGTGCACGACATTATCGCCCGCATCCCGCCGCGGACTCTCCCGCCACTCGGCTCCCCGATCATGCTTGCCTTCGACACCGCGAAGATCCATTTCTTCGAGACCGCGACCGGCGAGCGGATAACTTCAGAGGACCACGACTCGGCTTAATGGCGCGTCGCGGGCCCTTTCCGGGAGTGATTCGCACTGATGAGCCGGGCTGCCGAAGCAATCAGACAGGAAGTCGCCCGGGCGCTGTCCGGCTCCGGGCGCGTGGTGCTCGCCGTGTCGGGCGGCGCGGACTCGATGGTCATGCTGGACGCCGCCTGCCATGCCGGCTGCGGGGTGCTCGTCGCGACGTTCGATCACCGCACGGGGCTCGCATCCGCGGAGGCCGCGGAGCTGGTGGACACGAGGTGCCGCGAGCTCGGCGTGAAGTGTGTCGTCGGTCGCGCACGAACGAGACTCACCGGCGAGGAGGAGTGGCGCAATCAGCGCTGGGGATTCCTGCGGAGGATCGCGCGCGAGCACGCGGCCGTCATCGCCACGGCTCACACGCTCGACGACCAGATCGAGACGGTGTTCATGCGCATCCTCCGCGACGCCGGCCCGCGCGGGCTCGCTGGACTGTACGCGCGCTCGGACGTCCTGCGCCCGCTGCTGGGTACGCGCAGACAGGAAGTGGAGGCGTACGCCGCCAAGCACGCGATCGAGTATGTCGACGATCCGTCCAATCTCTCGCGGCGGCACCTGCGCAATCGCGTGCGGCTCGATCTCGTCCCGGCATTCCGCGCGGTGCGCCCGTCGTTCCCGGACGAGCTGCTCGACCTGGCCGCGCGCGCGGCCGCATGGCGCGATTCGGTTGCGGCCATCGTGGACGCGCTGGGAGTGGAGCGCCACTCCGACGGCTCGCTTTTCGTTGCACGCCGCGCTCTGGAGTCGTATGATAAACGTCAACTCGCCGTCCTCTGGCCGGAGATCGCGGCGCGCACGGACGTGACGATGGACCGACGCGGAACCCTCCGGGTAGCCGCGTTTACTATTGAAGGGGCGACTGGCGGCTCCATCCAACTTTCCGGGGGAATAGAAGTCGTGAGAACCCGCGAGCATCTCGTCCTGCGACGCAGAGTCGTATGACGGACGCCCTGATCGCCGACCCGCGACTGCTGGGCAGGCCGGTCCGCCGCGTCGCTTTCGACGAGCGCGAGATCGCCGACCGCGTCGAGCAGCTCGGCGCCGAGATCAGCGCGGCTTATCCGGACGGAGACCTGCTCGTGCTCGGACTGCTCAAGGGAAGCTTCATCTTCCTGAGCGACCTCGTGCGCAAGATCACCCGCCCCCTGCAGGTGGACTTCCTGGTCGCTTCGAGCTACGGCGACGCGACGGTGTCCAGCGGCCACGTGCGGCTGCTGTACGACCCGGAGACGGAGCTGGCCGGCAAGCACATTCTGCTGGTGGAGGACATCGTCGATTCGGGGCGCACGCTCGGCCGGATGATGGAAATCATGCAGGAGCGCGACCCGAAGTCGCTGGAGATCTGCGCGCTGTTGCACAAGCGGATCGCCGACGGGCTGATTCATGACGTGAAGTTCGTCGGCTTCGACGCGCCGAAGGAGTTTCTCGTGGGGTACGGGCTGGACCATGCGGAGGATTTTCGCCACCTCCCGTACATCGCGAGCCTGGAATAGCGCTGTTGGCTGTTGGCTATTGGCTTTTGGCTAACGGCGTTCAAGCGAGTTTTTTTCGATTTTACTAACAGCCAAGAGCCAACAGCTAATAGCTTTCATATAGACATGTCCGCTCAAGTGCCCGTGCCCAAGCCGCCGAGAAAGCCCCTCAACTGGGGGAGCGTCTCGAAAACGATCTCGTTCTGGATCCTGGTGATCCTGATCCCGGTCGCCTTCATCCAGTTTTCGGGGCAGGGCGCCGACCAGGCTCCCACGATCAATTACACCCAGTACGACCGCGAGCTCGTGGCCGGCAACGTCTCCAAGGTGAGTATCGAGGCCGGTAGCGCGATCACCGGCGAGTTCAAGAAGAAGATCCTCGTCAACCGCAGGGAAGTCGGCAAGTTCAACGTCCGCCTCCCAGTGGCGAATTCCGAGGACGAGGTGGCGCGCCTGCGGGCGCACAACGTCGAGATCCAGGCGGAAGCGGCGCGCGCGTCGTTCGGCAGCACGGTGCTGGCCTATCTCCCGATCCTCCTCATAGTCGCGTTCTGGATCTTCCTCTTCCGGCAGATGCAGGCGGGCGGGGCGAAGGCGTTCTCGTTCGGGAAGTCGAAGGCGAAGCTGCTCACGGGCGATACGCCCAAGGTCACGTTCGCCGACGTCGCGGGCGTGGAAGAGGCCAAGATCGAGCTCGAGGAGATCATCGAGTTCCTCAAGGACCCGCAGAAGTTCACCAAGCTCGGCGGACGGCTGCCCAAGGGAGCGTTGCTCGTCGGCCCTCCGGGAACGGGCAAGACGTTGCTCGCCCGCGCCATCGCAGGTGAAGCAGGGCGGCCGTTTTTTTCCATGTCGGGCTCGGACTTCGTCGAGATGTTCGTCGGTGTCGGCGCCAGCCGCGTGCGCGACCTGTTCGAGCAGGGCAAGGCGCACGCGCCGTGCATCATCTTCATCGACGAGATCGACGCGGTCGGCAGGCACCGGGGTGCCGGTCTTGGCGGCGGGCACGACGAGCGCGAACAGACGCTGAATCAGTTGCTCGTCGAGATGGACGGATTCGAATCGAACGAGGGCGTAATCCTGGTTGCGGCTACCAACCGGCCCGACGTTCTCGATCCGGCGCTGCTGCGTCCCGGCCGTTTCGACAGGCAGATCATCGTGGACGCTCCGGACCTCCGTGGCCGCGAAGGGATCCTCAAGGTGCACGTGCGTAACAAGCCCGTTGCCGAGGATGTGGACATTACGGTGTTGGCGCGCGGCACGCCGGGAATGGCCGGCGCGGATCTCGCCAACCTCGTGAACGAGGCGGCGCTGCTCGCGGCGCGGCGGAATCACGACAAGGTGTACATGGTCGACTTCGAGGATGCCAAGGACAAGGTCATGCTCGGCGCCGAGCGCAAGTCGATGGTCATGAAGGACGAGGAGAAGCGGCTCACCGCCTATCACGAGGCCGGTCACGCGATCTGCGCGATCAAGGTCGAGGGCAACGATCCGCTGCACA
The DNA here is from genome assembly GCA_050998915.1 of Gemmatimonadaceae bacterium. Lineage (GTDB taxonomy): Bacteria > Gemmatimonadota > Gemmatimonadetes > Gemmatimonadales > Gemmatimonadaceae > JACDCY01. The sequence goes on from JBPCPS010000146.1 coordinate 12,424, forward strand.
AAGTGACGATCGTTCCGCGTGGACGGGCGCTCGGTCTCGCGTTCACGCTGCCGGAGGACGACCGCGTGTCGGTGACGCGCAGGCAGATCGAAGCGCGGCTGGCCATGGCGTACGGCGGACGCACCGCCGAAGAGCTGGTATTCGGCCGCGAGCGCGTCACGACGGGCGCAGCGAGTGACATCCAGCAGGCGACGGCCATCGCGCGCCGGTACGTGTCGCAGTGGGGTCTGTCCGACAAGATCGGGCCGATCCTCGTGGGCGACAACGAGCAGGAAGTATTTCTCGGGCGCGAGCTGCAGCACCGCCGCGAGGTGTCCGAGCGGACGTCGCAGCTGGTGGACTCCGAGGTCGAGCGCGTGATCAGGGAAGCGTACACGCGCGCGCTGGACACGCTCAGCGCCAACCTCGACCTGCTGCACTCGGTCGCGGGGTCGCTGCTCGAGCGCGAGACGCTGACGGGTGACGAAGTGCTCGCGCTGGCACGCGGCGAGCAGCTTCCGCCGCGCGCGCCCGAGCCGCCGGTGCAGCCGCCGCGCCCGCTCGCCGCGCCTGCCGCACAGCCGAAGACCGCCAAGCCACCGCTGCTGGCGGGACCGGAGCCGTCGCCGGCGTGACAGCGTCGGCCGCGGCCGGCACGCGCACGCGGTCCCGATGGAACCTCGGTGGGAGATCGATCGAAATCGAAAGGCCGGTCCTCATGGGGATCGTCAACGTCACCCCCGACAGCTTCAGCGA
>JBPCPS010000152.1:0-4307 GCA_050998915.1 Gemmatimonadaceae bacterium
GGGGGTGTGTGGGTAGGAGGGGGGGGGTTTGGGGGTCACGCGCGAACAGCTGGGCGCGCAAAACTGGGATTACGTAGCGCTTGGCCATTATCACGTCTGGCGTGAGATAGCGCCGAATGCTTTTTACTCGGGCTCGCTCGAGTACACGACGACGAACATCTGGGGAGAGGTCGCGGAGGAGGCGGGGCTCGACGGAGCCACGTGGCGCGCGGCCGCGCCGAAAGCACGGCTGGGCAAGCCCGGCAAGGGATTCATCGAATGGGATCTCGATACGGGGAAGCAGACCTTTCATCCGATTGACACCCGCCCTGTCGTCGATCTTCCGCGGCTCGACGCGCGCGGGATGACCGCCGGCGAAATGGACCAGGCGATCCGCGACCGCGTTGAGGGGTCGAAGGTGCCGATCGACGACGCGATCGTCCGGCTCGTCGCGAAGGACGTCGCGCGGCACGTCGCGCGGGAGCTGGACCACAAGGCGATCCGCGAGTACAAGCGGCGCGCGCTGCATTTCCATCTGGACCCTCGCCGGCCCGAGGTCATCCGCGTGCATGGGAGTGCCGCGCCCGGCAGACGCGCGTCGCTCGCGGAGCTCGTGCGCGACGGGCTGCGCAGCCGGCCCATTGATTCCGAGATCGACCGCGAGGAGCTGATCGCCGCGGGTCTCGACTATCTGGCTCAGGCTGAAGCGGTCGAGCAGCCCGTGTTCGCGGAAGGTCCGGTATGAGGATCAATCGCCTCCAGCTGGTGAACTTCAGGCAGCACGCAGACACAAGCATCGAGTTCGGCACCGGTATCACTGGCGTGATCGGTCCGAACGGAGCGGGGAAGACTACGATTCTCGAGGCCATTGCCTGGTGCCTGTACGGCACGGGCGCGCAGCGCGACAAGCTCGAGACGATCCGCTTTCAGCGCGCAGGCGAGCGCGCGCAGGTCAAAGTCGTTCTGGACTTCGAGCTTTCCGGCCAGCGCTACCGGGTGAGCCGCGAGATGTCGCGCGCCGAAGTCTACGTCAACGACGACGCGAATCCGGTCGCGAACACGAAGACGGGCGTGAACGAGTTCATCCAGCGCCGTCTGGGCATGACCCGCGTCGAGTTCTTCAACACCTACTTCACCGACCAGAAGCAGCTGAGCGTCATGGCCTCGATGAAGCCAACCGAGCGCGCGCACTTCCTGTCCCGCGTGCTTGGCTACGAGAAGCTGCGCACCGCGCAGGACCTGGTGCGCGAGCGCCGCAAGGCGATCCTCGCGGAGATGTCGGGCCTGCGGGCGGGCATGTCCGACCCTGACGTCGTCGCGCGCACGCTGGCGGAGGCGGCCAAGCGCGCGGCTGACAGCGCGAGGCTTACGACCGAGAAGCGGCGCGTGCACGCCGAATGCGACACCGCGCTGCAGCAGGTGCTCCCGCGCTGGGCCGCCGCGCAGGAGGCCCGCGAATCTCTGCAGATGACGACCGCCGGGATACAGGTAGCAGAGACTGAAGAGCGGTCGCTGTTTGCGCGCGCCGAACGGACCGGCGCCGACCTGCAGGAGATCGTGGTGAACGGCGCGGAGCTGGACGACCTGCGGCTCCGAACGGAGCCCCTGATGTCGTTGACGGTGGAGATGCAGCGCATGGACACGCTGTACCGGGAGGAAGGCAGGCGGGAGACCTTGTCCGAGCAGGCGCGGGAGATCGCGGTGGAGATCGAGCGTCTAACCGCGAAAAAAGCGCGGATCGAAGCCGCGCCCGGACAGGAAGAGACTGTCACGCTAGCGCTCGAGAAGGAGCGGGTGACGCTGGAGGAAGTCGAGGGGAAGCTGGAAGCGCGGCGCACCGAATGGGTGCGCGACAAGCAGGAAGCGCAGACCAAGCTCCAGACGCTGCTCCGCCAGCACGGCGAGGTCAAGGAGCAGCGGCGCCTGCTCGCCGAGCTGGGCCCCGACGGGGCCTGTCCCACATGCAGTCGCGCGCTCGGCGAGAACTTCGCGAAGGTGATGGACCATCTCGATGAGCAGATGATCGCGCTCACTTCTGACGGCAAGTATTTCCGCAAGCGGATGGAGCAGCTGGAGGACATGCCGGAAGACATCAAGACGCTGGATGAGGCGAGGCGGACCGCGGTGCAGGAAGTCGGAGGGCTGGAGCGCCAGCTCGCCAAGGTTCAGAGCGCCGTGCAGGAGCTGACCGGAGTTGCCCGCGACTTGAGCGAGAAAGAGCAGCGTTACGCGCAGTTGACGCAGGAGATCGCTGCCATGCCAGCGGGATTCGACGCCGCTCAACACGTAAGGATTCGCGCGCAGATCGAGGAGCTCGCTCCGCTCGCGGTTCGCGTGGAGCGGCTCGCCGCGCTCGCGGAGCGGGAGCCCCAGATCCGCGCCGAATACGACGAGGTAGCCAACATGCTCGTCGCTCACCGGGGCCGGACGCAGGAGCTGCGTGAAGCGCTGGCCACGATCGCGTTCTCGGAAGAAGAGTATCTGGCGACGAAAGCGGAGCACGAGCGCGCGACGGAGGCCGCCCGCGTCGCCGAGCTGCAGCGCATCACCGCCGAGGGCGAGCTGCGGAGCTTGGACGTGGCCGCGGATGCCGCGCGTGTCGCGGCCGCCGAGCTGGCGAAGCGGGAGGAAAAGCTGTCCGCGCTGAAGCGCGCGCGGCGAATCCACGACGAGCTGGACCGCGCGTACTCGGATCTTCGGAGCGACCTGAACGCCCAGCTCCGGCCGGAGCTGTCCGAGCTCGCCAGCGGCTTCCTGGCGGAGCTCACGGATTCCCGCTATTCCGAGCTCGAGCTCACCAACGAATACGACCTCACGGTGCTGGATGACGGTGTTCCGAAGCCCGTGATCTCCGGCGGCGAAGAGGATGTCGCGCACCTGGTGTTGCGTCTTGCGATCTCGCAGATGATCGCGGAGCGCGCGGGGCAGCCGTTCTCGCTGCTGGTGCTGGACGAAATTTTCGGATCGCTCGACGAGGGGCGGCGGCACAACGTCATCAGCCTCCTCCGCCGGTTACACGACCGGTTCGAGCAGGTGATACTGATCACGCACGTGGAATCCGTGCGCGAGGGATTGGACCGTGTGATATCCGTGCGCTTCGACGAAGGGAGCGGGTCCTCGCGTGTCGAGGAGAGTGCGCCGCGTGACGATCTTGCGACTGCGCTCGCCGGTCTCCCCGTGATGGAACCGATCGCCGCCGCGAGTTGATGTCGGCGGTCCGCGGGTGGAGGGATGCGCGCGCGCTGGATGGCCCGGCGCAGATCACCGATGAAGACATTCCCGACCTGAACGCTCTTTTCAGCGAGGCGTTCACCGAGCGGTACCGGAAGGACGGCATGGTCAGCGTGCGGGTGCCGGGTCTCAATCCACAGATGTGGAAGTACGCGATCGCGGATGCCGCGCGAGGGGCCGTGCTGTGGCGGGGAGAGGACGGAGAGGTGGCCGCGTTCAACCTCGTGCACGCATCCGGCACCGAGGGATGGATGGGGCCGCTTGCGGTCGCGTCGGCATATCAGGGTCGGGGCGCCGGGAAGACGATAGTCACGCATGGGGTGGACTGGCTCCGGGCGCGCGGAGCCCGAGTGATAGGGCTCGAGACAATGCCGCGCACGATGGACAACATCGGCTTCTACTCCTCGCTCGATTTTGTTCCCGGGCACCTCACGATCACGCTCACGCTTCCGTCCGCGCTTGGCGCGACGAAGATGGTCGAGCTCGGTCGTCTGTCCGCGGAGCAGCGGGACAGCGCCATCGCGCAGTGCGCGGACCTGCTCGCGGCGCTATGCCCCGGATACGATTTCACGCGCGAGCTGCGACTTACGCACGAGCTCGGTCTGGGCGACACCCTGCTGTGCTACGCGGGCTCCGAGCTCAGGGCGTTCGCGCTGTGTCATTCAGCCCCTCTGGTGGAAGGGCGCGCGCGGGAGGAGATGCGCGTGCTGAAACTGGTGGCTCGCGACAACGACGCGTTCGCGAGGCTCGTGGTGGACCTCGCGGCTTACGCGCGAAAGATCGGGACGCGGACGATCTCGATCCGGTTGCAGGGGGCGCACTCCAACGCGTACCGGTTCCTGATCACGCAGGGGGCGAAGGTGCGCTGGACGGATCTGCGGATGACCGTGGTCGGCTACGCCGAGCTGTTTCCGAAGTCCGGGGTGGTGCTTTCGAATTGGGAGATATAGCCTCCCAAAAAAAGCGACTGCAGGGATGGGTAACTGGTCGTAGGTGATGGTTTTGGTCAACTGACCGGTAACTGGTAACTGGTAACTGGTAACTGGTCAAAGGTCGCAGGTAGGCGGTGAACGCGGATGACCAGGAACCAACGACCG
>JBPCPS010000156.1:0-51719 GCA_050998915.1 Gemmatimonadaceae bacterium
GGCCAGGGCGGAGGCCGTGGCGGCCCCGGCGGCGGTCGCGGCGGCAAGCGCGGCGACAAGGACTCGCGCGACGGTGGCAGCGATCTCGTGGAGAACGTGATCGCGATCAACCGCGTGGCGAAGGTCGTGAAGGGCGGACGGAGATTCTCCTTCAACGCCCTCGTCGCCGTCGGCGACGGCCAGGGCAAGGTCGGATTCGCCACGGGCAAGGCCAACGAAGTTTCGGAGGCGGTGCGCAAGGCGGTCGACTCGGCGCGCAAGCGGATGGCGCCGATCGCTCGCACGGGCGGCACTATCCCGCACGAAGTGGTGGGCGAGCACGGCGCCGGCAAGGTGCTGATGCGTCCCGCCGCGCCGGGCGCGGGCGTGATCGCCGGTGGAGCGGTGCGCGCGGTGATGGAGTGCGCCGGCATCACCGATATTCTCACCAAGAGCCTGGGCTCGACGAACCCGCACAACATGGTGCTCGCCGCGCTCGACGGGCTGCAGCAGCTCACGACAGTAGAACAGATTGCGCGCGAGCGCGGCGTCGAGGTCAGCTCGCTGCCGTACCGCTCGAGAGCGAAAGTGAAGGAGGCGGTCTGATGGCACGGACTCACGTATGGCACCCGACGCGCGGACCCAAGCGGACCGAGCCCAACACGCTAACGTCCGGCAGCGTTCGCATCGAGCAGGTCCGGAGTGGAATCGGGCATTCCTGGCGGATGCGCCGGACGCTCGAGGCGCTCGGGCTCAAGCACCACCAGGACGTGGTGGTGCACAAGGATTCGCCTTCGCTGCGCGGACAGCTGAAACACGTGCGTCACCTGATCAAGGTCACGCCGGTGAAAGAGGATGAGAAATGAGCGACAAGATCGGACTGCACAATCTGGTTCCCGCGCCGGGCTCGCACCGTAACCGGAAGCGCATCGGTCGCGGACCTGGCTCGGGCACGGGCAAGACGTCCGGCAAGGGACACAAGGGCATCAAGGCGCGCGCCGGCCACCACGGTCCGGGCGGTGGCAAGCCGCACTTCGAAGGCGGCCAGATGCCGATGTCGCGCCGGCTGCCGAAGCGCGGCTTCACCAATCCGTTCCGTACGGAGCATCAGGTCGTGCGGCTCAGCGACCTGGAGCACGTGAGCGGGAAGGAAGTCACGGCGGAATCGCTCGCGGAAGCGGGACTTATTCGTGCCGGCAAGGGTCCGGCAAAGTTGCTCGCGAACGGCGAAGTGAAGCAGGCGCTGACGGTTCGCGGCGTGAAGATGAGCGACGGCGCTCGCGAGAAAATCCTTGCGGCCGGGGGCCGCGTAGAGGACTGACATGGCACAACCGAACGCGGCGGCAGCGGTAGCGAACATCTACCGGACACCGGAGCTGTGGCAGAAGATCAGCTTCACTTTCCTGTGTCTTCTGCTCTACCGTGTGGGCGCGCACATCACGGCGCCCGGCGTGGACGTCATCGCCCTCACGGATTTCTTCGCCAACCGCGGCGGCGGGGGGCTGCTCGGGCTGTATGACCTGTTCGTAGGAGGAGGTCTTTCCCGCGCGACGGTGTTCGCCCTCGGCATCATGCCGTACATCTCGGCGAGCATCTTCATGCAGATCGCCGCGGCCGTCGTGCCGACGGTGGAGAAGCTGCAGAAGGACGAAGAGGGAAGGAAGAAGGTCAATCAGTGGACGCGGTACCTGACCGTCGGGCTGGCGATTGTCCAGGCCTACGGCTTCGCGCTGTTCACGCAGTCGCTCGAGAACGCCGTGGTGAATCCGGGCTTCGGGTTCACGCTGCAGATGGTGCTCTTCCTCACGACCGGTGCCGTGTTCGTCATGTGGCTCGGCGAGCAGATCACCGAGCGCGGACTTGGCAACGGCGCCAGCCTCCTGATCTTCTTCTCGATCGTGGAGCGGTTCTGGCCCGGCATCTTCTCGACGCTGCGGTTCGTGAGCACGGGCGTGGTCGGTCTGTTCTCGCTGATCGTGCTGGCGCTGATAATGGTCGCCGTGGTCGCCGGTACCGTGGCGGTGACGATGGCCGCCCGCCGCGTGATGATCCAGATCCCGCAGCGCACCATGGCGCGCGGCCGGATGCGCGAGGCCACGAAGAACTTCATCCCGCTCCGCGTCAACGCATCGGGCGTAATGCCGATCATCTTCGCGCAGTCGGTAATCGTCGTGCCCGGCGCGTTCGCGCAGTTCAGCCCGAACCCCACGGCGCAGCGGATCTCCGAGATGCTGAGTCCGGGGACGTGGATGTACTACGTCCTGTCGGTGGTGCTGATCGTCACGTTCACATACTTCTATACGGCGATCATCTTCAATCCGGTGGATCTGTCGGAGAACCTGAAGAAGCAGGGCGGGTTCATCCCCGGCGTGAAGCCGGGCTCGAAGACCGCCGATTACATCGATCACGTGATGTCGCGCATCACGTTCCCGGGCGCGCTGTTCCTGGCGTTCATCGCGCTGCTGCCGGTCTTCCTCGCCGACATGATCAACGTGCCGTTCCAGTTCGGCGGGACTTCGCTGCTGATCGTGGTCGGTGTGGCGCTCGATACGCTGGCGCAGATGCAGCAGCACCTGCTCCTCCGCAAGTACGACGGCTTCATGAAGAAAGGACGCGTGCGGTTCCGTGGGCGCGCTCCCGGCGGCGCGTTCTAGCGTCGGCTGATATCGGTGCGCCGGCCGGCAGCGGTTCCGGGTCCCGCTCCGGCGGCTAGCTTCGCTCGGTCGGAGCCGCGAACCGCGCGTCTCCTCGGTCGCTCAGACGCCGCCTGCGGGGACCGGAGACCGCTGCCGACCGCAAGCACCGATGCAGAGCCGCCGTTCCGCAACACCGGAGTGCTTCCGCTCCAACCTTGCGCGGGCGAACAGCTGATAGCCAACAGCCAACAGGCAAGAGCGCTTCCGTGATTCTCCTCCTCCTCGGTCCTCCCGGCGCCGGCAAGGGCACACAGGGCGAGCTGCTCGCCAAAGAGCTCGGCATCCCGAAGATCGCCACGGGTGACGTGCTGCGCGCCGCGCTGCGGGACGGGGCGCCGCTCGGCGAGGAAGCGAAGAGCTACATGGACCACGGCGACCTCGTCCCCGACGAGGTCATTCTCGGCATCATGCGCGAGAAGTTCGAGGGCGACGAGACGAAGCAGGGCGCCATACTCGACGGCGTCGTGCGGACGGTCCCGCAGGCGTACGGGCTCGACATCATGCTCGCGGAGATCGGACGCAAGCTCGACAAGGTGCTGCTGTTCGACATCGACGACGACAAGCTCGTAGCCCGGCTCAGCTCGCGCACGGTGTGCGAGAAGTGCCAGCACCCGTACAAGGACCGCGAGCCCGGCACGAAGTGCGACAAGTGCGGCGGGACGCTCGTGCGCCGCAAGGACGACGAGCCCGAGGCGGTGCGCAACCGCCTGCGTGTGTACCAGGAGCAGACCGCGCCGGTGATCAAGTGGTACGAGGACCGGGGCGCCGCGCCGCTCAAGATCAACGCGGACGGGAGCCTGGACAAGGTTCTCCAGCGCGCGCTCGACGCACTGAAAAAAGAGTGATCCAGCTCAAGTCTGCCCGCGAGATCGACCGGATGGCGCAGGGCGGTGCGATCCTCGCCGCGGCGAGGGACGTGTTGGAAGAAGCCGTGCAGCCGGGAATCAGTACGCTGGAGCTGGACCGGATCGCGGAGGACTTCATCCGCTCCAATCCCGGCGCCAAGCCGTCGTTCAAGGGACTGTACGGTTTCCCCGGCAACATCTGCACCTCAATCAACAACGAGATCGTGCATGGGATCCCCTCGAAGAAGCGCGTACTGCGCGACGGCGACATCGTGTCGATCGACATCGGCGTGCTCTTCGAGGGATACCACACCGATTCGGCGACCACCGTCGCCGTCGGTGAGATCAACGAGGAAGCGGGACGCCTCCTGGAAGCCACCAGGCGAGCGCTCGACGCGGGGGTGGCCGCCGCGCGCGCGGGGAATCACATCGGTGACATAGGGGCAGCGGTGCAAGGCGTCGTCCAGGCGGCCGGATTCTCGGTGGTAAAGGACCTCGTCGGCCACGGTATCGGCGAGAGCTTCCATGAGGAGCCGCAGGTCCCGAACTTCGGCAAGCCGCAGCGTGGTACGCGGCTCGTGCCCGGCCTGACGATCGCAATCGAGCCGATGGTGAACGCCGGCAAGGCGGACACGCGAACGATGCCCGACAGATGGACGATCGTCACGGTGGACGGCTCCCGCTCGGCACACTTCGAGCACACCGTAGCGATCACCGAGAACGGACCGCGGGTGCTTACGGGGTCAGCGCGGCCTCGACCCTAGCCGAAACTTTCCCGGCGATCTCCGACACGCGGCGCACGATCTCCGCCGCCTGATCGTTCAGCCGCTTCGCCGCCGCACTGTCGGTGATGGACGTGGCGTTGATCCGGACATTGTACGACGCTGCCTTGCAGCCGGCCTCCGCCAGCAGCGCAGCAACTCCCGCGTCCGACACGGCGTTGGCGTTTCCCCGCTCGGCGGCGGTCAGCGCCAACTCCTCCACTTCGGCGCACGCGCGCGCCGTCTCCAACGGAACGTCGGCGGCCTTGAGCAGTGCGTCCTGAATGGCTTGATCGCGTGCGGCTTTGTCCGCTTCCGTGTCCTTCGGCAGGGAGTACGCGCTCGAGACCTCGGTGTAGGCATCGGCGTCGCGCTTCACCAGCGCGGACAGCGTGTTGCTGAGCGCGGCCGCGCGGATCGCGAGCTCCTTCATCTCGCTTTCGACCGACGCGTACTTCTTCTTGCCGATGGTCAGTGCGGCGACCATCTGGGCGAGCGCCGCGGCGAGCGCGCCGGCGTGGGCCGCGACGCTACCGCCACCGGGCGCCGGAGCCGACGATGCAACCGCGCCGAGGAATCCGGTGATGCTCTCGCCGCCCGCCGCGTGCTCGCGAACGCGTGCCTCGAGCACCTGATCCATGGTGAAGTCGGAAAGCTGAAGATGATGCGCGGCGGTCTCGAATAGCGCCCGCTCCGGCACGAGCCCGACGATCTCGCTCCACGTCACCGGAGCTCCGCTCGCCTGCGCTTCCATCTCGATGAAATCGAAGACGCGGTGCACCGGCGTCTGCGTCGTGTCCACGAGGTTCATCGAGACTTGAGCCTGCCCGTCCACCTCGAGGCCGAGTCCCTTCACGAAGCGAAACCCGCCGGAGGAGCCCCGCACCGCCTTCGCGATCTTCTTCGCGACCGGAAGATTGGTCGCGGGGCCGAGGTACACGTTGTACGCCACCAGAAACGGCCGTGCGCCGATGGCCACGGCGCCGAACGTGGGATGGCACCGGTTCGGGCCGAAGTCGGGCTCGCGCTCCGGCACAGTGCCGATCTCGGTGAGCAGCGCCTCGAACTGCCCGCGACGGAGGTCGGCGAGGTTCTCGCGAGTCGGCCGCGTCGCCGCGCGCTCGTACAGATAAACCGGGATCTCGAGCTCACGTCCAACGCGCTCGCCGAGTTGGCGTGCGAGCGCGATGCAATCCTCCATCGTCGTTCCTTCGAGCGGGATGAACGGTACGACGTCGGTAGCGCCCATGCGCGGGTGTTCGCCCGAATGCCTGGTCAGGTCGATGCGGTCGCGCGCTTCGCGAATGCCGGCGAACGCCGCCTCGACCGCGGCGCCGAGCGGAGCGACGAAGGTCAGGACGGAGCGGTTGTGCGATTCGTCGGAAGAGACGTCGAGCATGGCCACCCCGTCCACCGCCGCGATCGCCGCGCGGATGGCTTCGATCACTTCGGGGCGCCGCCCCTCGGAGAAGTTCGGCACGCATTCGACGAGTTTCATCGGCCGTAAGATAAGTGACTAGTGATTAGTGACTAGTGACTGGTGACTAGTGACTTGTGCCTGGTGTCTGGCACTGCCGGCACCGGCTTCCTTCAAGGTTCGCGATAGCCATTCGTGCATTGCCGGTCCACCGGCGACGTAGGCCCCAAAGGCAGGGGTCGCGTGCGCTCCTTCGAGATCCGTGATGAGCCCGCCGGCCTCGCGGATCAGCAGGATGCCCGCGGCGACGTCCCACGGCGCCAGGCCCAGCTCCCAGAAAGCGTCGAACCGCCCGCACGCCGTGTCCGCGAGGTCGAGCGCCGCGGAGCCCGCGCGTCGCACTCCCGCGGTGCTGCGCGTCACGGCCTCGAACTGGCGCAAAAACCCAGGGAGATGCTCCACTTGCTTGAACGGGAACCCGGTTCCGATCAGAGCGCGTTGAGGCACAGTCTCAGTCGACGCCCGGATCGGCGCTCCGTCCCGCGTCGCGCCTCCGCCAGCCGTGGCGGCGAACAGCTCGCGAGTCGGCACATTGAGGACGGCCGCGGCGAGCAGATCAGCGCCATGCGCGGCGCCGATCGAGACGGCGTAATGCGGAAATCCATGCAGAAAATTCGTCTTGCCGTCGAGCGGATCGATGATGAATGAAAGTCCGCGGCCGGACACTGCGTCCGGGGAGAACTCCTCCCCTATCACGACCGCGCCCGGGAATTCCTTCTCGATCACCGACAGGATGTGCTGCTCCGCGTCCCGGTCCACTTCACTGACGAAATCGGCCGTCCCCTTGTGCTCCCATACGAGCGAGGACGAGGTCAGCGCTGCATTGCGGACGATCTCGCCGGCCCCGAGCGCGGCGTGCTGCACCGTGCGCGCGAGGCGGGACAGCTCGGCGGCATCGAGGCTCAACGGCAAGGCGGACTGTCCGGCGTTCGGCATCGAGGGAGTGGCAAGGGCGATCCTGCGTGATGCGTGCAACTAAGCTAACGCCTAAATTCTCTCTCCAATGACACGGATCTTCAGCGGGATTCAGCCGTCCGGCGAGCTGCATATCGGCAACTACCTGGGTGCCGTGAAGAACTGGGTCGCGCTGCAGCGCCGATTCGAGTCGTTCATCTGCATCGTCGATTACCACGCCATCACCGTGGAATATGAGCCGCGGGCCCTGCGCGACCGCACCCGCGACATGGCGATCTCGCTGCTCGCCTCCGGAATCGATCCGGAGCGCGCGGTCCTCTTCGTGCAGTCGGCGGTCCCCGAGCACACGGAGCTCGCGTGGATATTCAACACGCTGACGCCGCTGGGCGAGCTCGAGCGCCAGACCCAGTTCAAGGACAAGTCCAGCAGGCAGGAGAGCATTCCCGTCGGGCTGCTCACGTACCCGGTGCTGCAGGCGGCCGACATTCTGCTGTACAAGGCCGATCTCGTTCCGGTCGGAGAGGACCAACTCCAGCACCTCGAGCTCTCCCGCGAGGTCGCGCGGAAATGGAACGCGAGGTTCTCGCCGGGGAAGCCGTTCTTTCCGGAGCCGAAAGGCGAAGTGACGCCGACGGCACGCGTCATGGGACTCGACGGCGTGGCGAAGATGTCCAAGTCGCTCGGCAACACTGTCGGCTTGCTCGAGGAGCCGGCGGCGATCTGGGAGAAGCTGAAGCCGGCGGTCACCGATCCCGCGCGCGTGCGGCGGACCGATCCAGGCACGCCCGAGGTTTGCAACATCTATCATCTGCACAAGGCGTTCAGCCCGCCGGAGACGGTGCAGCACGTCGCCGTGCAGTGCAGCACGGCGGGGTGGGGGTGCATCGACTGCAAGAAGGTGCTGTTCGAATCCATGACGAAAGAGCTCACGCCCCTTCGCGAGCGGGCGGCGGAGATTCGCGCCGATCCGGCGACAGTAAAGACCGTGCTACGCGCGGGCGCGGAGAAAGCGCACGCGATCGCGAAGGATACGATGCGCGAGGTGAAGGAGCGGATGGGCTTTGCACCGTGACTCTCTGGCGGGGAGAGCAAAGCAGATCATAGACCGGCTCGCAGCTGAGCCAAGAGCCGCCGGCAGCGAAGCCGAGGCGCGTGGCCGCGCTTACTGCGCGGATATCCTCCGCAGCCACGGGTTCGTCGTGACGGAGGAGGAATTCACCTATTCCGCTTTCCCCGGGCGCTGGGCAGTTCCGCTGGTGGGGCTGCTTTTTTTCGCCTGGTTTGTCTTCGTCGGGTCGCGGGCCCGGGCGCATCCCGCTGGAGCAGTTGGCGCGGGCATTCCTTTCCTGCTCCTGCTTCCCGCACTCGGGTACATGCTCGCCCGAATCATCCCCCGATCGCGACTGATGGGTCGTCGCGCGACAAACCTGGTCGCCGTTCGCGGTGACCGTGATCCGGTCTGGCTGGTCGCCCACCTCGATTCCAAATCCCAGCCCGTGCCGATGCTCGTGCGGATCGGAGCAATCATCGTGGCGTCGGTTGCGATGGTCGTCACGGTGGCCGTCGCGATGGCCGTCGGTTTCACGGAGGGGAAGTATCAGGTCGGCGACTTTTTCTGGGTGCTCGTGAGCGTGGCCGGAGCCGTGGGGTCGTTGGCGATGATGCTGTCGCTGGTCGGAGACCGGTCGCAGGGCGCAGTCGACAATGCGAGCGGGGTGGCGTCGGCCCTGCTGGTTGCATCGGAGCTGCCCGCGGACCATCCAGCCGGAGTCGTCATTACGAGCGCCGAGGAGCTGGGGTTGCAGGGCGCCAGGGCGTGGGTGCGCCGCAATTCGACCAGGCCCGCGAGCGCCATAAACTTTGATGGCATCGACGACGTAGGGACTCTCACCTGCATGGCCTCACGGAGAAGTCCGTTGGCTACCCGCTTGCGCTCTTCTGCGGAGCAGGGCGGCAGCCGGATGAGATTTCGCGGGGTATTGCCGGGAATCATGGTTGATTCATCCGCGCTGAACCGGTCCAACTGGGATGCCGTAACGATCAGCAAGGGGAATTTTTCGACGCTTGCCCGCATTCACACACCCGGCGACAGTCCCGGCCGGTTGAATGGGACCGGCGTTGCGGAGGCGGTGGAGCTGGTGACGAACTTCATACGGAGAGAGGTCTGAATGGCGCTCCTACTGCTTGCGATCGTGCTCATCGCATCGCTCATCATGATCCCGTTCGGGCTGCCGGGACTGTGGGTGATGCTCGGCGCCGCGGTCATATACAGCGCGACGGGTGGCGGGGCGGCGATCAGTACGGCTACTCTTGTCCTCGTCGGCGTGGTGGCAGTCATCGCCGAGGTCATCGAGTACGTGCTGTCGGCGCGGTACGTGCGGATTTACGGCGGGTCCCGCAGGGGAGCCTGGGGCGCGATCATTGGCGGAACGATTGGCGCGATAATGGGTGTACCCATACCTATTATAGGATCGCTGATCGGGGCCTTCGCGGGCTCCTTCGTCGGCGCTCTCATCGCGGAGCTGGGTGCCGGCGCGGCGAAGCGGGATGCGTCGCGGGCCGCGTTCGGCGCGCTGGTCGGCAGGGCCGTGGCCGCGGCGATGAAGGTGGCTTTCGGACTGGCAATTGCTGTGTGGATATTCTTTGCGGCATGGAGCTGACAATCATGGGAACTCTTCCGTCATGAGCGAGCAACCGGTTCCATTCGGCGCGGACGCGTCGGAAGCATCCGAGCCCGGCGGGAAATACGTGTACTGCATCATTCGCCACGACCGCGTGCGCGATTTCGGCCCGGTCGGAATCGGTGGGGGGCGCCGGGTGTACACGGTGCACCACGACGACCTCGCAGCCGTGGTGAGCGACACGCCGATCGTGATCTACGATCCCACGCGCGAGAACGTGCTGGCGCACGAGTTCGTCAACGAGACGGTCATGCGGGAGTTCACGGTAATCCCGATGTCGTTCGGAACCGTGTTTCGCTCGGAGGACGACGTGTCGGAGCTGCTGCGGTCCACCTACCGCGCCTTCACCGACGTGCTCGACAAGATGCAGGACAAGATCGAGTTCGGCCTCAAGGTCCTCTGGGACCGCGAGAAAGTGGTGGCCAAGATCGAGCAGGAGAACGACGAGATCCGGCGGCTCAAGGACGAGATCACGCGCAACGCCGCGTCCTCCACGTATTTCGCGCGCATGCAGCTCGGGCGGCTGGTCGAGGGCGCAATGGAGGAGGCCGGCAACCGGTACGTGCAGGACATTCACGAAGCGCTCAAGGCAGTAGCCGTCGCCAGTCGCAGCAATAAGGTCATCGGCGACCGGATGATCGCGAACGCAGCCTTCCTGGTGGATCGCAAGCGAGAGAAGGAGTTCGACGACGTCGTGCGCGAGATCAGCCGCAAGTACGAAGACGTGCTGACCTTCAAGTACACCGGTCCCTGGCCGCCGTACAACTTCGTCAACATAAAGCTCAAGCTCGAGAAAGCGAACTAGCATCCGATGGGCCTGCTCTCCTCCATTCTTCTCGCGCCGTTTACAGGTCCATGGTCGGGGACCATGTGGACGCTCGACAAGGTCCAGCGGACGGTCGAGGAGCAGCTCACCGACGACACGCCCGTCAAGGAAGACTTGATGAACCTCCAGCTCGCGCTGGAGATGGGGGACATCGACGACGATGAGTACGTGCGCCGCGAGGCTGAGGTCATGCAGCGCCTCCGCGAAGTGCGCGACTGGCGCGAGCGACTGGGCAAGGGAAACACGGGGGGACCGGTACGCGTGGCGCGTGAAGACGACTCGGAGTGACAGCGGGCTCCAACGTGCCTGAGCAGGTCGAGTACGTGTATGGAATAGTGCCGGCCGGCGCGAGCATTGCCGGCGCGCCTCCGGGCCTTGACGAGCGACCGGTGCGAAAGGTGATCGAAGGTGAGCACGCCGCGCTCGTCTCGTCGCTTCACGCGGGTGATTACGCCGCGGACGCGATCGACCAGCGCGCCACGGACATGGACTGGCTCGGCCCCCGGGCGCAGGCGCACGACTCGGTGATCACGTGGGCGAATGATCCCGGGCCGGCTGTCCCGCTCCCGATGTGGACGCTTTTCACGAGCGAGGAGGGAGTTTGCGGCATGCTCGCGGCCCGGGCGCCGGAGCTGCACGAGACCATGCGGCGCATCGCGGGCGCCGACGAATATTCGCTACGCGTGTTCGCCAAGGCGGCGGAAGTGCGCGCCTCGCTCGAGTCGCTCGCGCCCGAGATCGGAGAAGCGCAGCGCGCGCTCGCGTCCGCGCCTCCCGGCCAGCGCTACCTGTTGGAGCGCAAGCTTGAAGCACAGAAGAAGGAGCTCCTTCGCTCAGCCGCGGAGAACGCCGCCACGCGCATATACGAGGACGTTCGCGCGGTCGCCGCGGGCTCGGTGCTCGAGTCGCTGCCGAGGGCCTCCGCCGTCGCCGAAGCCCAGGCGGTGCTGAACGCCGTGTTCCTCGTGCGCCGCGACGGGTTCGAGGACTTCCGGATTCGCGTTTCCGAGGTAGTCGCCGCGCACAAGGACCGCGGATTCCATTTCGAGTTCACGGGTCCCTGGCCGGCGTATCACTTCGTGAGTCGGATGCCGGGGTGAGCGACGATATACTGGGGGGCGAGCGCCTCGATCTGAGCGACGTTCTCAGCAGCCTGCTGGACAAGGGAGTCGCACTACGCGGTGGAGTCACTCTCGCGGTCGCGGACATAGATCTGGTCTATCTCGACCTCGCGCTGCTGCTGACCGCGGTCGAGAGCGCGATGAAGGAGCCGAAGCGGATGTCGCTGCTGGCCGGCGCGTTCGGTCCGCCCGATCTGACGCCGGGCCGCCGTGCCCGCGAAACAGTGCCGCAGGAGGTCGGGCGTGAGCGGGCGGAGGCCGCGCCTGGCAAGCGACCTGACGCGGCCACGAGCGCGGAGGGTGTGTCCATCGCCGAACTGGCTCCCGGGCTGCCCGAGCGAATCGACGCCGACTCGACCGCGGCGGAGAACGGCCTTGCCCGTCTCGTCTTGACCTTGATTGAACTGTTGCGTAAGGTGTTGGAGCATCAAGCGATCCGCAGGATGGACGGGGGCGGGCTGAGCGAAGCGGAAGTGGAAAAGCTCGGCCTCGCGATGCTCCGCTTGCACAAACGCATGGAAGAGATGAAAGAGGTCTTTGGGCTCGCTGACGAGGACCTGCAGGTCGACTTGGGCCCATTGGGCCGCCTACGATAGCCGGAGCCGTCTTTGTCAGACCTAGTTTCTCCCTCACGCAATCACGGCTTGGTCGAAATTCTCGACCGGGTCCTCGACAAAGGCCTGGTCATTGCGGGTGACATCAAGATCAACCTCGCCAACGTCGAGCTCCTTACCATCCATGTGCGGCTATTGATTTGCTCGATCGACAAGGCGCAGGAGATCGGGCTGGACTGGTGGCGCGCGGACCCGCGGCTCTCGGCTTCGGCCGCGCGCGAGCTGCAGGCACAGAAGGCGTTGCCGTCGGACGTGGGCGAGCGGCTGGAGCGGATCGAGCAGCGTTTGTCCGACATGACGGCCGAGCGGCCGGCCAAGAAGCGGTAGCGGACCTCCCGTGGCTGGCGTCACTGGAGTGCAACGCACGCGGCGCGAGCCGCTGACTCTAAGGGGAGCGGAAAGATGGCTGTAGAGAGAGCACCGAGCGGCAGTTCCCTGATCGATATTCTCGATCGCGTTCTCGACAAGGGCATTGTCATTGATGCATGGGTCCGGGTATCGCTCGTCGGTATCGATCTGGTGACCGTCGAAGCGCGCATCGTGGTCGCCTCGATCGAGACCTACCTGAAGTACTCGGAGGCGGTCGGCATTACGGCGCCGGTGGGACGTCCCCGCGAGCTTTCTACCGGCGGCGAGGCGGAGCTCGAGAGGGTTCAGGCGGAGAATGTTGAGCTGAGACGCCGGCTTGAGCAGCGCAACGCGTGACGGCATAGCCGTCACGCACCATCAGCAGCTCAGCGGGGAGCGGCTAGCGGAGCTTCTCTCCGTAATTTCGGAGGCCAACGAGTTTTCCACTGCCGCGGCGTTTCTGGTCGCGCAGTTCGCCGACGTGGCGGGTGCCGAGCGCGGCTGCCTGCTCACGATCGACCCGAGCCAGCAACAGATCGAGTTGGTCGCGGCCGTCGGGTTCGCGCAGGGCGAGCAGCCGGTCATGTCGATCCCCCTGGCGGACGATAGGCATCCCCTCGTGGCGGCCACGCTCTGTCTTCGTCCGGTGTCGTGTGCCGGCTCCGACATCGTGGCGTCGGGGATACCCTTCGACAGCTGGATCGCGATCCCGTTCCCGCAGCCGCAGTTCAAGGGCGCGGTGGACTTCATTCCCGCAGAGCGGGTCGAATCGCTCGAGCTGAAGTCGTGCTCGGTGCACATGGCCGATCCACGCGAGCGGCGCCGGCGCACGGGTCATGCACCCTGCGGCGTCGTCATTCTCGATGCTCAGCTTGATGAGGAGATGGTGACCCAGCTGTTCCACGCTGCGTCGCTCGCAGGGCCCGTGCTGTCGCGGATGTTCGCGGTGGAAGAGTATCGCAAGTCCGCGGAGCGGCTCGACCAGCAGCGCGACCTGCTCAGCGCGCTCATCAACTCGCTTCCGGACCCGATCATCATCACCAGCTCGACTACCGACATCGTGGTGCAGAACAAGCGCGCCGAGCACCTGCTGTCGATGAAGGAGCGCGACTCGGAGGGGCGCCGCCGGGCGGTCGAGATCAACAACCTCCTCTTTACCTCGCACCTCGCGAAAACGGCGATGGGCACGCCGGTGGAAGCGGGCGCGCGCGAGCTCAACATGGTGGATCCGGACGAGGGCACGGACCTTCTGTTCGAGGTCCTGACGCACTACCTGGAGCCGGACACCGGCATCGAGCCGGGGTCCATCGTTTCGGTTCTCCGCGACGTCACCGATCTGCGGCGCGCCGCTGGGGAGCTGGAGCGGCAGGTGCAGCGCGCGCGCGTCGCGGAGAAGGACGTGACGCGCGAGCGCGACCGGCTGGATCTGATACTCGAGAATGTCGCTGACCCGATCGTCGTCACGGACGACCGCTCCAACATCATTCTGATGAACCGGCAGGCGGAGTCGCTGTTCTCGCTGGAGGCCACGGAGGAGAAGGCCCCGCCCGGGGCGAGACGCGAGCGCGCCCATGCGATTCGCGCGAACGACACGAAGTTCACGACCTTCATCTCCGATTTCACGATTCACCCGGAGGCGTCGCGGCGGGAGGAGATGAGCCTGACGGTGCCGGAGAGCGGCGTCGAGCTTCCCGTCGAGGTCGTCTCGGGCAAGATATTCAACGCTCGCGGGGAGCCGATGGCCATCGTCTCGGTGCTGCACGATCTCACCGAGCAGGCGGAGAACGAGCGGCTGTACCGCGAGCTTAAGACGTTCAGCAGCCAGCTCGAGGACCGGATCCGCGCGGCCACGTCGGACCTCGCAGCGCAGAACGCGCGCCTCCAATGGCAGTCGCAGGAGCTGGAGAAGGCGAATCGCCTGAAGTCGGAATTCCTCGCGAGCATGTCGCACGAGCTGCGCACTCCGATCAACGCGCTGATCGGATACACGGCGCTGATCCTCGACCGGATCTACGGCGACGTCAACGACAGGCAGACGGAGGCGCTGCAACGCATTCACGCTTCGGCGCAACACCTCCTCATTCTCATCAACGACATCCTGGACCTGGCCAAGATCGAAGCCGGCCGGATGCCGCTCCACCTCGAGGACTTCGAGCTCAGGCACCTGCTGCTGGAAGTGACTTTGCAGATGGAGCCGCTCTTCAAGAAGAAGGGTCTCAAGTTCTCCTGGGACAAGAGCCGCGACGCGCTGCCGATGCGGACCGATCGCACCAAGGTAAAGCAGATCATGCTCAACCTCCTGTCCAACGCGGTGAAGTTCACGCATCGCGGGACCGTCACCCTGAAGACGGGCGTATCGGGCGACGCGGTGCAGATTTCGGTCGCGGATACCGGGATCGGCATCGCCGAGGAGCACCTCGCCGCCATCTGGGAGGATTTCCGCCAGGTGGACCAGTCGAGCACGAGGGAATTCGGGGGAACCGGCCTCGGGCTGAGCATCACCAAAAAGCTCGTCGAGGCGCTAGGCGGCCAAGTCGCTCTCCGGAGCACACTGGGAGATGGATCCGTCTTCACGGTCACGCTCCCCCGCGTATCGGAAGCGCCCCCGGACGACGACTCGCTGATCACGACGGGCGAATCGGTTGTTTTCGTGGGCACCGCGGAAGGACCGACCCGACCGATCGACGAAACGTAGCGGCGGAAGGCGAGCCCGATTGTCGGGTTCCCGCTGCGGCGTGATAGAATTCATAGCCGCATCCATACAAAACTTCCCTGAGAAAATGTTCGATTCTGTTCGGCGCACCGTCGTCGTTGTCGGCGCGCAATGGGGTGACGAAGGCAAAGGCAAGCTCGTGGACGTCCTCGCGGAGCGGGCCGACTGGGTCATCCGGTATCAGGGCGGCGCCAATGCCGGCCACACCGTGCACATCGGAGACACAACCTTCGTCCTGCACCAGATACCGAGCGGAATCCTCCATCCGCGCGTGCGCTGCGCGATCGGCAACGGCGTCGTGCTCGACCCCGAGACGCTGTTCACCGAGATCGACGAACTGGCCGCGAAAGGCATCGACATGGCGGGCCGCCTGTACGTCAGCGACCGGGCGCATATGGTCATGCCGTATCACAAGCTGGTGGATTCGGAGAGTGCGGCGAACAGGGAGATCGGCACGACCGGCCGCGGGATCGGACCGGCGTACGAGGACAAGGTGGGACGCCGCGGCGTTCGCGTTTTGGATCTTCGGCACAAGGCCAAGCTGCGCGCGCTCGTCGAGCAGGGAGTCGTGCACGCCAACGCGCGCTTCACCGCGTCCGGGTCGTCCGCGCGGGCAGATCTCGGCTCCACGCTCGAATTGCTCGACCGCCTTGCCGCCCGCCTGCTGCCGCTCGCCGCCGACGTCGGGTTGGCCGCGCACGAAGCGATCATGGATGGAGCCGCCGTGCTGCTCGAGGGCGCGCAGGGCTCGCTGCTCGACATCGACCACGGCACGTATCCGTTCGTGACATCCAGCAGCACGACCTCGGGCGGCGCCGCGATCGGGGCGGGCATCTCGCCGATGGCGCTCGACGCGGCTCTCGGCGTGGTCAAGGCTTATACGACGCGCGTCGGGAACGGTCCGCTCCCCACCGAGCTCGCGGGCGAGCTCGGCGAGCGCGTGCGCAAGCTCGGCAACGAGTTCGGCGCGACCACGGGCCGCCCGCGCCGGTGCGGTTGGTTCGATTCGGTCGTCGTGCGGTACGCCGTCAGGATCAACGGGCTCACCGACCTCGCGGTTACGAAGCTCGACGTGCTCGACACGCTCGACAAGCTCGCCCTGTGCACCGGCTACGTCGTCGACGGCGAGCTGCATACCGAGTTTCCCGGCGACCTCACCGCGCTTGAATCGGTCGAGCCGCAATACGAGTGGCTCGAGGGCTGGCGCACGCCGACGTCGGACGCGCGCTCGCTCGACGATCTTCCGAAACAGGCGCGCCGATACCTCGACCGCATCGAGGAGATGGTGACGGCGCCGATCACCTACGTGAGCGTCGGCACCCGGCGCGATCAAATCATAGGATTGGACGACGCGTGACCAGCTCACCCAAAGCCGCACCCGAAGTCATGGAGAAGCTCGTCTCCCTCTGCAAACGAAGGGGCTTCATCTTCCAGTCGTCGGAGATCTACGGGGGCGCGGGCTCCGTCTGGGACTACGGCCCGCTTGGCGTCGAGCTCAAGCGCAACATCAAGGAGCTGTGGTGGAACGCCATGGTCCGCGCGCGCGACGACATCGAGGGGCTCGACGCGGCGATCCTGATGCACCCGCGAGTCTGGGAAGCGAGTGGCCATGTCGCGGGATTCGTGGATCCGCTGGTGGATTGCAGGAATTGCAAGAAGCGGTTTCGCGCCGACGATCCGAAGATCAAGGGCACGCCCGGCACGCCGGAAGGGCAGTGCCCGGCGTGCGGCATGAAGGGAACGCTGAGCGAGCCGCGCCAGTTCAACCTCATGTTCAAGACGTTCATGGGGCCCGTCGAGGACAGCGCCTCTGTCGCATATCTCCGGCCCGAGACCGCGCAGGGGATCTACGTGAATTTCCTCAACGTGCAGCAATCCACCCGGCAGAAGGTTCCGTTCGGCATCGCGCAGATCGGGAAAGCGTTCCGCAACGAGATCACGCCGGGCAACTTCATCTTCCGCACCCGCGAGTTCGAGCAGATGGAGATGCAGTTCTTCGTCGAGCCCGACGGCGCGCCAAAATGGTTCGAGTACTGGAAGGCGGAGCGCATGAGCTGGCACGCCTCGCTCGGCGTGGACGAGACGAGACTGAGCTATCACCAGCACAGCGGGGAAGAGCTGGCACATTACGCGAAGGCCGCATACGACATCCAGTTCGACTTCGGTGGAACGCTGGGACCGCAGGAGATCGAGGGGATACACAACCGCGGTGATTTCGATCTTACGCAGCACCAGTCTTTCTCCGGCAAGAAGTTGGAATACTTCGACCAGCCGAACAACCGGCGGTTTGTGCCGTGGGTGATCGAGACCTCGGTCGGCGCGGACAGGACGACGCTCGCCGTGCTGACGAACGCGTACAAGGAAGAGAGCGTGGCCGGCGAGGAGGAGGGGCGCACGGTCCTCGCGCTCTCCCCGCTCCTGGCGCCGATCAAGGCCGGCGTCTTCCCGCTGGTGAAGAAGGACGGGATGCCGGAGATGGCGCAGAAGCTCGCCGCCGAGCTCCGCGCGTCTTTCCCCGTGTTCTACGACGACAGCGGCGCCATCGGCCGGCGGTACCGGCGGCAGGACGAGGTGGGCACGCCTTTCTGCGTCACGGTGGATGGGGAGTCAATCCTCGAAGGAACCGTGACGATACGCGACCGCGACAGCCTGGCACAGGTCCGCCTGCCGGCCGAGCACGTCCGCGCCTACATCAGCGAAAAAATCTCGAGGTGATCGGGCTCACCCTCGAACGGCTACGCCGGGAGGGTCAGGCGTTCAGCGAAGAGATTTCCCGGGAAGGCTATCTCGCGCACGCGGGTCACAAGCCGACGGCCGATCTTCAGCCCATCTACGAGAGGCACGCGGCGATACTCGGCGATGGCGCGCTCGAACTCACTCTCGACCTGTTCCGGACTTCGTCCGAGTCTTCCGAGGAGCGAAGGTCGGCGGGATTTCTGCTCGAGTGGCAGATCGAGTCGCAGGCCGCGCGCGAGGTCGTCACGCTCGACGAGCGGGAAGTCGCGTGGGAGAGCTCGGCGATCATCGACGTCGCCGGCACCCGCCCCATTCCGTACCAGCGCGCGTCCATCGAGATCGCCAATGCGAAGCACAGGGCCGAGCGACTTGCGATCGACGAGGCCCGCGCGCTGGCCGCCGCCGCGGAGCATTCGCCGTTGCGCCTGGAGCGCATTCAGCGTGAGAAAGAGTACGTCGAGAAGCTGGAACTCGCCGACGGCTACATCCCTACTTTCGAGACGCTCACAGGAATCTCGCTCCGGGATCTCGGATCGCGCTGCACGGCGTTCCTTGCGACCACGGAGGCAATGTGGTCCGATACGCTTCCATTCTTTCTGCGACGCACGCTGCAAATCACGCCGGGCGAGGCGACGCGCGCCGACGCGCTCGCGCTCTTTCGGGGAAGGGAATTCGACGCGGCCTTCCCCGCCTCGGACCTCGAGCCCGCCATTCGGCGCCATGCGGCCGAGCTGGCGATCGATCCGTTCGCCGGCGGCAGGATCACCTTCGATCTGGACGACCGCGAGGGCAAGGACTCCCGCGCCTTCTGCGCGCCGGTGCGCGTGCCGGAGGAGGTGTATCTGGTATTGCGCCCGCACGGCGGCGTCACGGATTACACGACGCTGCTCCACGAGCTGGGACACGCGCTCCATTTCGGGTACGCCGATCCGCACTATCCGTTCGAGTACCGCTGGTTGGGCGACAACTCGGTGACCGAGGGGTACGCAATGCTGTTCGACCACCTGATGCAGGACCGCGGGTGGCTGCTCCGATACACCGGGCTCGGCAGGAATGACGTCGGGGAGTACCTTCGGATGGCGGCCTTCGAGGAGCTGCATTTTCTACGGCGGTACTGCGCCAAGCTGCTGTATGAGCTGGACGTGTACAGCGGAACGACCTCGTGGGACGTTCTCCCGGATGTGTACGTGGAAACCCTTTCGAGCGCGACGGGATTCAGATATCAGAGCGCCGACGCGTTCATCGACCTCGACCCGAGGTTTTATTCGGCCCGCTACCTTCGCGCATGGCAGCTCCAATCCATCCTGTCCAAGTCGCTCGTGACGCAATTCGATGAAGACTGGTTTCGGAACCCCGCCGCCGGCCCATGGATGGTGCAGAATCTTTTCGGGGAGGGACAGCGTGAGACGGCCACGGAGCTGGCGGTCCGTGCGTCCGGCGAGGAGCTGTCGTTCGATCCGCTGGTGCGCGCCATCGAGCGGGGGCTGACCGGATGACGATCTCCGGCGGGGGGCGCGCTCAGAAGAGTCTCGTGATCATTCGCGACATCCTGCATGCGTCGCTCAACGCGACCGACCCCGGAGAGCTGTTTCAGTTCGCGCTGGAGCGCGTGAGCCCGGCGGTGGATGCGGGCTTCGCTTCGATCTACCTGGTGGACGGCGCTTCCGAGGTCATGCGGCTCGCCGCGGCGTACAACTGGCCGGAGCGGTTCCGTCCGGTGCTGAGTGAAGTTCGTGTGCGGATGCCTTTTGGTCCGAGCGGGCAGGCGGCCAGCGAGCGGCGCGTCGTTCGCGTCGAGGATGTCTTCGCCGACCCCGAGCTCGAGGATTGGCAAGAGGTAGCGACCGAGCTCGGATTCCGCGCCATCGTCGCGCTGCCGCTAGTGGCCAATACGAACGTGCTCGGCGTGCTTACGTTTTACTTCAGCGATCGTTCCCGAATCGCGGAGGAAGCGCTGGGCCTCATGAACATCGCGGCTGATCAGATTGCGGCCGCGGCCGAGAAGACTTTTCTGTCCGAGGCGCTGCGGCGCGCGGAAGCCGCTCTCGCCGACGCCGACTCGGAGCGCGAGCGTCTTGCGCAGCCGGCGCCGTCTATCCCGCCACCGGAAGCATGACATTCGCCGCGGTCCGCTCCCATGACGACACGCGCCGGGAACATTTTCTCAGCCGAATCGCCGCCCTGCGCGCGGAGGTGGCCAAGACGATCGTCGGCCAGGAGGAAGTGCTCGACGAGATCCTAATGGCGGTGCTGGCCGGCGGACACGCGCTGCTCGTCGGAGTTCCGGGCCTCGCCAAGACGCTGATGATCCGGTCAATGCCAGCGCCATGCATCTCGAGTTCAGGCGGATCCAGTTCACGCCCGATCTCGTGCCGTCCGACATCACGGGGACGGAGATGATGGAAGAGGACCAGGCGACACATGCGCGCGCGTTTCGCTTCGAGCGTGGGCCCGTCTTCGCCAACATCGTGCTCGCGGACGAGATCAACCGCGCGCCGCCGCGCACGCAGTCCGCGCTGCTCGAGGCGATGCAGGAGCATCACGTGACAGCGGGCGGCGTGACGATGGCGCTCCCGGAGCCGTTTTTCGTGTTGGCGACGCAGAACCCGATCGAGCAGGAGGGTACGTATCCGCTGCCGGAGGCCCAGCTCGACCGTTTTCTGTTCGACATTCGAGTCGGCTATCCGGATGAAGCTGTCGAGCTGTCCATTCTCAGGGCGACGACCGGGGCGTTGGGAGCGGCACCCGCGGCGGTTCTCACAGGCGACGAGCTGCTCGAGCTGCAGCGGTTGGCGCGCGAGATCCCGGCGAGCGAGCCGCTGCTGCGCTACGCCGCCGCGCTCGCCCGCGCGACGCGGCCGGGCAACGCGACCGCCGATTCACTGGTGGGCAAATACGTCCGCTGGGGGGCGGGACCACGCGCGGGCCAGGCGCTGGTCCTCGGCGCGAAGGCGCACGCGCTGATGGCCGGACGTCTTGCGGTCGCGCCCGCGGACGTCAGGCGCGTGGCGCACCCGGTTCTTCGTCACAGGATCCTCACGAACTTCGCGGCGGAGGCCGAGGGCGTGACCGCCGAAACGATCGTCGACGACCTGCTGCGGACCGTCGAAGCGCCCAAGAGCGACATCCGGATCTAGCAGTGCAGGCAGCCGAGGTGTTTTCCTACGGCGAAATCCTGGACCAGGTGCGCTCGCTCCGTTGGCCGTCGCGCTCGGCCGCCGCCGCCGTCCTGCCGGGGCGACACCTCGCGCACAGGCACGGCACCTCTGCGGAGTTTACGGAGTACCGCCCGTACAGGCAGGGCGATCCGCCGCAGAAGATCGACTGGAAAGTCTTTGCCAGGACGGACCGAGCGTACATCCGGCTGTCGCACGATCACGCCTTCCTGCCGACGGCGTTCGTGGTGGACGCGAGCGCGTCGATGGCATTTCCGGCGGTCACGCACGACAAATACGCGCGCGCGTGCCGGATCGCGACCGGTCTCGCATCCATCGCGTACAACAGCGGCGACCCGGTCGGAGCAGTGGTAGCGGCCGGCTCCGGCACGCGGGTTTTTCCGCCGCGCAGCCGGGCGGGAGTGGTCCGGGAGATTGCCCGCACGCTCGAGAGCACGCGCCCTTCCGGCGTCGTCGGCCTGGCGGACGCGGTGAGCGGCGCTGCGCGCTTCGCGCGGCGTGTTATCCTGATATCCGACATGCTGGGCGATCTCGAGGAGACGCTCGCGGTAGCGCGTGCGGAGCGCGCTCGCGAAAGCGAGCTGTACGCCGTGCACGTAATCGGGGCCGACGAGCTGCACCCGCCGCGCCTCGCGCTCGTCGAGGACCCGGAGGACGCGGCGCTCCGCAGGACGCTCTCGGATGCATCGCAGGGCGAATACTCGCGGCGTTTTGGCGCGTGGCGCGACGCCGTGGCGTCGAGCTGGAGGTCGGCGGGAGTGTCGTATCACGAGTCGATCACCGGAGCTCCGCTGCTGACCGATCTGCGCAGGATCGTGGGGCGTCCGCGGTGAAGGCGGCATGCTGAGCTTCCTCGCACCGGGATATCTGGTCGCCGCGCTGGTGGCAGCGGCCGGACTCGTCGCGACGCATTGCATCGTCCGGCGGGAGCCGCGGGGGATGTTGCTGCCTACGGCCCGATTCGTCCCCGATGCGCCCGCCCTGGCGACGGGGTGGGCGCGCGTGCCCTCGGACCTGTTACCGCTGCTCCTTCGCGTTGCGTGCGTCGTCCTGGCGGGGCTGGCTCTCGCGGGTCCGTTCTTCCAGGGACGCGGATCGGGAACCGCGCGAGTGATCCTCGCGGACCGCTCGCGGGCGGTCGCGGACAGCGCCGAGCTGCGGGACAGCGTTGCTGCCGTCCGCGGGCCGGGGGACGTCGTGATCGGATACGGGGGTACCGGATCCGAGGAGACGCAGGATGCATCCGGGGCCCGGCCGGCATTGGCTGCCCGGGCATCGCTCTCCGCGGGGCTCGTTGCCGCCACGCGCGTGGCAGCTGGCTTCCGTGCATCCGCGGACTCCGTGGAGCTGGTGATCGTGTCTTCCTTCGCTGCGGAGGAGCTCGATGCCGCGACGGCGCGCGTGCGACGCGAGTGGCCCGGCCGCGCGCGGCTTGTGCGCGTGGCCGCTCCCACGCAGGCCGACAGCGCGCGCTCACCTGTCCTCGTGAGCGAGAGCTCCGATCCGCTCGCAGTCGTGCTCGCTCTGGTGCGGCCGGAGACGCCCGCGGACGTGCGGATAATCCGGCGCGACCTCACGAGCGCCGATTCACTGTGGGTCACGGGGCGCGCCGGCCGCGTCCTGGTTCATTGGCCTGCATCGACTGCGCCCGCGGGATTCATTGCCCGGCCGCGGAGCGCAGCGGCGGCCGGAGTGATCGGGCAGGGACCTGCCGTGATCGCACAGCTCCAGCGCCGCTGGCAGTACGTCCCGACGCCCGAGAGCGTGCCGGTGGCATGGTGGATCGACGGCGACGTAGCCGGCGCGGAAAGCGCGCTGGGCGGAGGATGTCTGAGGTCGGCCGCGGTTCCGGTGAGCGCTGCCGGAGACTTCGTTCTGCGGCCCGATTTTCACGTGTTGCTCCGCGAGCTAATGCAGCCGTGCGGCGGGGCGCAAATGTACGCGCCCGTTCCGGCAGCGACGCTGGCGATGCTCGGCGGCGGCGCCAGGCTCGCGCCCGCCGGCGCATTCGCGCAGGC
This sequence comes from Gemmatimonadaceae bacterium, assembly GCA_050998915.1. GTDB lineage: Bacteria > Gemmatimonadota > Gemmatimonadetes > Gemmatimonadales > Gemmatimonadaceae > JACDCY01. The sequence goes on from JBPCPS010000156.1 coordinate 22,907, forward strand.
GCGCATCGAGACCTCGTCGCTCGCGACATGGTTGTTGATTGCTTCGCTGGCGTGCGCGCTGCTCGAGTTGCCGGCTCGCCGCAGGCGCGCCCGTGGCCCGATGGCGGATCTGCGCGAGAGCGCACCGCCGGCCAGGAAGGTCGCGTGAGATGGAAGCGCGGATGACCGCGCGACAACAAGTCGCTCGCGCGCGCGTCTACCTGGCGATTTGCGTCGCGGCCGCGGCAACCGCGTGGGCGGTAGCATCTGCGCTGGCGGTGGGGATCGGGCTGATGGTCTTGGCCCGCGTCACGGGACAGGTGCCGCCCGAAAATCTTTCGCTGCTCGCGCCCGCCGCGGCGCTGCTGGCGGCCGGAGCGATGATTCATCGCGCGTGGCCGGGCCGCTCGCTGGAGCGCGTGGCGCTTTGGGTGGAAGAGCACGAGCCGTCGCTGGCGTTCGCGCTCGTCACCGCGAACGACGCGGACGCCCCGGCATCACCCGCGCTGGAGCGGGCGGCCGCGTTCGACCTGCCGAAGGTGCTGCACCGGCCGCTCTCGAAGATGCTTGCCGGCGCGGGTGCTGCGCTGGCGCTCACCGCCGGGACCTCGTGGGCGCTCGCCGGCACCGACGGAGCGCGGGAGATGCTGGCGGGGCGACCGTCGGCGGTATCGCTCGGAGCGGCGGCAGCTCCGAAAGATCCGCTTGCCGGCATCCGCGCGACCATCACGCCGCCGGCCTACTCCCGCATCCGCTCCACAACCACCGACGAGCCCTCGGCGATCGCGGCGCTTCAGGGAAGCAGAATCGCGGTGACGGGACGCGGCGGCGGAGTGAGCGCGTACCTCGGAGACACCGAGCTGCCCGTCAGGAACGGTCACCGATGGAGAGTCGAGCTCACGATGCCGGCGAGCCCGGTGGCCCTGACGCTGCGCCATGGCGAGCGTCGCCGCGTGATAGTGCTCGAGCCGAGGGCGGATGCGGCCCCAAAGGTGAAGCTGTCGTCGCCGGCGCGCGACACGATCATGCACCGGGCGACCGGTGTGGTGCGCGTCGTCGCTGCGGTCGAGGACGACATCGGCATTTCCGGCGGATACATCGAATACATGCTCAGCTCGGGAGCCGAGGAAACGTTCACCGCCCGGACCGTCGTCATCGGCTCGCGCGAGTTCCGCGGGGCCGGGCGCGGGGATCTTTCCGCGGCCATCGATCTGCGCTCGCTCAACATGGGGCCGGGCGACTTGATCTCCATTCGCGCCGTGGCACGCGACGCCAACACAGTATCCGGCAGGGGTGTCGGAGTGTCGGACACGCGCACCTACCGCGTGGCGCGCCGTGACGAATACGACTCGCTCTCGGTGGAGGCTGGCGCGCCGATCGTGCCCGAGAGCACGGTGGTGAGCCAGCGCATGCTGATCCTCCGTACCGAGGCGCTGCTGCGCGAGCAGGCCTCGCTGACGCGCGATTCGGTCCTCACGCGGGTGCGCGGGATCGCGACCGACCAGATCCGGCTCCGCGAGCGAGTGCACGACATCATCTATCCGGCGCACACGCACGCGGAGGGCGAAGTGGAGGCCGAGGGCGAGCCCGAGGACACGGACGAGAGCCGGGGGCCCGTGAACCCGCATCTCAAGACGGCGTACGAGGAGATGTGGAGCGCTTCGCGCGAGCTCCAGATCGCCGAGGCAGCCGCGGCGCTCCCGTTCATGCGGGCGGCGGCCGACGCGCTCGACAGGGCGCGGCTCGCGAGCCGGTACTACATGCGCAGCGGGGCCGCGCGCGTGGTCGTGGACGTCCCGCGAGTCCGCCTCCAGGGGAAGGAAAATGGATCTTCCGGGACGCGCGCGCCGCATCCGGCCGAGACGATCCTCCAGGACATCGCCCGCGACTTCGCCCGGGCCGCATCGCTGACGAGCCGCGAAGTCGCGGCCAACGAGCTGTCGCTGGTGCGCGTCCGCGCGCTCGCCGAGCTGCCGGAGCTTGCCGCCGCGCTCGAGCCGCTCATCGACGCGCTCCGCCGCGGTCGCGATGCCGGCGCCGCGATGGCCGCGGCGCGCGTAGAGCTCGATCGCGCCGAGGCCGTCGCGTGGGATGGCGCGAGCTGGAGCCGGTGGTGAGCGAGTTCGTGTTCTGCACCGGGCAGTACGCCTCGGGCGACTGGGAGAGCGCGCCGCTCGTGGCGCCGAACCTCATCGATTCGGTCGCCCGATACACCTCCATTGACGTGGCCGCGACCGGGGTCACGGTCCCGTTGGACTCGCCGCGGCTGTTCGACCATCCGCTCGTATATCTCACCGGCCACCTCCCGTTCCGGCTGAACGAAGCGGAGCGCGCCAACGTGCGACTGTTCACGGAGCGAGGCGGGATGGTCTTCATCGACGACCACAACCACGATGTGGGCGGAATCTTCCACAAGACCGCGACCGAGGAGATCGCCCGGACGTGGTCGCCGCTTCGGCAGCTGCCGAACGACCACCGGCTGTACTCCGTGTTCTTCGAGTTCGGCGACGGTCCACCTACGACGAGCCACGAGCTGAACGGATGGGGGGACAATCTCATTCATCCGCACCTGAGCGCGGTGGTACGCAACGGCCGGATCGTCGTGTTGTACAGCAACAAGGATTACAGCTCCGAGTGGAACTACCACCCCGAGAACAAGAAGTTCAGCTCCGTCGACAACACGCGCTTCGGCGTCAACATCATCGTGTATGCGCTCACGAGCTGAATGGCTGCTGCGGGTCGTGTCGCTCGCGTCGCTGGTCCTCCTGATCTGGGGGGCGGTCCGCCCGGTGAAGTCGCCAGCCGCCGCCACCCTCGCGCGAGGCCCGCTGGAGCGGACGCTCATGGATGCGACACGCCGCCCGGTCGCGGCGCTGGTGTTCGAGCTGGACAGCGTACCCGGGCGGGTGCATCGCGATTGGCTGGCCGCGATCCGCGCCGCGGGGACGAGCGTGGCGTGGAGCGCACGCGAACTGGCGCCGGTCGCGATCGCGACGTCGCCGGTGGCGGAGCCGGAGGGACGTGTTCGCCTGATCGTCGCAGGCTCTGACAGCGCGCGCGTGGTCGTGGCGGACGAGCTCGGTATGATCGACACGATCGATGCGCGCAGTGTCCCCTCGTCGCGGCTGCTGCGGACGGCGACGGGCCCGCTCTCGGCGGCGACGAAAGGCGTTCGGGCCACTACGGCGGCCCCCACACCCATGGAGGTGCGACGAGTGCTGGTGCTCGCGGCCGCGGGTTGGGAGTCGAAGTTCGTGATCGCCGCGCTGGAAGAGGCCGGGTGGATGGTGGATGCGCGCATCCGCGTCGCGCCGGGAATCGAGACACGGCAGGGAGGAGATTTCGCGATGGACACCGCGCGCTACTCGGCCGTCGTAGCGCTCGACGGCGCCGCGGTTTCTAGGGCCGGCGCGATCGAGCGCTACGTGAGCGCGGGCGGAGGGGCGGTTCTCGCGGGAGCCGCCACGCGCTCGCCCGCGTTCGCGCGAATCGCACCAGCGGTTGCAACCTCCCGACGTCTATCCGGGCCGCGATCCGGGCTCATGCTCACCGGGACGCGCGGTGACGCCGTGGTTCTAGAGGAGGCGGCCGGCGGACCGGTGGTGGCGGCCAGACGGTCGGGTCACGGCCGCGTGGTGGCGACCGGGTACGATGAGACGTGGAAGTGGAGAATGAGCAGGGCGGACGATGCGCCTGCCGAGCACCGGGAGTGGTGGACGGCGCTGGTGAGTACCGTGGCGTACGCGCCGCCGGCCGCCGCGCGAGATTCCGCAGAGGTGATGGATCCGGCACCGGTGGCGGCACTGACCGCGGCGCTGGGTCCGCCGTCGGCGCTGAAGGAATCGGCGGCCGGCCGGAACACACGCCTGCCACCGGCCTGGCTGCTGTTCGGAATATTTCTGGCTTCGATTCTTGGCGAGGTCGTGTCACGGCGGGTCAGAGGGCTTGCCTAGCAAGTTGGCGGACTCCATGCCGAACGAGGGGGGAATCCAAGTTTGGAGTGGTGCAGTCAGGAGTGGGCAGTTCCGGGTCGAGCCGCTCCGAGTAACTTCCATCGGCGCATATGCCGCGTCACCCCCGACTCCTCACTCTTGACTGCCACACTCCGAGCTTGGATTCCGCTTGGGATGCAAATCGAACTTACCCACAGCCCTGATGATGACCTCCCGACAGCGCGATAGATCAGTGCAGGAGTATCGGACCTCGCTCGCACCCGCGGCGACGCTCGATGCCGCCAAGGCGTTCTTCTCCCGGCGCAACAACATCTACTCCGCGTTTCTGGAGCAGGAGAGCGAGCGGCACATCACGCTCCGCGGCCAGGGCGGCGAAGAGATCGTGATCGGAGTGGCGGCCGATCCGTCCGGGACCCGCGTGACGGGCTCCTCGTATCTGTTCGATCAGCAGGTCGCGCGTTTTTTCGCCACGCTGCCGGCGGCGGGGGACGGCTCCGCGGCGGGCGGCGCCGGCGTGGCGCAGCCGACGGCACACCGATGACGGCGCCGTTCGTGGTCGAGCTGCGGAGCCGGCCGGGTGTGAGCGTACTGCCGGGCACCGGGGGAGAGTCCCAGGGTGAGGTGCTGCACCTCCGAGTCGAGATGCCGGAGGTATGGGACGTCGTAAGGATCGACGCTGCACCGGGCGAGCCGGTGCTCGCCGTGAAAGTGCACGCGCTCGCGGCGCTCTACCCCAAGGCCAGATCGCACGAAGATTTCGTGATCAAGCTCTGCGGCAACGAGATCTTCGACGAGAGCGCGTCGGTCGCCGAGGCTGGCGCTCTGGACGGATCGACATTCCTCCTGACCCACCGGAGAAAACGACCGGTACGCAGCTGACGCCACCGCGTGCCGCGTTCATTTCGCACTCCGATTGCGGGCGGCACGACACCGGTTGGGGTCATCCCGAGCATACCGGACGGTTGCGCGCCGTCACGCGAGCGCTCCGCAGCGAGCCGGAGCTCTTCCACTCCGTCGATCATCTCGAAGGTCGCCACGCGACACGCGAGGATATCGCGCTGGCGCACGACAGCGGTTACATCGATTCGATCGAGCGGATGAGCGCGGCGGGTGGCGGACGCCTCGACGCCGACACCGTCGTCAGCGAAGGCTCGTGGGATGCCGCGCGAGCTGCCACCGGATCGGTCCTCGACGGGGTGGACATCGTCATGAAAGGGGCGACGAAGCGCGCCTTTTGCGCGGTGAGACCGCCGGGCCACCACGCCGTATTCGACCGCGCCATGGGGTTCTGCATATTCGGATCGGTGGCCGTCGCCGCGCGCTATGCCCGCGCCAGGCACGATCTCTCCCGCGTTCTGATCATCGACTGGGATGTGCATCACGGCAACGGCACGCAGGCTCTGACCGAGACCGACGCCGGAATTCACTTCGTCTCCATGCACCAGTGGCCGTGGTATCCCGGGACGGGGCCCGCGACCGATCGCGGCCCGCATGGCACCGTATGGAACGTGCCGATGGCCGGCGGGCTGGCGCCGCAGGCATACGTCGATGCGCTCCGCGCGGCCGTCGACGCGGCTACGGCCAGCTTCATCCCGGAGCTGGTTCTGATCTCCGCCGGCTTCGACTGTCTGGCGGGTGATCCGCTGGGCGGCTTCACGCTCGAGCCGGAGCACGTCGTCGAGCTGACGAGCTGGATCGTCGAGCGCGCAGAAGGATGGTGCAACGGACGCGTCGTGAGCGCGCTGGAAGGGGGATACGCGCCGGACCGTGTGGCCACCGCCGCCGTCGAGCATCTCAAGGCTCTGACGGCTTAGCACGCTCAACCCATACTGGCCGCCCTCCAAGGCGAAGCAGTACACTTAGCTTGAATGGAAACCGCCACGCAAACCGACAAGCCGGGGACGCAGCCCGGAACCCACGCCGCGCCTGCCGAGCCGTTGCGCGCGGTCTATCTCGACAGTGACGGTAAGCCGGCCCGGCTCCGATCCGCCGCCGAGGTTCGCGCGGCGCTTGCGTCCGGAACGCGCTCCATGTGGGTGGACATCGACGCGACCGATGATCGCGAGATCGCTCTGCTTGCCGACGTATTCGAGTTCCACCCCGTCTCGATCGAGGAAGCGAAGAACCCGGACACGCGCGTCAAGGTCGAAGAGTTCGACAAGTATCTTTTCGTGATCGTCCGCACCGTCGGCTTTCAGGAGCAGACCGAAGACGATCCTTACGATTTGGAAACGGTGAACCTGGCGTGCTTCCTCGGAGAGAATTACCTGGTGACGGCGCGGTGCGGTAGCACGTCCGCCCTCGACGGAATGCTGGAGCTGGCCACGGCGAAGCCTCATCTCCTGACCAGCGGACCTGCCCGGCTGCTGCACCTGGTGCTCAACGAAGCGGTAGACGAATTCTTCCCGATCCTCGACCGCATCGAGGATTTCCTGGACGAACTCGAAGAGCGCGTGTTCGGCAATTACGACCAGGGGACCCTGCGCGACATCTTCAGCATCAAGCGCCTGGTTCTCACGCTCCGCCGGCATCTGGCACCCGAGCGCGACGTTTTCACGATCCTCGCGAACCGCCCGAACGCGTTCCTGGCCGGTGACGCCCAGCGGTACTTCCGTGACAGCTACGACAAGGTCCTGCGGATCAACGATGGCCTCGAGACCTATCGGGAGCTGCTGAGCAACACGCTCGAGAGTTACCTGATGCAGATCTCCAATCGTCTTGGAAACATCACCAAGACGCTCAGCGTCGTCGCGACTATCAGCGTTCCGTTCGTAGTCGTGAGCGGGATGTGGGGCATGAACGTGACGGGACTTCCATTCGCGACCGAAGCGCATGGCTTCTGGACTCTGTTGGGCGTCCAGCTCGCGCTCGGCGCACTACTCCTGATCGGGTTGAGATGGCGCAGAATCCTGTAGGGTCACTCCAGCTGTTCGGAATCATCGCGACGGACCCTGGGGCACGCTCGCCCGCGCCGGACACCACGCTCGTTCCGTTTCGCGCGATCGCGGCGCTGGTTGCACCCGCACCGTACCGGCGCGCCACGCTGGACGACGAGCAGGTCCAGGTGTACGCTCAGACGGTGGAGGAGGCCTATCGGTTCGCGCCGATCCTGCCCGCGCCTCCGGGCACGATCTTCCGCTCGCGCTCGGCGCTCGGCCGCTGGCTGGAGCTGCACTACGTGACGCTGAGCGACGCGCTGGCGCTGGTAGACGGAAGCACGGCGGCGCGGATCACGATCCGCCTGCGGGAGGCTGCGGAGAACGAGGAAACCATCCGTGAGTGGCACCTCGTGGCAACCGAGATCATGCGTACGCTGCGCGGGCACGCGTCGGCTCTGACCATTCTCGAGACGCCCCCGGCGGATGTGCGGACAGTCGGCATTGCGTCATTTCTCATAGAGCGCGACCGCTGGGCGGCGTTCGAGACCAGCGTGGCGGCCGAGCGAAAGCGCCACCCGAGCCTGGACTTCGTGATGACCGGTCCGTGGCCGCCGTACGATTTCGTGAAGATGCAGTTCACCAGCTGATGTTCTGTCCGTCCTGCGGGCACTGGAATCGCGGCGAGGCGGCCCGGTGCACGCAGTGCGGCGAGCTCCTCCCCCCCGTACCGCGTCGCGCCGACGCGCCGCCGGATCCGGAGATCTCCACGCTCAGGCGGGCGACGGGCGGGCGGTACGCGATCACGCACCGCCTCGGCGGCGGCGGGATGGCCAACGTGTACTATGGGATCCACCTCGCGCTGGACCGGCCGGTCGTTGTGAAGATGCTGCACCCGCATCTCGCGCGGGATCCCGAGATGCGCGAACGGTTCCGGAGGGAAGCCGAATCCGCGTCGCAGCTGGTCCATCCGCACGTCTGCCCGATCATCGACTACGGCTCGGCGTCGGACATGGTGTACCTCGTGATGCCGTACCTGGCGCGAGGGACCCTCGGAGACCGCATCTCCGAGCACCGCGCGCTTTCGCCGGAAGCCGTGGCCGCGGTAGCCGCGCAGGTCGCGTGCGCGCTCGACTACGCGCACAGGCACGGCATCGTGCACCGCGACATCAAGCCCGACAACATCATGTTCGACGAGGATGAGCACGCGATGGTGACCGATTTCGGGATCGCGACGGCGCATTTTCGCAGCCGGGTCACCGGTACCGGCAACGTCATGGGGACGCCACACTACATGTCGCCCGAGCAGGTTCGGGGACGGATTCTAGACGGTCGCAGCGATCTATACACCGTGGGTGTCGTGATGTACGAGGCGCTGCTCGGCTTCCCGCCGTTCGACGGCGCGGACGTGTATTCCATCAGCTACAAGCACGTGCACGAGACGGCGGCGTCGCCGGAAGTCGTGGACTCGCGCATCCCGGCCGCGCTCGCGTCGATAGTAATGCAATGCCTGGCCAAGTCTCCGGCCGACCGCTTCACTCGCGGCCACGAGCTGGCGGACGCATTGCTGGAGTGGCTGCCGGCCGCCGACACCAGCTCGTCGGTGCGCGCGGCGCGCATCGCTCGAAGGCCCACGCCGGCCGGCGTCTTCTAGTGCGCGTGGAGCATGAGATTCTCACGCTCCACACCCGCGATCCTTTCGTCATAGCGCGAGGCGCCTACGCCGAGCACGTCAACGTGCTCGTGCGGCTGACCGGCGACGACGGCGAATTCGGGCTGGGTGAAGCGGCCCCGAACGCGTACTACGGCGAGTCTCCGGAGAGCGCCGTCGAGGCGCTGGAGCGCGCAGTGCCGCTGCTTGCAGGGAACGACGGCGTGGACGTAGAGGCGGTCGAGGATGAGCTGCGCGCGACGTTGCCCGGGGCCCGGTCGGTCACCGCCGCGCTCAGTGTCGCGATCCACGACCTCGTGGCGAAGCGGCTATCCATGTCCGTGCATACCCTATGGGGACTGGAGACCGGGGGATCTCCGCTGTCGAGCTTTACGATTCCGATCGGCGACCAGTCGGTGCTGGCGGAGCGGGTTGCGCGTGCCGCCGAATATCCGATCCTCAAGATCAAGCTCGGCACCGGCGACGAGCGCCGCATTCTCGAAATCGTGCGGTCCGCAGCGCCAGACAAGACCCTGCGGGTGGACGCCAACGCCGCCTGGTCGCGGGGCCACGCGGCGGAGATGCTGGAAGAGCTCGCCAGGCACGACGTCGAGCTGCTCGAGCAGCCGCTGCCAGCGGACGACATCGAGGGTCTCCGCGACCTTCAGGCGCGCACTTCGATTCCGATCATCGCCGACGAATCCTGTCGCGTGGCCGCGGACGTGCCGCGACTTGCGGGCGCGGTGCGCGGGATCAACATCAAGCTCGCCAAGTGCGGCGGGCTCGTCGAAGCGCGCCGGATGATCGGCGCGGCGCGGACATGCGGAATGAGCGTGATGGCCGGCTGCATGATCGAGTCGAGCGTCGGGATTTCCGGCATAGCGCAGCTCGCGCCGATGCTGGATTACGCCGACCTCGACGGTGCGGCGCTGCTGGCCGACGATCCCTTTACCGGCGTTTCGATTCCGGGAGGGCGCATCGTCTTTCCCGAGGGTCCCGGGATCGGCGCGAGGAGAAGAGACGCGGCGTGACGCGAGGTGAATCAGGCGAAGCGCTGATCGAGGTCGCGCTCCCGCTCCCGCTGTTCCAGACGTTCACGTACCTCGTCGATGACTCTCTCGCGAACCCCGTCACCGTAGGCTCGCGCGTGGTCGTGCCGTTCCGCCAGCGGCGGCAGATGGGCATCTGCGTGCGCGTGGACGCGGCGGGCAAGCCGGGCACGCGCATCAGGAAGGTGCTGGAGGCGCCCGACCCCGAGCCCGTCGTCGGCGACGAGCTCGTGACGCTCTGCAATTGGATCGCGGCGTATTACGTCGCGCCCCCCGGTATCGCGCTCCGGCTCGCGCTCCCGGTGCTCCTGACGGGTGCCGAGGCGCCGCGGCCGAGGCCGCGCACGCGACGCATCCTCCGGGTCACCGGCGAGCCGCCGTCGCTCATCGAGCGCGACGCGATGTTCGGCCGCGCGAAGCAGCAGCGCGCGCTGTACGAGGCGATAGAGTCCCTGGGCGGCTCTACCAGCGCCGAACACCTGCGTGATCAGCTCGGCTTCTCTCCAGCGGTGATCGCGGGGCTGGAAAAGCGCGGGCTGGTCGCGGTCGAGGACGAAGTGGTCGCCCGCGATCCGTTCCTGTCACGCGCGATCGTGCCCGCGCCCTCGCTCGCGCCAACCGGCGCTCAGCAGAGAGCGATCGAAGCAATGTCGGCTGCGGCGGGCGCAGAGACGTTTCTACTGCACGGTGTGACCGGGAGCGGCAAGACGCTGGTGTCCATCGAGCTGCTCCGCGCGGTGCTCGACCGCGGCAGGTCGGCGATCGTCCTGGTCCCGGAGATCGCGCTGACGCCGCAGACAGTGGACCGGTTCCGCGGCGCGTTCGGCGACGCGATCGCCGTGCTGCATTCGGCGCTGAGCGACGGGGAGCGGTACGACGCTTGGCTGGCGCTGAAGCGCGGTGAGAAGCGGATCGCCGTGGGCGCGAGGTCGGCCGTGTTCGCTCCCGTTGCCGATCTCGGCGCGATCATCGTGGACGAGGAGCACGAGGCGAGCTACAAGCAGGGCGAGGCGCCGCGGTATCACGCGCGCGAGGTCGCCATCATGCGGGCGCACGCGGCGGGAGCGGTGGTGGTCCTCGGCAGTGCGACTCCGTCGCTCGAGAGCTGGGTCAACGCCGAAGCGGGGAAGTACAAGCTGTTGCGCCTTCCCGACAGGGTTGCCGGGGGGAAGTTGCCGAAGGTCGAGATCGTGAACCTCCGGCGCCGGTTCTCCGGTGGCAATGGAACCGGGCCGTTGCCAGCTAGCGATTACGAGCGCGCGATCAGCCCCGAGCTGGACGACGCGCTGCATGCCCGGCTAGCACTCAAGCAACAGAGCATCCTGCTGCTCAACCGTCGCGGCTACGCATCGTTCATCCAGTGTGACGAATGCGGCTACGTGGCGACATGCCCCAACTGCTCGATCACGCTGACGCATCACCGCACGCCGGAGCGCCTGGTGTGCCACTACTGCCTGCACCAGGAGGATCCGGCGGCGAAGTGCGGCCGGTGCGGCGGCACGACGCTGCGGCAGCGCGGGGTCGGCACGCAACGCGTCGAACGATTGCTCGGCGAGCGCTTTCCGGCGGCCGGCATAGCCCGGATGGATGTGGACACCACCAGCGGCAAATGGGCGCACGCCGAGATACTGGACCGCGTCGCGTCCGGTGAAGTCGACATCCTGCTCGGAACGCAGATGATCGCAAAGGGGCTCGACTTCGCGAACGTGACGCTGGTTGGCGTGGTGGATGCCGACGTGGGCATCAACCTCCCGGACTTTCGCGCGTCGGAGCGCTGCTTCCAGCTGCTGAGCCAGGTGGCCGGCCGCGCGGGGCGCGGGCCGAAAGGCGGCAGCGTGATCATCCAGACGAGAATTCCCGAGCATCACGCGGTAGTCCATGCGCTCACGCACGACTACGACTCGTTCGTGGTCTCGGAGATCGAGGGGCGGCGCGAGCCCGCGTACCCGCCGTTCGTCCGACTCGCGAACATCGTGTTCAGCGCTGTCGAGGAGAACACGGCCATGGAGCTGGCCGTCTCGGCGGGAGAATGGATGACGCAGCTGCTGGTGGCCGGGCAGGTCGAGGGGCTAACGCTCGTGGGTCCGGCACCGTGCCCGATCGAGCGGATCAAAAACAGGTTCCGCTGGCATCTTCTGCTGAAATCGGCACAGCCGGGAACGCTGACCCGCGCGCTGAGGTTTTTCGCGGAACGCTACGATCCGACCGGGTCCTCGGCTCAGCGACGCATTACCATCGATCGGGATCCGGTGTCGCTGCTGTGAGAGAGAAGGGACGGACGAGTGATTAGTGATTAGTGATTAGTGACTAGTAACAGACCCGTGCCAGCCGATAGTGACTCATGGCCGCAGAGTGCGTAGCTTCGAAGGTGAAGTTCACTAATCACTAATCACTAATCACTAATCACTAATCACTAATCACTAATCACCAATCACCAATCACCAATCACCAACCACCAGTTGAACGACATAACCGAGCGTTTTATTCGCGAGATCGCGGCGACGATTCCTCCGGACACAGTCTCCGAAGTGCGGCTCTTTCCCGCGATACGGCAGGGTCTCGTGGAGACGGGAGTGGCCGTCGTCGCCGCGCATCCGGACGCGAACGCCGAAATCACGCCCGACCGTCACACGGTGTACACGGCGCGCTACAGATTGGCGGTCAAGGGCTCCGAGCGGGGGAAGTGGGAGTTCGAGATGCGCGCGGACGCCGACGCGCCGCTCCCGACGGTGGATGCCGTCGTCGACGGCGTCATGCGCCGCGCTGGCGAGTCGTTCGAGCCGGAGCGCATCTCGGCCAGCGCTTTCCGGAGCATCCTGGCAGGCCCGGCTTCGTGACGTCGGCGCTCGACAGCTTCGCCTTGTATCTGCGGGAGCACAATCTTCCCGTCACCCCGCAGCGGATCGCCATCGCGGACGTCGTCCTCGGCTCCGACAGCCACATGTCGGCGGACGACGTGGCGCGCGAGCTCAGGACCCGCGGGTCGGCGGCGGGATTGGCTACGGTTTACCGTACGATCGAAGTTCTCCTGCGGAGCGGATTACTGGTCGAGCGGGACTTCGGCGAAGGGTTCAAGCGCTACGAGCCGGCTCGCGACATTCCGCATCACGAGCATCTGCTCTGCTCGGTTTGCGGCAAGGTCACCGAGTTCCGTGACGAGCGCCTGGAGCGAATCACGACGCTGATCGCGGAGCAGCATCGGTTCTCGCGGCAGGGTCACCGGCTGGTGATCCATGGTACGTGCGCGGACTGCCAGCGAGGACTTACCTAGCCGTCTTCACGGTAGCCAGTAGCTCCGCACTCGGCACCGGCTTGAGCAGGACCGCCTCACAGCCGGCGGCGGAGCATCGGGCCCACGTCACCTCGTCGGCGTGTCCCGTCAGGGCCAGGACGCGCGCCGGAGCGACACCGCACTCCCGCCAGCGAGCGAGGATTTCGAGTCCGTCCTCGCCGTCGCCCAGTGAGACGTCAAGCAAGACGATCTCGGGCGGATCGTGCACCCCGATCTGGACCGCTTCGGCGACGTTTGACGCGGCGCTGACCCGGTACCCGTTGTGCTCGAACAGGATGCGCATCGCATCGGTGACGTCCGCGTTGTCTTCGACGATCAGCAAATGCCGCCGCAAGCCACCGTCCTCGTCAGAGCGCGAGATACGAGTTGGGGAGGGAGAAGAAAAAGCGGCTGCCTTTGCCGGGGACGCTTTCGAGCCAAATGCGCCCGCCGTGGACTTCGACGAGCTGTCGGGCGATGGTGAGCCCGAGTCCAGTGCCGTGATGCATGCGCGACGGAGACGCGTCTACCTGAGCGAACTCGCGGAAGATCAGCTCGTGGTGCTCCGGCGCGATGCCGATGCCGGTGTCGCCCACCTCGAGGACGAGCTCGGATGTGTCGTCGCGCACGGTCATGCTGCCGTTGATCCAGATGCGGCCGCCGGCTGGCGTGAAAGCGATGGCGTTGCCCAGGAGATTGCCGAGGATGTGGGCGATTTTCTGCCGGTCGGCGCGCAGCAGCGGAATGCCGCTCCCGGCAGACATATTGAACTCCAGATTCTTCCGCGCGAGCAATGATGTGTTGAGGATGCGCAGCTGCTCGATCAGGTCGTCGAGCGAAAACTCGCTTATGACCAGGTCGAGCTGATTGGCGGAGCCCTTGGCGTAAGTCAGGATCTCGTTCACCATGTTCAGCACCTGACGGCCCCCGGCGATGATGCCGTCGATGCTCCTGCGCTGCTGGTCGTTGACCTCGCCGATCATCCCGTCGCGCAGGATCTCCGCGTGCGTGATGATCGCCGTGAGCGGCGTGCGCAGGTCGTGCGAGATGTTGGAAAGGAACTGCGTCTTCAGCGAGTCGCGGACGCGGAGCTCGTTGATCAGCCGCATCGCCTCGAGGCTCTGGTTCTCGAGCACGGTGAGGTGCATATCCCAAGGGGAGCTTTTCTCGAGCTGCGTCACGCCGATCGCGTCCATTTCATTGTCAGTCAATAGTACGGCGCCCCCCTGAAGTTGCCAGATGCTCTTCCGTGCCGATTGCCTCGATGCTTTCGACCAGCTGTTGCCGGCGCAGCAACGACCAGTACCGACCGCCCCGTGCCAGCAGCTCGGCGTGGCGGCCGTGCTCCACCGCGCGTCCCCCGTCGAGCACAACTATGTGATCGGCATCCCGCAGCGCGGTCACGCGATGCTTCAGCCCCCACCGACAGGTTGATACCGCGTTCGCCCAGCATGGTTTCATACCGGGCGGGAAACCCAGTCACGGTTTCCGACAGCCGGGCCAGCGACGCGGCGTTCATCCAGTCGCGCTGGGCCGGGGCGCCATAGGCCAGGTTCGCGGCGATGGTATCGCTGAACACGAGACTCTCCTGCGTCACGTAGCCGTTCGTGAGATACATCACAGCCGGGCCGGCGGCCATGCGCACCGCGCTGAGAATCGTTGGTCAGCCGCGCCATTATGTCGCCTGTGCGGGTGCTGCCATCGCGTCGAGCGCTTGTCGCAGTAGCCACGGAATCACGCTCCAAACCGCCGACGACAGGATCACGAGAACCAGCCCCCAGAGAACTTCCGCGCGGTAGGGGTGGTAGTAGGGAACTAACCGTCCAAGGTGTTTAAGATACGGCACGTGACTTGCCCCGATCACGTTGATAACACCCAAGTCGATCCTGACGGCAATTCCAGTCTCGGGAGGAGACAGATGTTGAAATATACCCGCCTGTTTGCGGCGCTTTCTCTCACGCTCGTAGTCGCTGCCTGTGGCGACAACGACAGAGGTGACACGCTCGCAACGGACACCACGCTCAACCGTGACCTCGAGCTAGCGAACGTAGATACCGGTGCGCAGCCGTCGCTCACCGACGTACCGGCGGCTGCCGAGCCGGCTCCGGTGACCGCAGCCCCCGCGACTGCTCCGCGGACCACTGCACCGCGGACCGCTACTCCGGCGCGTACCACCCCGGCGCGGACGACCACGGCGCCGCGTCCCACCACCACGAGCAGCGGCAACGTGTCGACGCCGGGAACGGGCACTGCCGAGCGCTCGATGGGAACCATCGCCGCGGGCTCGACGGTGAGCCTCAGCTCCAGCACGCGTGTCTGTACCAACACGCACAAGGTCGGCGACAGGTTCACTGCCACCGTCCGCCAGAGCGTGACCGGGAGCAATGGCGCGGTAATTCCTGCCGGGGCGACGGCGACCGTTGAGGTTACCTCACTCCGCCGCAGCGAGAATGCGAACAGCCCCATCGTCGTCGGGGTCGCGATTCGCTCGGTGAGCTTTGGGGGAAGGACTTATGCCGTGAGCGGGACGACCAGCTCGGCGCAGGTGGATCGCGTTCGCAGCAGCACTACACGGGACGACGTGAAGAAGGTGGCCACGGGCGCGGCGATCGGCGCGATTGCCGGCCAGATACTGGGCCGCGATACGCGGGCGACGGTGACTGGCGCAGCGGCAGGCGCAGCGGTCGGCGCGGGCGCTGCAGCCGCCACCGGTAACTACGACGGGTGCATTCCGACGGGCGGGAACATCACGGTCTCGCTGGACAGCTCCGTGCAGGTGCACACGTAGGAGAAGTGATTGGTGATTAGTGATTGGTGATTAGTGATTGGTGATTAGTGACAGCCTTTGCCGTTCGGCAGTCACTAATCACCAATCACTAATCACTAGTCACCAGTTCTCAGTGTCCCGCCGCGCCCCCTGCATAGCGCGGATCCACGA
The DNA here is from genome assembly GCA_050998915.1 of Gemmatimonadaceae bacterium. GTDB lineage: Bacteria > Gemmatimonadota > Gemmatimonadetes > Gemmatimonadales > Gemmatimonadaceae > JACDCY01. The sequence continues at coordinate 38,624 of JBPCPS010000156.1, forward strand.
CACCTTCCCAACCCCTTCCCCGGCGTCCCACCGCGATAACGCGGCCGATGTAGGGCAACGTGTCGGTGCGAATGGGGCGAAGCGCGTATCCCATAGCCGCGAGCGAGTCCAGCACTGCAGGCGCGAATCCGCGCGGCTCGTGCCAGAGTGAGTCGGGGCTCACGACGTGGTGCACGCGCGGCGCGCGCATCGCGTCCTTCAGCGTCATCCCGTGATCGATCACGTTGACGATGACTTGCGCCACGCTGCTGATGATCCTCGGGCCGCCGCGCGAGCCGACGAGCAGCAGGACGCGCCCATCGCGGCCGAGCACGATTGTCGGAGCCATAGAGCTCATCATCACTTTCCCCGGCGCGACCGCGTTAACCTCCGCGGCGACGATCCCGTCAGCGTTCAAGGTTCCCGGACGGGAAGCGAAGTCGTCCATCTCGTCGTTGAGAAAGAAGCCCGCTCCTTCGACGAACACGCCCGAGCCGTAGATGTCGTTGATCGTGGTCGTGAGGGAGACGACATTGCCGAACCGGTCCGCCACGGAGATGTGCGTAGTCTCGTTTCCTTCCCGCATTGCCGCGCGCGCCGCCCGGGTGGACATCGCGCGCGACGGATCCAGCGTCCGCGCCACAAGCCGCGCGTACTCCTTGCTCGTCAGCCGCCCCGTCGGGATCGTACCGGCATCGGGGTCACCGATGAGCTCGCTGCGATCAACGAACGCGCGCTGCTGGGCTGCAGCGACCAGATGCGCATGCTTGGCCGTGCCGAACGGAGGCAATGGGTCGAACGTCTCCAGGACATTGAGCATTGCGGCGAGGGCGATCCCTCCCGAGGACGGCGGCGGCATCCCGATCACGGTGTGACCACGGTAGAGAGTCTGGACCGGTGTTCGCCAGGACACGCGGTACGCGGCCAGGTCTCCGGCGGTGATCAATCCGCCGCCCCGCCGCATCTCGGCAACTATCAGGCTGGCAATGGGCCCGGTGTAGAACGCCGCCGCTCCGTCGCGAGAGATCAACTCCAGTGTCCGCGCGAGATCCGGTTGCCGGAACGTAGCGCCGAGCGCCGGCGGCTCGCCACCAGGGAGGAAGAGGCCAGCGCCGGCGAACGGGGCGATGCGCGAGCGTTGGCCGGCTATACCCCGCCTGAACGCGTCGTCGACGGGAAACCCGTCGCGCGCCAGCGCGACCGCGGGAGCGATCGCCGCCCCGCGCGGGATGGTGCCGAAGCGGTCGAGCGCGGCGAGTAGTCCGGCGACCGATCCGGGAACGCCGGAAGCCAGATGGCCGCGCGTGCTCGCATTCGGCCGAACGCCGGGCCGGGAGAACATGTCGCGCGTGGCCCCCGAGGGAGCGCGCTCCCGGAAGTCCAGCGCCGCGGTCGTGCCGTCCGCGGTGCGGACCAGCATGAAGCCGCCGCCGCCGATGTTGCCCGCTTCCGGGTGCGTGACGGCGAGCGCGAATGCGACGGCAACTGCGGCGTCCACGGCATTCCCGCCTTGCTGCAGGATCTCCACGCCCACGGACGTGGCGAGCGAGTCGTTGCTGGCGACCATCCCGTGCTCGCCGTACGCCGGAATGGCGGTCGCCCCCAATGGCCACGCGGCGCCGAGCCTCTCGCTGTCTCCGCCGGCCGGACCGGACGGAATTCCCCGGCATCCCGCCACAAAAAAAACGCAGGACGCGACGAGTATCCGTCGCGCCCCGCGCGCTCCGCGCACTCCGCGCGCTCCGCGCCACCCATTCTGCTTCAGCGCGTCGTCCGGAAGCAGGTCCGCGCTGCTAGCGGCGGCGTCTCACACCGGTGCGCGAGCGGCTACCGAACCCTTGCCGCAGGCTGACACGGAACGTGCGCGGGCTGAGCGTGTTCCGCTGGTCGCTCGAGAGCCCGTCGCGGTTGTGGTACACCAGGCCGATGTCGTACACACCTACGACCGTCGTGCGGGGCGAGAACGCGTAGCCGAAGCCGTAGCTGAACGAGCCCGAGATCGCGTTGACGGCATCCGTCGGGGCGAGCGCTGCGCCATCGCTCGTGCTCCTGAAGTTGTCGTACCGCGTCATGCCGAGGCTGCCGCCATATACCTGGTGGAAACCCTGCCCGCCCGCCGCCTCGAAGTTGACGCCGAGGGAATACACGTTGACTTCGGCATCCTGCGAGAGTCCGCCGAACGCCGAATGCCGGATCGGAGCCTTCACGTACGTCCCCGCCAGTCCCACGGCCATGCCGTTGGAGAAGGCCTTCTCGAGTGACGCGCGGTACTGCGGGGAAGTAGCATTGCCGAAGTCCCAGGTGGTCTGGGATTCGCCGTCGCTCACTCTGTTCGCGGAGAAGGCGCCGACACCGACTGTCAGCCAGCTTGCCGGCGGACCCTGTGCGGCCTGCTGGCGACGGATTTGCGCATTGGCGCTGTCGGCAAAGCCAAGCAGCCCAACCAGGACAAGTGCGATGACCCTATTCATGAACGCTCCCGTTATTCTTGCAGGCGTGGAATCGCGCCCGGTAAGTTACTCGCGTGCAGCGCACGGCATCACCGCGCAACGGCCGACACTCATGGAACCGTGAGTCTCGATCCGCGCGAAACCGAGCGGCGCAATCCGCGCACCGCGGAAATCGATCTCGCCGGTCCGCTGGAGATCGTTGATCTAATAAACGCCGAAGACCGATCCGTTCCCGAAGTGGTCGCCGGGCAACGCGAGGCGATCGCGCGGGCCATCGAGATCGCGGAGCAGTCGTTTCGAGCCGGAGGACGGTTGATCTACGTGGGAGCGGGAACGTCCGGCCGGCTCGGCGTGCTCGATGCCAGCGAGATCCCGCCGACGTTCGGCGCTCCTCCCGAGCTCGTCCAGGGGATCATCGCGGGGGGGCCGGCAGCGCTCACCAGATCACAGGAAGGCGCCGAGGACGTGTTGGAGAACGGGGCGAAGGAGATAGACGCGCGTGAGGTCGGTCCACACGACTTCGTAATCGGAATAGCCGCGTCGGGAACCACGCCCTACGTGCGCGCCGCGCTCGTACGAGCCCGGGAGCGCGGTGCCAGGACCGGAATCCTCTCGTGCTCCAACATCCCCGCCGAATTCTCCGCGTCCGTCGACGTGGTGATCCTTCCGATCGTGGGTCCGGAAGTCGTAACCGGATCCACCCGCATGAAGGCGGGGACGGCGACGAAGCTGGTGCTGAACACGATCACGACCGGCGCGATGATCCGTCTGGGCAAGACGTTCGGCAATCTCATGGTTGATCTGCGCGCTACCAACGACAAGCTGCGCGACCGGAGCGAGCGGATCGTCATGGAGGTTTGCGTGGTGACGCGCGACGCCGCGAGGGAGATATTGGCCGCGGCGGGGGGAAGCGTTAAGCTCGCGATCGTCATGCAGAAGCTCGGTGCCTCGCGGGAAGACGCCGAGCGCGCGCTGGATCAGGTTGGCGGCGTCATTCGCAAGGTAGTGTCGGGCCCGCCGCCTCCGGTAGCGTGATGACCGAGCGCCGCCCGCTCGTCCTCGTGGGGTTGATGTCCGGCACATCGCTCGACGGAATCTCGGCTGCCGTGGTGCGGTTCTCCGAGGATCCTGGCTCGCGGATCGAGTTCGAGCTTCTGGCGTTCACTTCCACGCCGTATTCGGCGGAGCAGCGGACACGGCTCGGCGCCGCGCTGCACGGGACGGATCCAGCCGAGTATTGCAGGCTGAATTTCGAGCTGGGCGAATGGCTCGCGTCGGCTGCGGTGTTGGCGATCGCGGAGGCCGGCGTTGCGCGCACCGACATCGCGGGGATCGCCTCTCACGGCCAGACGGTATGGCACGAGGCGGGACATTCCACCTGGCAGTTCGGTGAATCCTCCGTGATCGCGGAACGCACCGGACTCGACGTCATCAGCGACTTCCGCGTGCGCGACGTCGCGGCCGCGGGGCAGGGCGCTCCGCTCGTGCCGATCGCCGACGCGCTGCTGTTCTCGTCGAACAACTCCTGGCGCGCGCTGCAGAACCTCGGCGGAATCGGCAACGTCACCGTTGTTCCACCCGGCGGAGAGCTGACCGGAGTGCGCGCGTTCGACACCGGACCCGGCTGCGCGGTGATCGACGGCGTGGTGCGAAAGCTCTTCCCCCAGCTGCCGTTCGATCGGGACGGCGCCATCGCGGCGCGGGGGAAGGCGGTCGATTCCATCGTCGACGGCCTGCTGCGCGATCCTTATTTCAGCGTCCCGCCTCCCAAATCGACGGGCCGCGAGCTGTTCAGCGTGTCGTACGTCGAGGAGCTCATCGCGGACTGCCGTGCCGCGGGCGCGTCGGATGAGGACGTGGTCGCGACGGCCGTCTCGCTCACGGTGCGAAGCGTTGCCGACGCCTATCGCCGGTTCATGCCGGAGCCCGTCGAGGAAGTGCTGGTTTCGGGGGGAGGCGCGCGGAATGCGACGCTCATGGCCGCTCTCACGAAGGCCGTGGCGCCTCTCAAGATCAAGGATTTCCATGCAGCGTTCTTCGACGGCGAGGCAAAAGAGGCCGTGGCATTCGCGTTGCTTGGGTATCTCCACCTCATGCGAATTCCGGCGAACGTTCCGACCGCCACGGGTGCCCGGGGCCGGCGCATCCTCGGTAAGCTCACGCCCGCGTGAGCGACATCCGCGAGCTGCTGCTACCGGCGATTCGCTGGGATGCGACCGCCGGCTACGACAACGAGCGCGCCATGATCGAGCAGGCACTCGAGCTTGGCGTGGGCGGGTTCGCGCTGTTCGGCGGCGAGGTGGCGGAAGTCGCGAAGCTGACGAGCGAGCTGCGCGAGCGGTCGAAGATCCCGCTCCTCATCGGTTCCGATCTCGAGCGCGGGGCCGGGCAGCAGTTCCAGGGCGCGACCGGTTTGCCGCCGCTCGCCGCGATCGGCTATCTCGACGATGTCGATGCGGTGCGGCGGGCCGCAACCGTCAGCGCGCGGGAAGCGCGCGCGGTGGGGGTCAACTGGATATACGCACCGGTCGCCGACGTGGACCTGGAGCCCGACAATCCGATCATCGGGACGCGCGCGTTCGGCGGAGATGTGGCGAAGGTCGCGCGCGACGTGGCGGCGTGGATCGAGGCATGCCAGAGCGAGGGAGTGCTGGCGTGCGCCAAGCATTTTCCGGGACACGGCAGAACGACGTCCGATTCGCATGCAACGCTGCCGATCGTCACGCTCGGCGCGGACGAGCTACGCGCGACCGATCTGGCGCCATTCAGGTCCGCGATCCAGGCGAAAGTCGCGAGCGTGATGTCCGCCCACATCTCGTTTCCGGCGTTGGATCCTTCGGGAGACCCGGCCACGCTCTCGTCGCGGATACTCGGCGGCATCCTGCGGGATGAGCTCGGCTTCGACGGTCTCATCGTCACCGACGCGATGATCATGGAGGGGGTGCTCGGCGACGGTGAAGCAAAGGCCGCGATCCGCGCGTTGCACGCGGGCTGCGATCTGCTGCTTTATCCGACGGACCTCGGTGCCGTAGCTGAGGCGATAGACCGCGCGCTCGACAACGGCGAGCTCGACCCGGCACGGATTCGCGCTTCGGCGAAGCGCCGCACCGAGCAGGCACGCGCGGCATGGCAGGAGAAGCCCGACGTGTCCCTGCTGGGTGAAGACCGCGCATGGTCCGAAGAGCTGGCGCAGCGCGTAATTCACGAGGTGCGCGGCAAGGCTCCCCAGCATCTCACCTCTGTGGAGCTGGCGATCGTTGACGACGACATCGGCGGACCATACGCGCCACCGTCGCGCGCGCCGTTCTCAACCGAGCTCACGGCGTGCGGCGCGCAGGCGCGGCCGCCGGGAGAGTCAGGGGATGACGCAACCGCGGTCATCGCTCTGTTCGGAGACATCCGGTCGTGGAAGGGGCGGCCTGGCTATTCCGCGGCATCGCTCGACGCCGTGCGCAAGGCAGTGGCCCGCGCGCGCGCGCGCCGCCAGGAGATGGTGATCGTGCAGTTCAGTCATCCCAGACTTGCAACGTCCATCGAAGCCGATGCGCCGATCGTCTGTGCGTGGGGCGGAGAATCCGCCATGCAGCGGGCAGCGGCGCGCTGGCTCACCAGAGGCCCAAAATGACAAACCCCGAGCCACAACCAGCGAAGTCCTATTCCATTTTCGAGCTGTTCGGCCAGCGGAAGATGGCGGCGCTGGCGCTGCTGGGTTTCGCGTCCGGACTGCCGCTGTTCCTCACGGAGCGCACGCTGCAGGCGTGGATGACGAAGTCGAACGTCGATCTAACGACCATCGGCCTGTTCGCGCTGGTGACGTTGCCCTATACGCTGAAGTTTCTCTGGGCGCCGTTCATGGACCGATACGTTCCGCCGATTCTCGGCCGTCGGCGCGGGTGGCTGTTGATCACCCAGGTCCTGCTGCTGATATCGATCTTCGCGATGTCGCTGCACGACCCGACGCGCGGGCTGCAGGTGCTCGCGTTCAACGCGGTGATGATCGCTTTCTTCAGCGCGTCGCAGGACATCGTGGGTGACGCTTACCGGACTGACGTTCTGCGTGAGCGGGAGATGGGTGCCGGCGCGGCGATGTGGGTCGTGGGCTATCGGGTCGCGCTGATCGTGACGGGATCCTTCGCGTTCATCTTCGCTGACCGCATCGGTTGGCCGGCCGTATACATGGCGCTATCCGGCCTGATGCTCATCGGGATCGCCGCCGACTTCTTCGCGCCCGAGCCGGTGCTGCGCGACGCGCCGCCGCAGTCGCTGACCGACGCCGTCGTGCTTCCGTTCAGGGAGTTCTTCCAGCGCTCTGGACTAGCCACGGGACTGTTTATCCTCGTGTTCATAGTGCTGTACCGCTACGCGGACTGGCTCGCACAGACCATGGCGACGCCGTTCTTCCTGCAGACGGGGTTCTCCCAGACCGAAGTCGGCGTGGTGGTAGGCGGAATCGGGCTCGCGGCGACGATCGTCGGCGTGCTCATCGGCGGCGTGGTCATAGCCAAGATCGGGTTGAACAAGTCGCTCTGGATCGTGCTCGGCGTGCAGGCCGTCACGAATCTCATGTATTACGTGCTCGCGCTGCAGGGGAAGAGCACGGCGATGCTCACTGCGGCGATCGTGATCGAGAACCTGGCGTACGGTCTCGTGACTGCTTCGCTGCTCGGTTATCTCATGAGCGTCTGCAACAAGCGCTTCTCGGCGACGCAGTTCGCATTGCTCTCCAGCCTCGCGGCCGCGAGCCGCAGCATCATCGTCGCACCCGCGGGGAAGTGGGCGGAGACGATGGGGTGGCCGACGTTCTTCCTCTTCACGATTGCCATGGCGTTGCCGGCGCTGGTGATGCTGCCGTGGATCGCGCCGTGGTCGGGAGAAGCGCCGCGCGGGGCGGCTGAGCATTCAGGAGAAACGACGGCGTAACTACGCAGCACGCAGCACGCAGCACGCAGCACGCAGCGCAGTTAGAGCGTATCCGGCGGCCAGGGAATGGACGGACGCGTGTCCCTCGGCGGCGGAGGTTGCCGCAGGGGCGGCTCGGTTCGCGAGGGCTGCGCCGGCGTGGGCCGAGCAGGCTGGCTGGCCGTCGGCGCCTGGCTCGGAGCCCGGGTCACTGACTCGGCCTGGACGGGCTGGGGCGCGGCCACAGGGTCCGCCGGCACTTGGGTCAGCGCGGAGTCAGGAAGCTCGGCTTCGGGGCTGCCTGGGCCCGTGCAGGCCCCAAGCGCGGCCGCGACTGCGGCGATGACCAGTCGTTTCATCCGCACGAATATGGCGCGCTCCATGTGACCCCTCCAGAGGCCGGATATTTGCTCACCCCCACCTTCAGCTAAACCGATCCGTCCATTCCGTTCCAAGGCAAGCCATGCGCAGTCTGAGACTTATGACGCTGCTCGCGATCGTGTCCGCGTGCGCGCCCGCATCCGGAGTCGGAGTTCCGAGCCCCACGGCACCGATGCCCGGCCGGCCGCCCGCGCCGGTGAATGCCAATTTGCCGCCCATCCCGCTGGTGACAGGCCCGGTGGCGATCAACGTGGTTTATCCGACCGCGAACTCTGTCGTCGCCTCGCGCGATTCGAACTTCATCTTCGGGTCCATCGGCAACGGATACGCAGCGCTGTTCATCAACGGCGAGCCGGCGCCCGTTTGGCCCAATGGGGCCTTCCTGGCGTTCCTCCCCGTGCCATCGTCCGAAACCGCGCGCTACGACCTGATCGCCGTGCTTGGCCGCGATACGACGCGGCTCTCGCACCCGGTCAGGCTGCCGCTGCCGCCCGAGACGGCCACTCCAGCGGCGACGCCGGGGCCCGCAGCGCAGCCCGCTGACACCGCGCCACGCTACGGGATTCTCGTCGGCCCCACGACGGTGGCCAACGACACCGACCGTGTCGTGACGGGGCAGCCGTCGCCGGACCCGAACATCGTCAGATATTTTCTCTTTCCGGGAACGGCCGTTCGGACTGCGGGGGTCGTCGGTAACGAGACCGTTGTCGAGCTCGAGCCGTCGGTGCGGTTCCGCGTGGCGAACAGCCAGATCCGGGAGCAGCCCGCCGGCTTCGTGCCGCCTCCGCTCTCGATCGGGCGGGACACGGTCATCTCATACTCCGAGTCCGTCGACCTTGTGGTGCCCGCAACTGGTCCGCCGGCGTACTACGTCAGCGTGAACGGCTCGCGCCTGACCGTCACTTTGTTCGGCGCTACACCATTCGCTCCGCGCACGGAAGGGAACAGGGTCGTAAGCGATCCGCTGCTCAAGAGCATCAGCATCGCCCACGGCGCCGTGCGAACCGAATACATCCTCGATCTGGCGCGGCCCGTGTTCGGATATCAGCCGCTGTTCGAGAACGGCAACTTCGTTCTCAAGGTGCGCCGCCCTCCGGCGATCGACCCGGCGGCGCCGTTGCGCGGGCTGCTGATCGCAATCGATCCGGGTCACCCGGGCATCCAGGGGCAGGCGCCCGGGGCTACCGGTCCGACGGCGCTGCTGGAACGCGCGGCGGTCATTCCAGTGGCCCTTCGCGCGCGAGAGCTGCTGATCGAGCGTGGTGCCAATGTCTTCATGACGAAGACGGAAGCGGAGGAAGTGGTCGACCTCAACATGCGCCCGACGATGGCACGGCGCGCCAACGCGCACGCGCTGGTGTCCATCCACTACAACGCTTTCCCGGACGGTGTGAATCCCTTCCTGAACAACGGTTCGAGCACATACTCGTTCCACGCGCATTCGGGCCGCCTCTCGCAGCTCACGCAGGAGGCGCTGATCCGGAACATGCACCTGCGCGATCTCGGTGCCCGGCGCTCGAACTTCGCCGTGGCACGCCCGTCGTGGTTCCCGGCGATCCTGACGGAGGGCGCTTTCATGATGCTTCCCGACCAGGAAAACGCGATGAAGACCGCGGAGTATCAGGACGCCTATGCGCGGAGCATCGTGGAGGGACTGGAGCAGTACTTCCGCGAGCTGGGCGCGCCCCGGTCGGCTAGCGTGATTCCAAGCAACGGCCGTGAAGCCGTGTCGCTTGCTCCCAGCCCCGCTGGTGCGGGCAGCGAATTGTTAGGAGGGAAGCAAAAAATCTGTAACCCATTGCGACAAATGGTTTTACGTCGCCGAGGCGCGAGCTTGGACACCGATCCCGCCGCAGAATGTGGAGAGGTCGCCCTTCGTCGTTGAAAACCCGACCCCGGTCGGACATTCGTGATGCGCAATCGCTAACCTTTTGTTACATAATCGTTTAAATTCAACTGGCGCGGATACACGTACTCGGATACGTTGACCCCCCGCGCGAAAGTGGTCGATTTCAAGCGCGAAAAGATTGCAGCACAAGGCTTTAGTCCTTTTCGTACCGAGCGACCCAGCAAGGTGCGTAGTAAGCTTACCGAGAGCGGAGAATCATGAAGATGGCCATCGCACCCACCCCTCCAACAGCGCCTGCGGAACTGAATCAGAACGCGCGGACCGTCATCGAGAAGCGCTACCTGATCAAGGACGCTGCGGGCAAGCCGACGGAGGCGCCCGAGGACATGTTCTGGCGCGTATCGACTACGGTTGCCGAGGCGGACAGGCGGTACGGTGCGAGCGAAGGTGCGGTGACCGCGTTGGCCGAGGAGTTCTACGGTCTCATGACGCGTCGGCGGTTCGTCCCGAACTCGCCCACTCTCATGAACGCGGGCCGTCCCCTCGGACAGCTGTCCGCGTGCTTCGTGCTTCCGGTGGAAGACGCTCTCTCCAACGGACAGAACGGCATCTACGACACGCTGCGGTCGATGGCGCTGATCCATCAGTCCGGCGGAGGAACGGGCTTCTCCTTCTCGAAGCTGCGCGGCAGCGGCTCGATGGTGCGGTCTACCACCGGCGTGGCATCGGGCCCCGTGTCGTTCATGAAGCTGTACGACGCGTCGACCGACGCGGTGAAGCAGGGCGGTACGCGCCGCGGCGCGAACATGGGCATCCTGCGCGTCGATCATCCCGACATCCTGCAGTTCATCGACTGCAAGGAAGACCTGACGCAGATCACCAACTTCAACATCTCCGTCGCTGTCACTGATCGCTTCATGGACGCGGTGAAGAGCGGGACGGAATACGAGCTGATGGATCCGTCGAGCGGCGACATCGTCGGCAAGCTCGACGCGCGCGCGGTGTGGGACAAGATGATCGAGGGCGCGTGGCGGACGGGTGAGCCCGGTTGCTTCTTCATCGACGAAGCCAACCGGTACAACCCTGTGCCGCACGTCGGCCCGTACGAGGCCACGAATCCGTGCGGAGAGCAGCCGCTGCTGCCGTACGATGTCTGCAACCTTGGCTCGATCAACGTCGGCTACTACGTGCGCGACGGGAAGCTGGACTGGGACGGGCTGCGCAGCGACATCCATCTGTCGGTGCACTTCCTCGACAATATCATCGACGTCAACAAATATCCGCTCCCGGAGATCGACGCGCTGTCGAAGCGGATCCGGCGGATCGGGTTCGGCGTGATGGGCTTCGCGGACGCGCTGGTCCGGCTCGGGATAGCGTACAACACCGAGGAGGGGATCCAGTTCGGCCGCAAGCTGCAGGAGTTCGTGGACGTCGAGTCCAAGCGCGAGAGCGACCGGCTGGCCAACGATCGCGGACCGTTCCCCGAGTGGGCGCGTTCGATCTGGGGTCCGGACGAGACGTGCGCCCGCGACGAGCGCGGCGCGCGCATCCGTCCGATGCAGCTGCTCCGCAACTGCAACGTCAACACGATCGCCCCGACGGGAACGATTTCGATCATCGCCGGCTGCTCTTCCGGCATCGAGCCGCTGTTCGCCGTTGCGTTCATGCGCAATCAGGCCGGCGCGATGATGCCGGATGTGAACGAGGACTTCCTCGCGATCGCGAAGCGCGAAGGCTGGTACTCCGAGGCACTCATGGAAAAGATTGCCAAGGAGGGCCACATCCACTTCGACGAGGTGCCGGAGAAGTGGCAGCGCGTGTTCGTCACGGCGCACGACATCACTCCCGAGTGGCACGTGCGGATGCAGGCCGCGTTTCAGGAGTACTGCGACTCCGCGATCTCCAAGACAACCAACTTTCCGCACGTCGCCACGCCGTCGGACGTGCGCGCCATCTACGAGCTGGCCTACGCGCTCAAGTGCAAGGGCGTCACGGTGTACCGCGACGGCTCGCGCGACAACCAGGTGCTTTCCACCGGCGCGACGGAGAAGGCCAAGGCCGAGCGTGACGCGGGCAAGTCGAGCCGTGCCGCGACTGGGGATCTGCATGGCACGATCGCCGAGCTGAACGCCGAAGTCGAGCGGCTCAAGGTGGCGCTGTTCGAGTCCGAGGCCGAGAATCTTCAGCGCCGCACCAAGCGCTCTCGTCCCGACAAGCTCCGCGGCACTTCAATCAGAAAGGAGACGCCGCTCGGCACGATGTTCGTACACATTACGGAAGACGACCGGGGCCAGCCGTTCGAGGTCTTCGTGAATCTCGGGAAGGCCGGCGGCGCGGCGATGGCGGATGTCGAAGCCATGGGGAGACTTATTTCGCTCGCTCTCCGGTCGGGCATTCCGCTCCGCGAAGTCCACCGGCAACTGCGTGGCATCAGCTCGGATCGCGCTGTCGGCATCGGCGCGAACAAGGTGCTGTCCGTGCCCGACGCGATCGGCATCGCGCTCGAGGAGTGGCTGCGGGAGAAGCAGGGAGTACAGCAGGACCTGCTGGCGTCGGGGATGACGCCGCCGCTGGGGACGCCGATCACGGTGACCGCGCCGCTGGCTTCGTCGGAGGGTGAGCAGTCGCAATACGCGTTCGACGCGCTGGCGCACGATCAAGCGTCGTTCGGCACGTGTCCGGACTGCGGGTCGTCGCTAGAGTACGCGGAAGGCTGCGCCAAGTGCCACGTGTGCGGCTTCAGCGAGTGCGGTTGAGCTGATCGGACGGGCGCGCGCCCTCGGCGCGGGACGTACTACTAAAAGAGCGCGCGATTGCCCTTCGGGGCGGTCGCGCGTATTCTTTTGTCTCCCTCCATGAGCATACACGTCGCACTTGCCAAGTAAGGCCTCAGTTCGGCGCGCGAGTGCCATCCGGCGCACGGTAGCCGCATCCATCGTGGTGCTGCTGAGCGTCCTTCCGGCGAAAGCGGTCGCCCAGGGGGTTGCTCCCCGCGTGGGCGCTCGGGCTCCCGTCGATACGGCAGCCGTCGGCGGCCAACTCAGCTTCGAGCACATCGAAGGCATGGACCCGTGGGTGCTGCTCTCCGCGCATCGAACGTTCGTTCCGCGATGGGGTGTTGCCGTCGCTCGCGTCACCGCCGGCCAGCGCTTCGGCTCGACGGGATTGCAGGCCGAGGTAGAGGCGTATCCCAGAGCGGGGAGAGTCGGCTACCTGTACATCGCGGCCGCCGTATCGCCCCACAAGGCGGTCTTCATCCCGCTGCGCGCCGGGCTCGAGCTGTTCAGCTCGCCGACGCGAGCGATCGAGCTGTCCGGCGGCGCGCGGCTCTTTCAGGTATCGTCGAGATCTATTGTCGCGTATACGGGGAGCATCGGCGGCTACCGCGGAAATTACTGGTACGCCTTCAGGCCGTATGTGGTAAAGCAGGGTGGTACGCTGTCTACCACTGGGCAGATCTCGCTGCGACGGTACTGGGCCGGCCGGTATGACTATGTGGGGATGTACGTGTCGGCTACGCGCGGGACGGATCCAACCG